>NZ_FUYD01000004.1:0-241652 GCF_900167505.1 Clostridium sp. USBA 49
ATTTGGAGCGGGTGAAGGGAATCGAACCCTCGTAGCCAGCTTGGAAGGCTGGAACTCTACCATTGAGTTACACCCGCATGTAAAATATAAAATTATTTTAAATTTTTGGTCGGGGTGACAGGGATTGAACCTGCGACCTCATGGTCCCAAACCACGCGCGCTCCCATCTGCGCCACACCCCGTTATCGTGGAAGTTATTGCCGAACTCCCGACGACATAGATTATTCTACACGATATATTTAAATTCGTCAATAGTTATTTTAAATTTTTTTGTTATAGTTTTTTCAAATTTACATCTATTTTATTATTCTCAATTGTTAAGATTGCTATACTTTTACAAAAATCACGTGGAAGAGAAGCACTTCCAGGATTTATAAACCATATTCCTTTTTCATATTCCACAAGTGATTCATGTGTATGCCCAAATAAAACTATGTCTGCTTCTAATTCTTCTGCTCTATATTTTAAATTTGTAAGCCCATATTTTACATTATATTTATGTCCATGAGTAATAAATATTTTTTTACCTTCTATTTCTTCTAATATTTCTACAGGTACAGAAGTTACAAAATCACAATTTCCTCTTACATTGATAATTTTACCATTAAATCCATCTTTAAGAATATTTACATCATCTACATTATCTCCAAGATGTATTATTATATCTATATTTTTTACTATATTTTTCAATTTTTTTAATTCGTATGTATTTCTGTGAGTATCACTTATTACTGCTATTTGCATTTAATACTTCCCTACCTTTTATTTTATTTATAATACTTTCTTAATTCTTCTTGTAATTTTCTAAGTGCTTTAGCTCTATGACTTACTGAATTTTTCTCTTCTTCACTCATTTGAGCAAAAGTTTTATTTAATTTAGGAAAATAAAATAATGGGTCGTATCCAAAACCTTTCTCCCCTGCAGGTTCTTCTTTTATATATCCTTCAACTTCTCCTTGAACTTTTATAACGGTATTTTCATCTATAATAAGTACAATAGCACTTATAAATTTTGCTTTTCTTTCATCAAAAGATTTGCCTTTAAGAAGTGATAACAACTTTTTATTATTTTTTTCATCATTTCCATGTTCTCCTGCAAATCTTGCAGAATAAACTCCAGGAGCTCCTCCTAAAGCATCAACTGAAAGTCCTGAATCATCAGATAAAACCATACAGTCTTTTTTAATTTTAAATATTTCACTTGCTTTTTTATATGCATTTTCTATAAATGTAGTCCCATCTTCTTCTATATCTATGTTAATTCCTGCTTCTTTTAATGAAATTATATCTATAGGAAACTCAGATAAAATAGCTTTTATTTCTTTAATTTTATGTTCATTATTACTTGCAATTATAAGTTTCTTCATTTATTCTCACCAGTCCCTATCCATAAACAATCTGTTTTTAAAATATCCTTTTGTATCTGAATAATTTGTTTTATACCTTTTTCTCCTAAAGCAAGAAGTTCATCCAAGTCTTTTCTTGAAAAAGGACTTTCTTCTCCTGTACCTTGAATTTCAATAAACTCTCCTTCATCAGTCATAACTATATTCATATCTACTTTAGCATTAGAGTCTTCTAAATAACATAGATCTAATAATTTCATATCTTTAATAATTCCTACACTAACAGCACTTACAAAATTTCTAATAGGATAAACATCAAAAGGTTTTTCTCTATGAAGCTTATTTACAGCATCTACCAAAGCCACAAATGCACCTGTTATAGAAGAAGTCCTTGTACCTCCATCAGCTTGTATAACATCACAGTCTATCCATATAGTTTTTTCTCCTATAGCTTTTAAATCTACAACGGATCTAAGTGCTCTTCCTATAAGCCTTTGTATTTCCATAGTTCTTCCATCTATTTTTAATTTAGATATATCTCTTAATTTTCTAACTTGCGTAGAACGCGGAAGCATGCTGTATTCGCAAGTAATCCAGCCCTCTCCCTTACCTTTTAAAAATGGTGGAACTTTATCTTCTATAGAAGCAGTACATATTACCTTTGTGTCCCCTACTTCAATAAGTACAGATCCTTCTGCATGTTTTATGTAATTCCTAGTTATTTTAACAGGCCTTAACTGATCATTTTTTCTTCCATCTATACGCATTTTTTCCTCCTTTAAAATTCATAGACTATAATTATATATTAATCATTATATACCAAACTTATTAATTTTTTCATTTATAATAAATAATTCATCTCTTTCTGGAGGTTCAACCTCAATTTCAACATTGTTTTCTACAAGTATACCTTTTTCTTTAGTAACTTTACCTATTATAGAAGCGTTAATTCCATTTTCTTTAAATTTTTCTATAAGAGCTGCACCATCTTTAGTTGTAATAAGCATACTTCCTGAAGATATCAATCTTAAAGGATTTACATCAAATTTATTACATATTTTATAAGTTGAAGTACTTATAGGCATTTTTTCTTTATAAACTTTAAATCCTACTAAACTAGCCTTTGCCATTTCCCAAAGAGCACCAAGTACTCCCCCTTCAGTTATATCATGCATAGAATTTACCCCAAACTTACCAGCTATAACTCCTTCTTTTACTACACTTATCTTATTAATATATTCTTTAACTTCTATAATTTCTTTAAAAGACAATAAATCCTTTATGTATTCAAAATAATCATTTACTACTATATATGTGCCCTCCATACCTATGGATTTAGTTACTATAATATCATCTCCAATTTTAGCTCCTGATGTAGAAATAGCTGTATTATTTTTACCCTTACCAATTGCAGTACATGACACTATAATTTTATTAACAGCTTTAGTTATTTCAGTATGTCCTCCTAATATTTCTACATTTAATTTTTTTGTTTCTTCGTCTATCTCTTTCATAATTGAATCAATTTGTTCAATATCTGTTCCCTCTGGAGCAAGTATTGTTACAAGTATTCCTAATGGTTCTATACCTGTTGAAGCTATATCATTGCAATTTATATGAACTGCTAATTTGCCTATATTTCTTTCAGTACCAGTTATAGGATCTGTAGATAATGCACATTCATAATCTCCAAAATCTATTATACTGCAATCTTCACCTATACCAGGTCTTACCTTAACTTCTTTTCTATTAACACTTCTATTATTTTTTATAATTTTATTTAAATCATCCCAGTTTAATTTACCTGATTTCATAAAAATCTCCTTTCTTATAAAGCGGACAAGCACAATTTTAAAACTCACTTCATATTATTTATATAAGGATTAATTTTTTGGTGGTGTATATTTTGAATTATATAGGACCTTTTCTAAGAATAAACTCTTTAAAAAGTAACCAAGTTGAAAAACAACTATTTTATCTTTCAAAAGAAGCTATAAAGTACTTAACTTTAACCTCTAGATGCGGTATAACTATTCCTCAAAGTGAATTAAAAAGCAGAAACTTTCCTAATATTGATAATAACATAATTAACTCTATTTCTCCACTTTTGTGTATATACAAAAAGGCTCATCCTAAACTTATAAGCATTGGTAATAATCTTTGCTTTGATGAAGATGCTTTAAAAAAAGAAATAAATATTGAAAGTAATGGATTTATGACTTTATGTTTACTTGAACTTATAGAGTATTATAATCAATTTAAAGATATAGATAATAAAAAATACTCTTTAAGTAATTTATACTTAATATTATGCAAAAGGCAGTTGGAATTTTATGCAACTAATTTTAGGAACATAGAAGGAGTATTTGTAGATAAAAAGAATGTATCTCATAACTTAAATTCTGATTTTAAATTTGAAGAAAAAAATAAAAAATTCAAATATTCTGATCAGGCTATTCAAATGACAGCTTTTTATAAATATTCCTTATTTGATAAAACTAAATGTGGAGAAGAATATAGAAACTTTTCAATGGATATTTTAAAAATGTTTTTAGAATATAAAGATGAATTGTACCTTTGCTCTAGAGAAGAACTTATAAAGTTATGTTTCGCTTTTAATGTGTTTTATAAATATTCAAATATTCCAGAAGTAAAAATACTTCTTCTGGATTTAATGGAATTTTTAATTGAAGATAATGATTTTTCAAGTAAATCAGATATTAAAATAGAAGAAATCTGTTTAACATTGATAAACTCTATTCTTTTTTATAAAAGTACAAATATACTTAAATTTAAAGACATAAGTGAAGAAATATTTAAAGTTTTATTAGATATGTACGATCCTGAACTTGGAATATTTATAAAACCTTGTGAAAAAAAAGAAATATCTTATGGATGTTTAGAAATTTTGTCTTATCTTATTTCTATGTTATGTTATAATAATTTAATTGAAAAAAGCAAAGACAGCGATATGATTATAATAGATATTTTTAAACGTCAGATTATAGATTCAGAACTTATTTTAAGCTGGCCTCAAAGTCCTAATTTAGATGATGTAGAAAGGTACGAAAATTTTTCTGCAAAAGCTGAAAATTTACTTGATGAACAATTTTTTAGAATGTCTTTTGTTCCAAGCCCTGAAATTTGTGAACTTCCTCCAATTTTTATAAAAAATATTACTTATAATAAGAAAAAAGGCAGTTTCTCTCAAGGCAAAACTACTTTTGATAGTTCTAAAAATTTATTTATATTTTTTCTTATAATTTATATTACTAAAATATTTAACGAAAATAATTTATAAGTTTATATTATACAAATATTTAGTGGTTTTAACATTTAAACACTAATTTTACGTAACATAAAAAACACTATTAAGAACAAACTATAAATAATTAAAAATAATATAGATAAGTGGAGTGATGCTGTTATGACAAACATAAGCTGTTTGGAAAACTGTACCTATTGTGTAAACGGGAAATGCTCACTTAATTATATTTCAACTTCAACAAATTTATTAAATCTTACAAATAATTGTCCTTATTTTGTTTTAAAAGAATCTATAAATAAAGCAGGAGTATTGCAAAATAAAATCTAGTTTATAATTAAATCTACAATAAATATGTTTTCTAAACTTATGCTGTGCATAATCTATTTTGCACAGCATAGTATTTTTTTATTTTGTTAGATATTATGATTATCTGTAAATTTCAATATCCTCATAACTGTATTGTAATTGTAGTTCATTCTTTCTGTTTAATACAAATGTGCTCATTTTTTCAATTCTATTCTCATTTTATCATTTTTACTTTGATTTATTTACTTAAAGCTCCGTCCCATCAAGCAAGCTAACTATTATCTTCTCACCTTCACACACCATCATCTTCTCTACCAATCTAAAATACATATCAACATCAAAATTCTCTAACAATTATGCATCAGCTAAAATTTCCATAAACTTTTTGCCTGAATTAATTATATTATAAAATGTATTTATTCTATATAAGCTCTGTCAAATTTAACATTACCTTCTGAAGTTACATATACTCCTTTTACATTATTTTTTCTACATAGTACAGCGTTATAAAAATATAGAGGTATGCTAGGAGTATCGTTAATGAATATTTTTTCTATTTGTTCTATTGTTCCTTTTCTTATATTTTTATCTTTTTCAAATTTAGCTTTAAATATTAATTTGTCAAATTCACTATTATTATATCCAAATAAATTATAATTTGAACTTGAAGTCCAAGGTTCAAAAACTGAAAGAGGATCTTTATAAAGTAAAGAATAATCTACTTTTACCATATCATAATCTCCTATTTTTATATTTTCTAAAAATTGATCTTCATTATATCCAATACATTTTACATTTAATCCTAATTTATCTTTTATATTTTTAGCTATAGCTTCACATACCTTTTTATTTTCAATACTATTTAAATAAATTAATTTTAAACTTGTACTTTTATCATAATCTTCATTTTTATTAATTTCTTTATCTAAAATTTTATTATTTTTATCATTAAAAGGTATATAAGAATTTGCCTCTACAACCATTCCATTTAAAGTTTTTTCAACTAAATTTTTCTTATCAATAGAAGATAATACTGCTTTTCTAAAATCATTTTCTTTTATAATACTCTTACTTTTTAAATTAAAATTAATACTAGACCCTTTATTAATTGGTATAACTTCTGCTTCTTCATCTATAATAAGATTTTTAATTTCATTAATAGGTGGATCCATAAAAATATTAATATTTGAATTTTTAAAACTTGCTAAAGCACTTTCACTACTTTTACTTGAAGTTATGTATATTTTTTCACTTTTTACAAAATAAGGTTCATAATAATTGCCATTTTTTAAAAGTGTAATTTCATCATTTAAAGATATATCATCTATTTTAAATGGGCCAGTATATTTAATATTTTTATAATTTTCTCTAAATTTTTCAAGTCCTTTATCCATTTCTCTAAGTGTGTATATAGGCTGACTTAAGATTTCTAAAAAATAACTTGTAGGAGAATTTAATCTTATTTGAAGAGTTTTCTCATCTTGTGCTTTTATAGCAACATTATCGAAATTTTTTTTGCCTTTATTATATTCTTCTGCACCAAATATAGAATATAACTGATATGCATATATGTTTTCTCTATTAGGATTTAAAAATTCTTTGAAAAAATTGACAAAATCTTCAGCTTTTATTTTTGTGCCATCGCTCCATTTAGCATTTTCTCTAAGATTAAATGTATATGTTATACCATCTTCACTAATAATCCAATCTTTTGCAATACCTGGAACAATTTCCCCATTTTCATCTACTTTAACTAAACCTTCAAATACAGCCAAAATTAAATCCATTTCTCTTATATTGTTTTCATTTAACTGAATTAAATCTTTAGGAATATCTCCTAAATCATAAATTAAATAATTATTGACTCTACTACTATCTTTAAAAGATGCATTTGTTTTCTTTTCAATACAACCATTAAAAAATAACATCATAAATATAATTAAGCATAAAACATATTTTTTCATAAGTTTATTCCCCCAACTGTAGCTTTTTAAATTATATATTTTAATTTTAGCCATTATTATATAAATTTAATCAAATTAGTATCTATGAATATATACTTATAAAATTTAAATAAAAATTTTAGATGTCCAAAGCTTTAAAATTTAATAAGCCTAGCAAAATAATAATTTCTCTCTTTTAGGAGTAAAATATATTACCCCTTTAATTATTATTTTACTAGGCTATAATTTAGTTTTCTTATTGAGCATCTATATTTATATTAATTTATTTAATTTTTCTATATTTATATTAATTTATTTAATTCTTCTGCTACTAATTTATTTGCAATTTGAGGATTAGCTTTACCTTTAGTTTCTTTCATAACCATTCCAACTAAAAATCCAATAATTTTAGTTTTACCATTTTTAAAATCTTCTACAGCTTTAGGATTAGACTGTATAACTTTAACTACAGCTTCACGAATAGCCTCTTCATCATTATTTTGAATAAGTCCTTTTTCTTCAATTATAATCTTAGGATTTTTTCCTGAAAAGAACATATCTTCTAAAACTTTTTTCCCTATATTGTTTGAAATAACTCCTGTATTAATAAGATTAATAAGATCACTTAAATCTTTAGGCGTAAACTTTAATTGAGAAACTGTAATGTTATTTTCATTCATAAGCCTTGAAATATCTCCCATAAGCCAATTAGAAGCAGCCTTTGCATCTTTACTTTCTTTAGCAGTTTCTTCAAAGAAATCTGCCATATCCATAGATAAAGTTAAAACTCCAGCATCGTATTTAGGAATACCATATTCTTTAACAAATCTTTCAGCTTTTTCATGAGGAAGCTCTGGTATTGTTTCTCTTATTTGATTTATCCACTGTTCACTTACATTAAGAGTTACCAAATCACCTTCTGGAAAATACCTGTAGTCATTTGCTTGCTCTTTGCTTCTCATAACTACAGTTTCACCTTTTGTTTCATCCCATCTTCTTGTTTCAACTGAAAGTTTTTCTCCATTATTTAACGCTTTAACCTGTCTATTATATTCATAATTTAATGCTTTTTCTAATGCTTTAAAAGAATTCATATTTTTTATTTCCGATTTAATTCCAAATTCACTACTACCTTCTGGTCTTACAGATATATTCCCATCACACCTTAAAGATCCTTCTTCCATTTTAACATCAGATACTCCAATAGAACTTAATATACTTTTTAATCTTTGAAGATAAAGTGTGGCTTCCTCAGGAGTTCTTATATCAGGTTTTGAAACTATCTCAATTAAAGGTACTCCAGCTCTATTATAATCTACCAAAGTTCCTGCTGAAGTATGAAGAAGTTTTCCTGCATCTTCTTCTATATGTATTCTTTCTATACCTATTTTCTTTTTATCTCCATCTGAAGTTTCAATTTCTATATATCCATCATAACATAATGGAATTTCATCTTGAGTTATTTGATAATTTTTAGGGTTATCTGGATAAAAATAATTTTTTCTATCCATTCTGCTTACATTATGTATTTTACAGTTTAATGCAAGGCCTGCTTTTATACCATATTCCACAACTTTTTTATTAAGCTGAGGAAGTGAGCCTGGAAGACCTAAACATATTGGACATACATGTGTGTTTGGCTGTCCTCCAAATTCAGTTGTACATGAACAATATATCTTAGTATTTGTTGAAAGTTCTGCATGAACCTCCAGCCCTATGACTGCTTCGTATTTCATTATCTTCCCTCCTGTAAGTACTTTAAATATTCGGTTCCATATTATGCCATTTAGTTGATTGTTCATAACTATAAGCTAAATTAAATAATACATCTTCTCTAAAATAGTTCCCCATAAACTGAAGTCCTACTGGAAGTCCATTTACCATACCACAAGGTACTGATATAGCAGGTATACCTGCTATGTTTACAGGTACAGTATATATATCTGACAAATACATAGAAAGTACATCTTTTGACTTTTCTCCTATTTTAAAAGCAGGTGTTGGAGTAGTCGGAGATATAACAGCATCATAATTTTTAAATACTTTTTCAAAATCTTGTTTGATAAGATTTCTTACTTTTAAAGCTTTTTTATAATAAGCATCATAATAGCCTGCTGAAAGCACATATGTTCCAAGCATTATTCTCCTTTTAACTTCTTTACCAAAACCTTCACTTTTAGAATTATAATATATATCAATTGCATTATTAAAATTTTTAGATCTATGCCCATATCTAATGCCATCAAATCTAGCTAAATTTGATGAAGCTTCTGCACTTGAAATTATATAATAAGCTGCTAAAGCATATTCTGAAAGAGGAAGAGAGCATTCTTCTACTATAGCTCCATTTTCTTTTAAAACATCAATAGCTTCCATAATAGTTTTTCTTACATCTTCATTTAATCCTTCTTCAAAATATTCCTTTGGTACTCCTATTTTCTTACCTCTTATATCTTTAGTTAAGCTTTTTGAATAATCTTGAACAGGAACTTCTGCTGTTGTAGAATCTCTATTATCAAAACCTGCAATATATTGTGTAACAAGAGCACAATCCTCTACATCTCTTCCTAAAGTACCTATTTGATCAAGTGTTGAGCCAAAAGCAACAAGACCATATCTTGATATCCTTCCATAAGTAGGTTTTAATCCTACAACTCCGCACAAGGATGCAGGCTGTCTTACTGACCCTCCTGTTTCAGAACCAAGAGTAAGAGGAGATTCAAAACTTGCAACTGCAGCAGCAGATCCACCTGAAGAACCTCCTGGAACTCTTTCTAAATCCCATGGATTTCTAACTAATTTATACGCACTATTTTCATTAGAAGATCCCATAGCAAATTCATCCATATTTAATTTTCCTAATATAACAGCATCTTCTTTTTTTAATTTTTCTACTACTGTTGCATCAAAAGGAGGTTTATATCCTTCTAACATTTTTGAAGCACAAGTATTTTGCATATTTTTAACGCTTATATTATCTTTTATACCTATAGGTAATCCCCCTAAGGCTCCTAATTTTTCTCCTTTAGCAATTTTTTTATCTAATTCTTTTGATTTTTCAATAGCTTCTTCTTTTGCTAAATAAAGATATGCTCCTATGTTTTTATCTATATTTTCAATTCTATTTATAAAGCTTTCAGTAACTTCTTCTACCTTTACTTCTTTTTTATCTATAAGCTCTTTTAATTCATGAGCTTTTAACTTATGTAGTTCCACTAAAATTTCCTCCTTTTAATAAGAATCTATTCTATAACTTTAGGAACTAAAAAATATTCTTCTAATTTATCTGGTGCATTTGATAGCACATCTTCAAGTTCCATAGATGGTTTAACTTCATCTTCCCTTAATCTATTTTCGATATAATAAGGATTTACTATTATATCTACATTATCAGTATCTAATTCATTTAATTTGTCAATATATCCTAATACACTATTTAAATCATGTATTAGAGCATCTTTTTCATCTTCTGTAAAATTTAATCTAGCAAGTTCTGCAACATATTCTACATCTTTTTTAGTAACTGACATTTTCCCACCTCTTCCATTTATAATAATTAATATTTTACCACAAAATAAAGTTTTTTAGGCTACAATACTAAAAAAATACATCAATATAAAAATATTGATGTATTTTTAGTAATTTATTGTACTCTCATAAACCTAAAAATTACAGAGCCAAAAGCCATAAGAAAACAAATCCCTGTGTACACTAAATCTTTAAAACTGGATTTTAAGTAAAAAATTTTTACTCCCCAAATTATCATGGTAAAAAATAAACACCACTGAAGAGTATAATATCCATAAAAATATTTTATGTACACAAAATGATATGTTGAAAGCATTGTAAGTATTAAAGCTAAAAATGTAAATAAAACTCCAATCCAGCCTAGTATGTTTATAGCTTTTTTAATCATATACTATGCCTTCCTCTCTTTTTCAAAATAATTATAAATTATTTTGAATAATATTTAAAAAATAAAGTTTTTATCCACAATATATAATAATATTAATTTTAATTGTTGTAAAGAGTTTTTCTATATATTTACAAATATTTTACAGCATAGAAATAAATTCTTCTTCTGATAATATTTTTATTCCAAGTTCTAAAGCTTTATTATATTTAGAACCAGGATCTTTTCCTGCAATTACATAATCTGTTTTTTTGCTTACACTTTCTGAAACTTTAGCTCCTAAATTTTGAAGCTTTTCTTTTATTTCACTTCTGCTATAATTTTTTAAACTTCCTGTTACAACTATAGTTTTACCCATAAAAGTATTTTCTATTGCAGTAATATCTTTAAAATAAGGTTTTATACCTAAATTTAAAAGTTCATTTATACTATTTGCTATTTTTTCTTCTTTAAAAAATTCTATTATACTTTTTGCTACTATATCTCCTATATCTTGAATGGAAGTAAGTTCTTCAAAATCAGCTTTTTGTAAATTCTCTAATGTTTTAAAATTTTTAGCTAAATCTAAAGCAGTTTTTTTCCCTACATTAGGTATTCCAAGAGCATATATAAAAGACGATAAATCACAATTTTTGCTTTTTTCTATAGCATTTAATAAATTTTGAGCTTTTTTTTCTCCGAATTTCTCTAACTTAAGTAAATCTTCTTTTTTTAACCTATATAAATCTGCAATAGACTTAATATCTAATTTTTCAAAAAGAGCTTCTGCTGTTTTTTCACTAAATCCTTCAATATTCATAGCTTCACGACTTCCAAAATGAACAATACTTTTAATCATTTGAGGTTTACAAGATAAAGTATTTTCACAAAAGTAATGAACTCCTTCTTGTATAAGTTCGCTGCCACAATATGGACAATATTTAGGGGGTTCTATTTCTTTGCTGCCTTCTAATGTATCTTCTACAACACCCATTATTTCAGGAATTACATCATTTGAGCGACGTACAAAAACATCACATCCAATCCTTACACCTTTTCTTTTTATATCATCCATATTATTTAAAGTTGCTCTCTTTACAGTAGCACCAGCGAGCTCAACTGGCTCAAGAATTGCAGTAGGAGTAACTCTTCCACTGCGTCCTACATTCCATTCAACATCTAAAAGCTTTGTTGTAGCTTCTTGTGCTTCGAATTTAAAAGCTATAGCCCATTTAGGAAATTTAACAGTATATCCTAAAAGTTCTCTGGTTTTAATATCATCAATTACTATAACTGCTCCATCTATATCATAATCTAACTCATCTCTTATATTTTTAATATAATCTATTTCAGTTTTTAATTCCTCTAAATTTGTACAAACTTTTATATAATCGTCAACTGGGAACCCTTTTTCTTTAATAAAATTCATCATGTCTATATAACTTTTAAATGGTTCTCCTTCTGTATATCCTATATCATAAAAAAATGCTGAAAGATTTCTTTTAGCTGTTTCTTTTAAATTCAAATTTCTAAGAGCCCCTGCAGCACCATTTCGTAAATTTTTAAGTGGAACTTCAGCATTTTTGTTGTATTCATTAAAAGCTTTTTTAGTCATTATAGCTTCTCCATGAATTTCAAATAGATAATCATTATCTATCTTTAAAGGAATGGTTTTTATAGTTTTAACTTGTGGTGTAATATCTTCTCCCACGCTTCCTGTGCCTCTTGTAGCAGCCTTTATTAATATTCCATCTTTATCGTATGTGCAGTTTATTGTAAGTCCATCAAATTTTTTAGTAACTACAAATTTTAATTCAGGTAATTTTTCTTCGTGACTTATATTATATTCATATACAAATTTTTTAACTTTAGTAACCCAATCTTCAAGTTCTTCTAAAGACTGAGCTTTATCAAGACTCCAAAGCCTACCTTTATGTATATATTTTTGAAATTCAGATAATACAATATCCCCTACTCTTTGAGTTGGTGAATAAGGTAAAATATAATTAGTCTCTTTTTCTAATTTTAAAAGTTCATCATATTTTTCATCATACTCTTTATCTGAAATAGAAGGATTATCTAAAACATAATAATTATAGGCATGTTTATTAAGTTCTTCTACAAGTTCATGTATTTTTTTTATTTTAATATCTTTATCTACCATGAAATCCCTCCATTAAATTGCTTCAAGTGGTGCCAATCCAAGCATAAAATTTTTAATTCCATGTGTATTAAAAGCTATTGTTAATTTTACATCATTTCCATCTTTTGCAACGCTTACTATAGTTCCAATTCCAAATTTAGCATGCCTAACCTTTCTTCCAAGAGTAGCTTCATTAATTGTCAATGTTTTACCTGATAATTGACTTTCTAAAGAAGAATTTTTATTTGAATTGTAACTTTGAGAATTTATTCCTATATTATTAATATTATTAGAATTAAATAATTTATTATTAAAAAATTTATTTTCTTCAACTTTTTGCTTATAACTTTGACTTCCTATATATTCTTTAAGTTCATTTGGTATTTCACTTAAAAAGTCAGAAGGTGAATAAGCTACAGTTTTCCCAAATACTCTCCTTACCTCAGCAGAAGTCATATATAATTTTTCTTTAGCCCTAGTTATACCTACATAGCATAGTCTTCTTGATTCTTGCATTTCACTTTCGCTATTTAAAGATGCTGCTCCTGGAAATATTCCATTTTCCATACCAACCATAAATACTACTGGAAACTCTAAACCTTTTGCACTATGAATAGTCATAAGTACAACACTGTCAGCTTTTTCATCAAAATTATCTATATCTGAAACCAATGTAACTTTTTCAAGAAATGCAGATAAACTTGTATCTTCTGAAGTCTGTTCAAATTCTACAGCTGCAGATACTAATTCCTTGAGATTTTCTATTCTGCTTTCATCTTCTACATCTTTTGAAGCTTTAAGCTCTTTTAAGTAACCAGATTCTTCTAGTATTGTTTCTATAAGTTTTGAAACAGGAATTTCATCCTTTTGTCTAATAAATCCATTTATTAAGCTTACAAATTTATTTATAGAATTTATAGCCTTTTGTGTAAGTCCTGGAACATATTCTATATCTAAAAGTGTACTATATAAGGCTTCTTCATTGCTATTTGCAAATTCTTGTATTTTAGCAACTGTTGTTTCTCCAATACTCCTTTTTGGAACATTAATAATTCTTTGAAGACTTATATCATCAACAGGATTATTAATAAGTCTTAAATAGGCTAATATATCTTTAATTTCTTTTCTATCATAAAATTTCAATCCACCAATAAGTCTGTATGGAATATCATTTTTTATAAAAGTATCTTCAAATATACGAGACTGTGCATTAGTTCTATAAAGTATAGCAAAATCGCTAAAATTTTTACCTTCTTCTCTTATCAATCTCTTTATTTCAGAAGCTACAAAATTTCCTTCATCAGTATCAGAAAAAGCTCTATATATTTTTATTTTTTCTCCTAAATCATTAGTAGTTTTAAGAACTTTATCTTTTCTTTCATAATTATTTCTTATAACAGAATTAGCTGCATTTAAAATATTTGCCTTTGACCTGTAATTTTGCTCAAGCTTAATTACTTTAGCTTCTGGATAATCTTTTTCAAATCCAAGAATATTGCGAATATCTGCACCTCTCCATGTGTAAATTGCTTGATCATCATCACCTACAACACATATGTTTCTGTGTTTGTCAGCTAAAAGTTTAACTAATTCATATTGTGCCATGTTTGTATCTTGATACTCATCAATCATAATATATTTAAATTTTCTTTGATAAAATTCTAATACATCTTTATGTTCTCTAAAAAGCTGTACTGTTTTAAATATAATATCATCAAAATCAAGAGCATTATTTGCTTTAAGCCTTTTTTGATAAAGCATATATACGTCAGCAATTTTATTCATTCTATAATTATGTTCATATTCTATTTTAAATTTTTCTGGAGAAATTAATTTATCTTTTGCATCTCCAATTTTATTTATTATTTCTTTAATATCTATCTCTTTTTCATTTATATTATTAAGTTCTTCTATACACTGCTTAATTAATGTTTTCTGATCATATGTATCATATATAACAAAATTTTTATTATATCCAAGCTTATCTATTTCACGTCTTAAAATTCTTACGCAGCTGGAATGAAAAGTTGAAACCCACATATTATCAACTTCTGAACCAACTAAATTTCTAATCCTATCTTTCATTTCACCTGCTGCTTTATTTGTAAATGTAATTGCAAGTATAGAAGAAGGATAAATGCCTAAATCTTTTATCATATGTGCTATTCTATAAGTTAAAACTCTAGTTTTCCCTGAACCTGCTCCTGCAAGTATTAAAAGTGGACCATCTATAGTTGTAACAGCTTCATATTGTTCTTTATTTAAAAGCTTTTGTAAGTCCATATTTTTCTCTCCTTTTATAGAAAATATAAACATTTATTTATTACATACCTATCATTATATCATATTTTAATTATATTAAAACAATGGCATCATAAAATAGCCACAAATCAAGTGTTTTAATTAAACTTACTAAAGTTTAATTAAAAGAAAAACACTAAAATTTGTGGCTATTTAGAAACATTTTTAATTTATTATTTATTTACTCTTCTTTCCAATTAATTCTTTCAAAAACAAGATTATATCCATCACTGCCATAATTTAAAGCCCTATTAACTCTGCTTATAGTTGCTGTACTTGCTCCAGTTGCATTTGCTATGTCAAGATAAGTTTTTTTCTGCTTAAGCATCTTTGCAACCTGAAGCCTTTGTGCTAAATCTTTAATTTCATTTACAGTACATATATCTTCAAAAAATCTATATACTTCTTCTTTATTTTTTAAACTTAAAATAGCTTCACATAAAAAATCTATTTCCTTACTTTTAAGTTTTGAATTATAATCTGACATATTTACCTCCAAGATATTCCCTGCTCGGATTATTACATTATATGTATTTATTCTAACATTTTTTAATATATATTTCAAAGTAAACTTAACTCTTTAAACAAAAAAGTATATAAAAATATTAAATTCTTACTTGTTTAAATAAAATTCATATGAAACCATAATTTCATTTTTTAATTTAAAAATTAAATCAAAAAATGAAAAACAGTCCTTGGGGCTGGACTGTTTTATTAATAAATAAAAAGGGGGCTATTAATTCTTTTTATTTATCCTTGCAAGATTATTATAATAAATTTATATATAAAATGCAATACTTTTGCAATATAAATTTGTAAATGACATATTAAATGAATGATAATCCTTCATTTTTAAGCTGACTGGTGATATTTTTTAACATTTCTACTTCTTCTTTAGACAATTCTCTGCTTTGCCCTTCTTCTAAATTTTCATCAAGTTTAATAGGTCCAAAACTAATTCTTTTTAAATACACTACATTTTTATTTAAACTATTAAACATTCTCTTAACTTGATGAAATTTACCCTCTTGAATAGTGACTTTAACTTCTGAACCATCTCTCCCAGAATTTAATATTTCTAGTTTAGCAGGCATACATTTATAACCATCATCTAATATAATACCTTTTTCAAATGCTCTTACATCATTTTCATCAACTGCTTTATCTATTTCAGCATAATAAACTTTATCAACATGCCATTTAGGAGATATTAATTTATGATTTAATTCACCATCATTAGTAATTAAAAGAAGCCCTACAGTATCTTTATCTAATCTTCCTACAGGGAAAGGATTAAATACTTTATATTCATCTTCAATTAAATCTATAACAGTTTCATCATATTTATCAAAAGTTGCAGAAACTACTCCATCTGGTTTATTCATCATTAAATATATATATTTCCTATAATTTACTACATCACCCCATACCTTAATTTCACTTTTTTCAGGATCTATAAGCATTGAACTATCTTTAGCAATAACACCATCTATTTCAACTTCTTTATTTTTTATAAGGGCTTTTACTTCCTTTCTTGATCCATATCCTAAATTAGCTAAAATTTTATCTAACCTTTCCATTTATATACCTCACTTTCTTTGTATATATTATAACCTTTAATAAAATAAAAAACAGCCTGTTTAAGACTGTTTTTACTTATTATAATAGCTCATAACCTTTTTTACATAGTTTTGAGTTTCTTTATATTTTGGTATACCATTGTATTTTGCTACTGCTCCTGGACCTGCATTATAAGCTGCCAATGCAAGTTCTTTTGAATTACCATACATATCTAAAAGGCTTCTTAAATATTTGGTACCACCATCTATATTTTGCTCGATATCATAAGGATCTGTAACTTTTAAAGATTTAGCAGTACTAGGCATAAGCTGCATAAGTCCCATAGCTCCTGCACTTGACTTAGCGTTAGGATTAAATCCTGATTCTTGCTTTATAATAGCTAAAATAAAATCTTTGTCTACATTATATTTTTTAGAAGCTTTTTCTACTGCTTCTTCAATAGTAATATTGTTGCTTTTTATATCACCATTGATTTCTTCCTTCATATTAGTTATAAATTTTACAGGTTGAATTTCAGTATAATTTAATTTATTTAAATCTTCTCCTAATAAACCTAATAAATTTATTTCATTTTCATTGTTTTTCATGTTATCTATCAAACTTTGAAAAACAACTTGAAAAGAAGATGAATTTTCTCCTAAAATACCTTTAAATGCTTGAGTTAAAAGCTGTATTTCTAAAAATTTCTGTATAGTACTTTGATTATTATTTTCTACATTCAAATCTTTTCACCTCGACATTTATTAAATTTAATTTTTATTCTACTTGAAATTTAATTATATCGTAATCTTCATAATCACATTTTCTTAATCCGCTTTTACATAAAACCAAAAGTTTATATACACCATTATGAAATGGCATAAAACTATAATAATTTTTTTTGCTATAATTTTGAACTAATTTCCAATTTTTTTGCTCCATAATATAAAATTTATAAAGAACGTCTTGTCCACCATCGCAGCTCACATTAAAAGTTACAGTTTCATTTACTTTTAAAAATTTTTTATCACATGATATTTTTATATTACTTATAGGAGGAGCATCATAAACATTAATTTTTATTTCTCTCTTGCAATCAAACTCTTTATCACTTTTTTCGTTTTTAGCATAAATTTCTAAAGTATATATGCCGCTGCATTTAGGAATAAAAGAATAATTTTTATCTTTAACATAATCTGTTTCTTCTACTTTACGTCCATTTATATTTAAAACATATTTTACAAGAGTTTTTTGTGTGTATTGAGTTATAATTTCATAATCTATTATATCTCCTATTTGATAATTTTCCTTCTTTTTATGTAATATATAATCAATTGAAGCAGGCATATAATCAAAAGCTTCAATATAAACTATAGAGTGACTATCATAATTTCTTTTTGAATATTTATCTTTTACCCTTACTTCAAGCTCATAAACTCCTTTTTCTTCCGGTGTAAAATTAACCCAGTTACATGTACCAAAATTTATTTTCTCTATTTCTTTGCCTTCTTTTTTTACATTGAAACTGTATCTTGGCTCTATGCCTCCAGAAGCGATTACTTTAGCATTTATAGTCTCTCCTATTAATATTTTGTTATTTTTATCTAATACAACCTTACTTATAATAATAGGATCTAAGTTTTTTTCTTCAATTATAAAATTCATTACTGCTGATTTTTCATAATTACCATCAAAAGAAACATCTTTTACCCAAAGCTCAATTTTATATTTACCAGGCTTTTTAGTTTTCCATAAAAAATTACTATTTCTTATGTAACCTGAATCTTCTGGATGGTTGCCATCAATTTTAAATCTATATTGAAGCTCTTTGCCCCCAAAAACCACTGCCTTAAAATTTATACATGTTTCACAAACCTGAGGGGAGCTTAAATCACTGGTAAAACTTTGTATAACTATGTCTTTATAAGGTTTAACAGTATAATTTAAAGCTGCTATATCATCATAATCTCTTGGAGAATATATATCTTTTACAAGACATAAAAGCTTATAATCTCCTTTTTTAGTTTCAATAAAGCTTACTATATTTTTATTAGAATAATCTTGTATACATTCTTTGCTTCCATCTTCTGCAACTTTTATAAATTTATATAATATAGTTTTACCATCTTTACAAGATGTTTCTACTTCAAATACAAGCTCATTATCAACTATAATATCTTCTATTAAACATTTAAAATTAATAATTTCAACTTTTTTTGTTTCTTCAACTTGAAATAGTATATTTTCACATTCATCGAATTTATTCTTTGAATCTAATGTTTTACATTGTACTAAAATTTCATTTTGCCCTGGTTTATCAGCAATAAATGTTAAAGTATTTTCAGCACTATAATCTTTTATAAGCCTCCATATATCCTTTTCTTTTATGTAATATCTAAAAACCAGATCTAATTTTTTGGTTTCTATAGTTAATGTAACTTTATCTCCCTTTACTATTTCTTCCTTATCTAAATATATATTATTTATTATTTTTTCTTCTTCTTTGCCTATAATAAAATCTGCTTTTGAGACATAATCAAAAGACTTAACACTATCTAATGTTTTAGCTTGTACCATAATTGTATATCTTCCATCTTTATGAGGAGTCCAAATAACTTCTTCTTCAGGGCTAAAATCTCTTAATGTTTCCCATGCTCCATCGCATCCAATCATAAATTTATATAAAAGATTATCTTCTTTTTTTTCAGATATATATATTTTTATGTCCTTATTTTTTTCTTGCGGACTTTGTAAATTAAAAGCTATGCCTATCTCATTCATTGCAATATCTCCCTTGCTTATATGATATACCTCATTTTAAAAATAAACAAGCTCATAATTAATGGCTTTTTATATATATTATATATAAAGCTTCAAAGTTTAATATAGTACTATGATTAACTCGCAATAAGCTGTAAATTAATCCCCATATACAGTTTATATTGTTTCTAACCTTATATTTTATAGCAGTCAACATTTAATATTATTATTTTTCTAAACTATATTTATCTTATTCTTTGAATATATATAATACAAAACCAAAATTTTTAAATTATAAAAAGCCTATTTTAATATTGAACTTATTTATATATTATACTATAATTCCATAATTTGTTATAGTATTTTATATTAAGGTTTATATTATATTTACTATTTACTCCCCCCTTTAATTATATCGTTTAATAGGTTAAAATGTTTATATAATTTGAATTTTTTATTATATGAGGAGATATATGTTAATGTTTAATGTTTCGATTATTGATTTTAACAAAATTAAAGTCATATTTAAAGAAAAAGTATGTTTAGATAAAAATTGCTTAATTATAAAAAATGGAGAAAAATTTTTAAATATAAAGGAAATTATAGAAAAAGAAAACTATTTTTATGTATTATTAAATGAAGAAATAAACATAAAATATTATTGTTATGTTACTTATAATGATATAACAATTAGAGCTTTATATAAAGAAATATTTACTTCTCAAAGCTTTAATAAAAGATATTATACAGATATTCCATTAGGCTGTTTTTATAGTAAATCTGAAACTTTATTCAGAGTTTGGTCTCCAGCTGCTTCTTCTGTAGATTTACTTTTATATAAAAATGGTGATATAGAAATCGAGGAAGTACCTAGAAGATTTAAAATGACTGAGCAAGATGGTGTTTGGTCTTTAAACTTAAAAGAAGATTTGGAAGGATTATTTTATACATATGAAGTAAATGTATACGGAAATATAAATGAAGCCGTAGACCCTTATGCAAAGGCTGTTGGAATAAATGGGCTTAGAGGAGCTATTATTGATTTAAGTAAAACTAATCCCGAAGATTTTTTTAATGAGCCTTCTTTAAAACTTGATAATTTTACTGATGCAATAATATATGAAATTTCTGTAAGAGATATATCAATGCATCCTGATAGCAATATAAAAAATAAAGGAAAATTTTTAGGCCTTACAGAAGAAAACACAAAATCATCTAAAGGTTTATCTACTGGATTAAGTCATATATTAGAGCTTGGAGTAACTCATGTTCAGCTCATGCCTATATATGATTTCAGCTATATAAGTACTGATGAAAAAAATCCTATAAAATATAATTGGGGTTATGATCCTCAAAATTATAATGTGCCTGAAGGCAGCTATGCTACTAATCCTTATAATCCTACCTCTAGAATTTTAGAACTTAAAGCTTTAATTCATACTTTTCATAAACATGGAATAGGGGTAAATATGGATGTAGTTTATAATCATGTATTTGATTTGAAAACTGATAATTTAGAAAAAATTTTCCCAGGTTATTATTTTAGATTTTATGAAGATGGAACTCAATCAAATGGTAGTGGATGTTCCAATGATACAGCTTCTGAACGTCCTATGATGCGCCGTTTTATAATAGATTCTGTTTGCTATTTTGTAGATGAATATCATATAGATGGATTTAGATTTGATTTAATGGGTATTCATGATATTACAACAATGAATAAAGTGAGAGAAAGTTTAAATAGTTTTAATAAACCTATTATGCTTTATGGAGAAGGTTGGGTTTTAAATACTTTACTTCCAGAAGATATAAAAGCAAATCAGTTAAATGCAAATAAAATTCCTCATATAGGTCATTTTAATGATACTATAAGAAATGCAGTAAGAGGCAGTGTTTTTATAAAAGAAGAAAAAGGGTTTGCAAGTGGAAGAGAAAATATGGAAGATATAATAAAGTATTGTATTGTTGGATGTACAGATTATTTTAATAGAGGAAATTCCTTATTTCAAACTCCTGATCAATCCATAAATTATGTATCATCTCATGATAATAATACATTATGGGATAAAATAAATCTTTCTAACCCTGAAGATGATATAGAAACTTTAAAGTCAATACAAAAATTTTCAAATGCAATAGTTTTAACTTGTCAAGGTATAGCTTTTTTACATTCTGGAGCAGAATTCTGCAGAACAAAGTATAATGTAGAAGACAGTGTACGTTCAGATGACTATATAAATTGGATGGATTGGAATAGAAAATTTGAATTTAAAGATGTTTTTGAATACTATAAAGGTCTAATAAAACTAAGGAAAGAACATAGCGCTTTTAGAATGAATTCAAGAGAAGAAATACAAAATCATTTAGAATTTTTAGATACTCCTAAAAATTCCATAGCTTTTATTCTTAAAAATTATGCTAATGAAGACATTTGGAAAGATATTTTAGTTATTTATAACTCAAATAAATATAATATAATATTGCCTATTCCTAAAGGAGTTTGGAACATAGTTACTGATAAACATATTTCTGGTACTAATGTTATAAAAAAAGTTTCTGATAATGTATTAGTGGAAAGTATAAGTATAATGGTATTATATAGATAAAAATAAGCCTAAATATAAATGTTATAACTATTATTAACTTTATATTTAGGCTTTGTTTTATAATATATTTTATTTATATAACTATTTTTAGTAGAATCTAGGTCTAAAGCGGAATTTTCATTTTTTTAAATAATATTTAACTTTATAAGCTTTAATAAATTATTATAAAGTCTTTCATCATCTTCTTTGCTCCTTTTTTTAGGATTAACTGTTTTCCCGCCGCTTCTTCTTATCTTACTTGATATATGTCTTTCTAGCAAAAGGTTATCTATATTATCATTACTATATATATAACCTTTAGGGTTTATAGCAAAAGCTTTTTTAGAAAGTACTATAGCTGCTACTCCAAAATCTTGAGATACAACAATGTCATTTTCTTTTACTTCGTTTACTATAGCCATATCTACACTTTGAAATCCACTATCCATATATTTTATAGTACAATAATCACTATATAGTACGTGATTTAAATCACAATACATAATTATTTCAATATTATATTCTTTTCCCAATTTTTCAATTATACTTTTCCCAGGACAGGCATCAGCGTCAACTAAAATTCTCATACAAACCTCTTAATAATTTATATATTAAAATTAATGTTATTTAAATACAAATTTTCTTACAATAAAATACTCTAAAATACTCTTAATTTATATTATATTAAAAATAATGTGCCAGGCTTATACCTGACACATTATTTTTTATAATCTTTTCTCAAGCTCAGCTTTTAAATCTTCAAAGCCTGGTTTTCCAAGCAATGCAAACATATTTTTCTTGTATGCTTCAACTCCTGGTTGATCAAAAGGATTAACTCCCATTAAATATCCACTTATTCCACAAGCTTTTTCAAAGAAATATACCATATATCCGAAATTATATGGAGTTAATTCACTTACATTTAAAACAATATTTGGAACTCCACCATCATTATGTGCAAGTACTGTTCCTTCAAAAGCTTTTTTATTTACAAAGTCCATAGTTTTTCCTGCTAAGAAATTTAATCCATCTATATTTTCAGCACTTTCTTCAATAACAACTTCTTTTTTTGGTTTTTCAACATTTATAACAGTTTCAAAAATGTTTCTTAAACCTTGTTGAATATATTGTCCCATAGAATGTAAATCTGTTGAAAAATCTACTGCTGCAGGGAATATTCCTTTATTGTCCTTTCCTTCACTTTCACCAAAAAGCTGTTTCCACCATTCATTAAAATAATGAAGAGCTGGCTCATAATTTACTAATATTTCAGTAACTTTACCTTTTCTATATAAAGCATTTCTAGCTGCAGCATACTTATAGCAATCATTTGAATTTAAATCTACATTACTATAAGCTTCCCTTGCAGAAGCTGCGCCTTCCATCATTTCATCTATATTTATTCCTGCAACTGCAATTGGAAGAAGTCCAACAGCTGTAAGTACAGAATATCTTCCACCAACATTATCAGGAATAACAAAAGTTTCATAACCTTGAGCATCTGCTAAAGATTTAAGTGCACCTCTTGCTTTATCTGTTGTTGCAAATATTCTTTCTTTTGCACCTTCTTTTCCGTATTTCTTTTCAAGATAATCTTTAAAAATTCTAAAAGCAATAGCTGGTTCTGTAGTTGTACCTGACTTAGATATAACATTAACTGATATATCTAATCCTTCTATAGCTTCAAGTAAATCAGCCATATATGTAGAACTTATATTGTTTCCTACAAAAAATATTTGAGGAGTTTTTCTTTTTCCCTTTTGTAAAACATTATAGAAATTATGAGATAGCATTTCTATAGCAGCTCTTGCACCTAAGTATGAACCACCTATTCCAATAACTATAAGAACATCTGAATTATTTTTTATTTTTTCTGCTGCTTTCTTAATTCTTGCAAATTCTTCTTTATCATAGTTAACTGGAAGATCTATCCATCCTAAAAAGTCCTTACCTGCTCCAGTTCCATTATGAAGCATATTGTGTGCTTCTCTTACCATTGGTTCTAAATTAGTTATTTCACTTTCATTTAAAAATGGCTTTATTTTGCTTAAATCAAGGCTTAAAGGTTTCAACATAAAATTTCCTCCTGTTTTTATAATATTTTTATGTTTATATATTACAAAGCAAATCTGATATTTAAATAAAAAAATCCGCAAAATCCTAAAATGCTTATTAATATCGACTTGCCAAATAAACTTATAAAAATATAGTGATTAGATATTTTGACTACTATATGAAATTTTATCCTAATTAATTAAATAAATCAAGTTTCATATATTTATTTCTATTAATCTTAAGAGGCAATATTGACAAATATCTCCATACTTAAAAATTTTTTATTTGCAAAATTAATATAAAATCCTTATAAAATTTATATTAATATAAGGATTTTTATAATATTAATAGTTTTACTTTATAAAATTATATTTATACAACATAAAAAATATAATTTGTTTAAAAATTATTACAAAATTGTTATAAAAAAAATTGTTCCAAAATATAATTTGAAACAATCTTTTTATTAATATAGTCCTATTTAATTATATAAAAAACATAAAAGTTCAATATATTTTAAAATAGTGCAAAACAGTATTTTATTTATTATATTCTTTTTTCTTGCAGAAATTAAACTTTAATTAAATTAATATTCCTGTTCATTTAATTGTTCTATTACATAATTTGGTAAAGCAAATGCTCCAACATGAATTCTTTTATTGTAATATTTGGTTTTAAGTCCTAATTTTTCCCAATTTTCTCCGTTAAAATCTTTTATAGGATGAAGTTTCTTAGAAGCAAATCCAAAAATCCAATGTCCAGAAGGATAAGTAGGCATATGATATTGATAAGCCTCACATATTGGAAATATTTTTTTAAGCTTTGAGAAAGCTCTTTTCATTTCCCTTGCATCTTTTTGATAGTATGGACTTTCTCCTTGATTTACTAAAATTCCATTTTCCGTTAGAGCATTGGAGCAGTTTTTATAAAATTCTGTAGTAAATAATCCTTCCCCTGGCCCTATAGGATCCGTAGAATCAACTATTACTAAATCATATTCATTATTTTTTCCTTCAACAAATTTTATTCCATCTTGAAAATAAAGATTAACTCTTGGATCATCAAGTTTATTAGCAGTAAAAGGTAAAAATTCTTTTGCCACCTTTACAACAGTTTCATCTATTTCAACCATGTCTATTTTTTCAATAGAATTATATCTTGTAAGCTCTCTTACAGTTCCACCATCTCCAGCTCCAATTACTAAAACTTTTTTAATTTCAGGATTAGTTGCAAGAGCTACATGAGTTATCATTTCATGATATATAAATTCATCTTTTTCTGTAAGCATTGTCCATCCATCTATAACTAAAACTCTTCCAAATTCATATGTGTCAATAACATCTATTTGCTGAAAAGGACTTTTAGCAGAATAAAGATGTGATTTAACTTTCATTGAAAATTTAACATTAGGAGTTTGATTTTCAGTATACCATAATTCCATTTTTAATTCCTCCATTAATTCATTGGCTTATGAGTTACTTCAATATTATTATATTCACCATTAGCAAAATTTTTAATTTTTTCAACCATCCCTCTTGCCACTTCTGTTGATTCGCTTCTGGATGCTTTAAGTACATCTTCAAGATATTCAAATGCTATCCATGGATTTACACTTTCTCCACAAGTATATACATCTACAGAAGCATATCCATATTCAGGCCATGTATGGATTGTTAGATGTGATTCTTGTATTATTACAGCACCACTAACTCCCCAGGGATTAAATTTATGAAAACAACTTGTGACTATAGTAGCATTAGCTCTTCTAGCCGCCTCGTTCATATATTCTTCTATTAATTCATGGTTTTTTAATACTTCTTTATCGCAGTTATAATATTCTATTAGAATATGTCTGCCAAGTTGTTCAATTTTCATAATAAATCCCTCCTTCAAAATAAGCAAAAAAAATTATCTATATATAGATACTTTTAAAATTAATATACCAACTTTATATAATTTTTATAAAAATATTTTAAATTAGTTTAGCTATATTAAACTAAGGGTTTATTTTTATTAAATACATATAAAAATATATCACATTTTGAATTTTTGTCAATAGTTTTTTTGCTTCCATTAAAAGATTTGCCATTACTTAATATATAACGTTTAAAATTTTTATTTTATTAATATATAATACTCAACTTAACGCTTAATTTCAAAAACTACTTTTGTAAGTAGCTAAGTAGCATTAATATAAGTAGAATTAAAATTTTTTAAAAATAAAAATTAAATTTATTAACATTATATTCTTAGCTTTTATTATTACTATTATATTTTTAATATCTTTATTTAAATAAAAATAAGCGGCAAATAACTAAACAATAATATTAGATATTTACCGCTTGATATTTTATTTATATACTATTTTAATACCCCTGTTGCAAAACCAATAATTCCTACTGCAAATAATCCAAAAATAATCCAAATAGCATTTACTTTTTTCTTTAAAAGATTCATACATAAGAATGTTAATAATAATGGTACTAATCCAGGCATTAATTGATTTAGAATATCCTGAACTGTTGTTACTGCAACTTTACCATCCTGCATAGTTATTCTGGATATTTCTAAAGGTATGTTTACAGTAGTCCATTTTGAAACTAAAGCTCCCATTACAAATAATCCAAGTATAGAAGCTCCTTCTGTTAATTTTTGCAATCTATTTCCACTCATATCTTTAACAATATCTGTTCCTTTTTTATATCCGTAATTTACCCCAATCCATCTTATAGCTAAACGTATAGCATTAAATATTACAAAGAATAATATAGGCCCTGCAATACTTCCTGTTAAAGCTATTGAAGCTCCTAATGCTGCAACTACAGGTCTTAATGTTCCCCAAAATATTGGATCTCCAACTCCTGCTAAAGGTCCCATAAGCCCTATTTTAATACCATTTATAGCACCATCATCAATTGGAGCTCCATTTGCTCTTTCTTCTTCCATAGCTGCTGTAACTCCAAGTATTGGTGCAGTTACAAAAGGCTGAGTATTAAAAAATTCAAGATGTCTTTTCATTGCTGCTTTTCTTTCTTCACCTTTATATAATCTTTTTATTACAGGAACCATAGCAAAACAATATCCTAAAGCTTGCATTCTTTCAAAGTTCCAAGAAGCTTGATGAAAGTTAGAACGTATAAATACATTTCTTAAGTCTTTTTTAGTTAATTTTAATTTTTCATTTGGATTTTTAACCTCTGAATTTTTAATTTCTGCGCTCATTCTTACTCCTCCCTTTTAATCATCTAATTCATCATCTAAATCGTCATCTAAATCGTCAGTAGCTGCCTTACTATTAGTAGATACAGCAACCTTAGGCATATTGTATTTTGGATTTAATTGAATATATATTATAGCCATTACTGTTCCAAGAACTCCAAAAGCAACTAAATTAAAGTTTGTAAATGCAGCCACTACAAATCCTAAAAAGAAGAATGGCATTAAATATTTAGCTTCCATCATATTAATAACCATTGCATATCCAACAACAACTATAAATCCTCCAGCTACTTGAAGTCCACCAGTTATCCAAGATGGTATCGCATTTAAGAAAGATTGAACAGCTCCTGTTCCAACGAACATAGCTACAAGTAAAGATGGAATAGCTACACGTAAAGCTTGAATAAGAAGACCACTTAAATGCATTAAATCTATGCCTCTAAGATTTCCTTCTTTAGCATAAGTGTCAGCTCTATGCTGTAATCCTACTGATAAAGTTCTTGCAAATATTGTTAATACTTGTCCTGCAGCAGCTATTGGAATAGCAACAGCTATACCTGTACCTATTGCTTGTTTACCGCCTATAACTAATATTGTAGAAATAATACTAGCTAAAGCTGCATCAGGAGCCATAGCAGCACCTATATTCATCCATCCTAAAGCCATCATTTCTAGAGTACCGCCAATAATAATACCTGTTTTTAAATCACCTAAAATAAGTCCTATTAGTGTGCATGCAATTAATGGCCTATGTGTTTGAAATTCATCTAAAACACTGCCTGCACCACAAATACATGAAACTATAAAAATTAATATAATTTGTGTAACACTTATAGACATTTTATGTCCCCCTTTTGATTTTATTTTTTATTTATAAAATTTTATAAATAAACACTTTTAAAATAATATTTTATATGCAAGCAATTATTAAAATACTTGTTTTAACAATTGCTTATAAATTAATACAAGCTTAATACTATTGAATTTTTGACATTAAATCAACTTTAGCATCAGTTATAACTTTTCTTATTTCTAATTCTATACCTTTTTCATGAAGCTTTTTAAATGCCTCTATATCCTTTTCATCAACTGATACAGCACTAGTTATTTGCTTTTTACCTTCTTTAAATGCCATTCCACCTATATTTACACTTTTTATATCAATTCCGCCTTCAACCATTCTTAAAACATCAGTTGGATTTGTGAATAATAAAAGTGCTCTATCATTTTCATATTTAGGATTTTTGCATACTCTTATAGCTTTCTCTACATCTACAACACTTGCTTTAACTCCTGGAGGAGCTACTTGAACTAATAGTGTCTTTCTAATTTCATCTTTTGCAACATCATCATTGCATACAATTATTCTTTCACATCTAGTTTCTTTCGCCCAAACTGTTGCCACTTGGCCATGGATTAATCTGTCATCAATTCTTGCTAATACAATATTCATTTTATAATTCCTCCTCAACATATTGTGATAATGTTTCTTTTAAAGATTTTATTCCTTCAAGTGCTGCATTCTTTGCAGTACTTACTAATTCTTCTAAATTTGAAAAACTTCTAGCTCCAAATGTTTCTAAAAGCATTGGTATATTTACTCCGGTAACTATATCCATATTTGAATTTTTAGCTGCTATCATAGCTGCTGCATTATAAGGACTTCCCCCAAATAAATCAACCATAAATAAAACACCATCTTCAGTATTTAAACTTTCAAGTTTTTGATTATATTTTTCTAATAAATTATCAGTATTTTCACCTGGTTCAAAAGTTACTGCATCTATGTTTTCCTGACTGCCAAATATCATTTCAGCAGATTTTATAAGTTCAGGTGCAGATTTTCCATGGGTTGCTACTATAATTGCTACCATTTTTTCTCCCTCCAATTATGTAATTGTTATTTAGTACACTATTTTATATAGCAAAACACGTGCCAAAATTGTGTATTAAAAAACCTAAGGTATAATAATCCTTGTAAACCAATACCTTAGGTCTATTATTTGTTTATTATTTATTTTTTATTAATACACTATAAAAAAATATTAATACACATTATAATGCTTCTTTATTCTTTAATACATTACTCCAGCATTTCTGCGATATAAAATAACTCATCTTCACTTAATTTCAAATTTAAAGAGCTATTAAATACTTCATTTGCAGTTTCAAGACACTTTAATACATATGAATTAATTTTACTTTTATCCTGATTATATATTAATCCATCTTTAATAACCATTCTTTCTAAGGCACATCCTGCATGTATAGCAATCCTAATGCGCATAGCATTATCAAAATCTTTTTTTAAATTTTCTTCTAATACACTTAGAAATTTCATTAATACACTAATAATTTTACTTGGATTTAAAAAAGTTAAAAATTGTTTTAAACTATCTTCACATAGCTCTTTTACAACTGTATTAGTATGTTTGGGTTTTAATTTAATATTTTTATTTTCTATTATATTTGCTATTATTTCTTCACCATTTCCTCCAATTAAAGATTCTAGTGAAATAAATGGCGCATCAATTTTAGGATTCATAATACCGATTGAAGCAATTATATTATACTTATTTTTAATAATATCTATTTTTTTATTTAATTCTTTTACTCCTACAGGAATTATTTTAATTTCTTCATTAGTTAAATTAACAATTACATTTTCAACCAATTCTTTTAATTTTTCTGCCGTTCCTATTCCAGTAGAACAAATAGTAATTATAGCTTTTTCTTTATCTTTATATTTTTCATTTTCTACTACTAAATTTCCATATCCCTTAAAATCCTTAAGTGAATTGTAAAGTGTATCTAAATCCATACCAAATAAGTTAGATTTTCTAACAGCTTCAAGTACTACTGGAGTAGAAACCATATCAATAGTTTTTACTTTAATACCAGTTTTTTCTGTAATTATAGTATCAAAATTAGCCAAAGATCCCATATCTACTAATAATAAAATTCCCTTGCCTGTATTTAATTCTTTGACTCTTTCAATTAATTGATCTAATATTTTTTTAGGGCTAACTTCAAGAGGCATATCAACAGCCTCAACTATACCTTCTCCTAAAAGTCTTTTAGCTACATTTACCATACTGCTGGCAGTGCTTGTCCCATGCGCTGCAACTATTATAGCTACACGATCTGAATTTTGATTTTCATCAATTGTATTTAATAATAAAGTTAAATACACTAACTCTTCTTCTGGCATCAAAATATTATATCTTTCTTCAATAAGTCTTTTAATTTCTAATGATATATTAAATTCTTCAGGATTATCCTTAACTATATCTTCAATATTTGCATAATGAACAGGAGTTTTTGATTCAACTCTTTTTATAAAAGAACTTAAATGAAGTCCTAATGCATATAAAAATCTTTCGCTTAACTTTTTATTAAACTTCTTTTCTATAAAACTTTTTACCTCTTCAGAAAATTTAAGAATATCCTCACTTATTATCTCTAATATTTTATCCCTTCCTGATGAAGTATTTTTAAATTTATCATAAAAACATTTTATATGAATATTTATATCCGTAGTAATAAAATTTTTTATATACTCTTCATCTACTCCCTCTTCTTTTAATAATGCAGCCTTATCTTCTATTATTTTATAAAGATTAAAAGGAGGTTCATAATCATCATCTTTTATTAAATTTTTACATCCAGTAGGTAAAATTGTTAAATGAGATTTAACAAATTCAGATATCTCCTCTATTTCTTCTCTTTTAGAACTTAAATTAAATAAGCCGCTCTTTATTTCAGGTGGCAGAGATTTAAAATCTATATTTATAAACTCTTTATTTTCTATACTATTTAAAAATCCCTTAGCACATACAAGCTGAATATTAGATTTTAATTGTCCTATATTACCATAAGAAGCACTCCCTATAAGAGCTTTAACAGCATCAGCTTCAATTTTAATACTTTTATTTACTCTATGAGCTTCATTAGAAAGTAAAAATTTAACTATATCTAATCTATCTTTAATAGGACGTTCTTCAAAACTTGGTATGTTTATTATAATTGGTATTCTTCTTAAAAAAGTTTTTAATAAAGAAGAGCCTGGTTCTTCAGTAGTTGCTCCTATAATAAGTACATTTGCTTTTCTTTTTCTTTCAGATTCCCCCAATTTATTATAAGTACCAGTATCCATAAAATAAAATATCATTTCTTGGCCTTCTGGAGGCAGCCTATGAATTTCATCTAAAAACAATATCCCATTATTAGCTTTTTCAACTATGCCCTCTTTATCACTATCAGCTCCTGTAAAAGCACCTTTTATATGTCCAAAAATATGAGATATAAGAAGCTGAGGATTATTATAATAATCAGCGCAATTAAATACAATAAAAGGAGCATCTTCTTTCAATCTTTTTGTAAATTTAGCGTAATTATACATCATATTTGCAAAAAGTGTCTTACCAACACCAGTTTGTCCAACAATCAAAGTATGAAGTCCATTAGGAGGATACAATATAGCTGCCTTAGCTTGTTCAATTTGATTTTTTAATCCTGAATCTGCTCCAATAAGTGAGCTAAAAGGTGATGAATCAATATCTTCTGATTTTTCTTCTTTTATTAATTCATTAATATCTTCTAATTCATTAAAGCTTTTATCTAATTTATAGCCAATAATATTTTCTACAGATTTTTTATCTATATATAATACAGGTCTTCATATAATACAGGTCTTCCTTTGATTTTTATAATTTTATCTTGTCTTAATAGTGTATTAAGTTCCATACTTACATTGTTACGCAAAATTCCTAATGCCTCTGAAATTTCACTTGCACTAAAACCTTTATTTTCTTTTAAATCTTCTAATGTAAGATCTTTAGATTTTTCAATTAAATAATTATAAACTTTATCTATTCGCTTCATAATTTTAACCTCCATTATAGAGAACATTTACAATAAATAATACTGTATAGTAAGTGTATTAATACACTGACATTATAACATATTATTTATAAATTGTGTAAAAACTAAATATTATTATGTACTTTTTTAAATTTAAATTAGTAAAATTTATTCTTATCTTATTTTTATTTTATAAATGTTATTAGTATATTATTAAAATTCTTTATACTTTCTTTATATAAATACAAGCAATCTTAACACAATCTTAATACTTAAAATGTTATTATTTAAATTTGAAAAATAAGCTAGGAGGTATCTAGTTATGAAAGATGCGCTTTTTATAGTATCATTATTAATTTGTTTTATTTCAATTAAATTATTTATAAATTGGTGTGATAAACAGATTATAAAAAAACAATAATAAATAATATTTGGAGGTAAGCATATGTGGATTTTAATAATTATTATAGTATTACTTTTTTTATATCTTACTTATGCATTATTTAACCCTGAAAAATTTTAATCAAGGTTTAAAAATAGGAGGAAAAATATATGGATTGGTTACAAATAATAGTAACTTTATTAATATTTATGATTTTAGTAGTTCCTATGGGAAAATATTTATATTGTGTATCTACCGGAGATAAAATTTTAGGAGAAAAATTTTTTAATAAAATTGAGAATTTTATTTTTAAAATATGTGGAATAAATAAAAATGAAGAAATGAATTGGAAAGAGTATGTAATTTCCATAATTACATTAAATGCAGTTATAGTATTTATAGGATATATAATATTAAGAACTCAAAATTTTCATATTTTAAATCCAAATAAAATAAAAGCTATGGAACCTAGTTTGACATTTAATACATTAATTAGTTTTATTACAAATACTAATCTTCAAAACTATAGTGGTGAATCAGGGCTTTCTTATTTTAGCCAAATGACAGTCATAATATTTATGATGTTTATATCATCGGCTACAGGTTTTTCAGCTGCACTAGCTTTTATGAGGGGAATTGCTGGGAATAAAAAAACAATGGGTAATTTTTTTGTTGACTTAGTAAGAATTATTACAAGAGTTTTATTGCCGTTTTCAATAATTATAGGGCTTTTATTGGTAACTCAGGGAGTACCTCAAAATTTTTCTGGTATTCATAAAGTAACTACAATAGAAGGTAAAATGCAAGACATAGCAATGGGACCTGTAGCAGCTTTAGAATCTATAAAGCATATAGGAACTAATGGAGGAGGTTTTTTTGGTGCAAATTCCAGCCATCCTTTTGAAAACCCTACTCCTTTATCAAATTTAATTGAAATTTTATCAATGATGCTAATTCCTGGATCCCTTGTATATACTTTTGGACTTATGATTAAAAATAAAAAACAAGGCTGGTCAATATTTACAGCTATGGGAATACTATTTTTAATAGGACTACCAATATGTTATTTGGCCGAAAAATCAGGAAATCCAGCTTTAGCACATATAGGATTAAATCAATTTATGGGAAATATGGAAGGAAAAGAAGTTAGGTTTGGTATAGCACAATCATCTTTATTTACTCAAGTAACTACAGCTTTTACTACAGGTTCAGTTAATAATATGCATGATTCTTTAACTCCTATAGGAGGTGCCGTTGCACTTATTAACATGATGCTTAATGTAATCTTTGGAGGAAAAGGTACAGGATTTATGAATATGATTATGTATGCTATATTAGCAGTATTTTTATGTGGCCTTATGGTTGGAAGAACTCCAGAATTTTTATCTAAAAAAATTGAAGGAAAAGAAATGAAATTAATAGCACTTGCTATAATTATTCATCCATTTTTAATACTCATATTTTCAGCATTAGCTTTAGTACTTCCACAAGCTTCAAAAGCTATAACAAATCCAGGATTTCATGGACTATCGCAGATTGTATATCAGTTTACAACTTCTGCAGCTAATAATGGTTCTGCTTTTGAAGGTCTTTTAGATAATACATTATTTTGGAATACTGCAACAGGTATTGTAATGTTTTATGGAAGATATTTATCTATAATTATACTTTTAGCAGTTGCAGGCTCACTTGCTTCTAAAAAAGCAATACCAGTTTCTGCAGGAACTTTTAGAACTGATAATTTAATGTTTACAATCACTTTAGTTTTTATTGTTTTAATAATAGGTGCATTAACATTTCTTCCATCTTTGGCACTTGGACCTATAGCAGAACATCTTACATTATGGCATTAAAATTAAATAAAAAAAGAAAATGAGGAGATTAATATGGGTAATAAAAATAAAAAATCTAAATTTATTACAAAAGATATGATAAAAGAATCTAGTATAGAAGCTTTTAAAAAACTCAATCCTAAATATATGGTAAAAAATCCTGTAATGTTTGTAGTAGAAGTAGGTTTTTTTATATCTTTACTGCTTACAATATTTCCTAATATTTTTGGAGAACAAAGCAATAATTTTAGAATTTATAATTTTATAGTATCTATAATTTTACTTATAACAGTACTTTCTGCTAATTTTGCAGAAGCAATAGCTGAAGGCCGAGGTAAGGCACAAGCGGAAAGTTTAAAGAAAACAAAAAAAGATACTATTGCAAAACTTTTAGATGATAAAGGCAATATTAAAATTATAAATGCAAATGAATTAAAAAAAGGTGATATAGTTTTAGTTGAAAGTGGAGATATCATACCTAATGATGGAGAAGTAATAGATGGTGTAGCATCTGTAGATGAATCAGCTATAACAGGTGAATCAGCTCCAGTTATGAAAGAATCAGGCGGAGATTTTGCTTCCGTTACTGGTGGGACAAAGGTTGTAAGCGACTGGCTTAAAATTAAAATAACAGCAACTCCTGGAGAATCATTTTTAGATAAAATGATATCACTTGTAGAAGGAGCATCTAGGCAAAAGACTCCTAACGAAATAGCTCTTAATACTGTACTTGTAAGTTTAACTTTAATATTTTTAATAGTTATTGTGTCTTTATATCCTATGGCTTTATATTCTGGAGTTAAAATTGAAATTTCTACATTAATAGCTCTTCTTGTATGTTTAATACCAACAACTATAGGAGGTCTTTTATCTGCTATAGGTATTGCAGGCATGGATAGAGTTACAAGATTTAATGTAATAGCTATGTCAGGAAAAGCAGTTGAAGCTTGTGGTGATGTAGATACTATCATACTTGACAAAACAGGGACTATAACTTTTGGAAACAGGTTATCGTCAGAATTTATACCTGTTGACAATATAAAATCTGAGGATTTAATAAATTACGCTGTTATTTCTTCTTTAAAAGACGATACTCCAGAAGGAAAATCAATAGTAGAACTTGGTAAAAAATTAGGAGCTAAAATTAATTTTAAAGAATATGAAGATTTACCTTTTATAGAATTTACTGCTCAAACCAGAATGAGTGGAATAGATTTAAAAGATGGCTCTACTATAAGAAAAGGCTCATATGATGCTATTAAAAATAGGATAAAAGAAATGGGAGGTACTATGCCGAAAGATTTAGAAGATAAAGTAAATGAAGTTTCTAAACTTGGAGGTACTCCTTTAGTTGTTTGTGTTAATAATAAAATATATGGAGTTATATATCTTAAAGATACAGTTAAACCTGGTTTAGTGGAAAGATTTAAAAGACTTAGAGAAATTGGAATTAAAACAATAATGTGTACAGGAGATAATCCATTAACTGCGGCAACTATTGCTAAAGAAGCTGGAGTAGATGGATTTATAGCAGAATGTAAACCAGAAGATAAAATAGAAGCAATAAAAAAAGAACAGGCAGAGGGAAAAATTGTAGCAATGACAGGAGATGGAACTAATGACGCTCCAGCCTTAGCTCAGGCAGATGTTGGGATTGCTATGAATAGTGGTACTACTGCAGCTAAAGAAGCCGCTAATATGGTAGATTTAGACTCAGACCCTACTAAAATTCTTGAAGTAGTTGAAATTGGTAAGCAATTACTTATAACTAGAGGAGCTTTAACTACTTTTAGCATAGCTAATGATATTGCAAAATATTTTGCAATAATACCAGCAGTTTTTACTACTGCTATCCCACAAATGCAGATTATGAATATAATGAAACTTTCAACTCCTTACAGTGCAATACTCTCAGCATTAATATTTAATGCAATAATAATACCAATACTTATACCAATAGCTATGAAAGGAGTAAAATATAAACCTATGAAATCTGAAATAATGCTTCTAAGAAATATGCTTATTTTTGGATTAAGCGGCATAATTGTTCCATTTATAGGTATTAAACTCATTGATATAATAATAACTCCATTAGTCAAAATTTTAAATTTAGGATAGTCTATAACCCTATAAAAAATATTAGAAAGGACGAATTTTTATGAAAATAATAAAAAAATCTTTACTTATAAGTATAGTTTTATTACTTCTTTGCGGAGTTATTTATCCACTATGCTTAACAGGAATTAGTCAATTGGTTTTAAATAAGAAAGCTAATGGAAGTATGATTGTTATTAACGGTAAAGAAGTAGGGTCAGAGCTTATAGGTCAAGATTTTACAGATCCAAGATTTTTTAAAGGTAGAATTTCAGCCATAAATTATAATACTTATACAAAAGCTGATATAAAACCTGATAAATATGGAAAAACATCTTATACTGGTCCTGAATCTGGATCTGAAAATTTAGCCCCATCAAATAAAGCTTTGCAAAAAAGAGTAGAAAAAGACATAGAAGAATTTTTAAAATCTAATCCAAAAGTAAAAAAAGAAGATATACCAACAGACCTACTTACAAGTTCAGCTTCAGGTCTTGATCCAAATATAAGTCCTGAAGCTGCTAAAATTCAAATACCAAGAGTTTCTAAAGCCTCTGGAATAAGTGAAGATAAATTACAACAATTAGTGGATAAATATACTGAAGGAAGAAGTTTAGGATTATTTGGTGAACCAAGGGTAAATGTTTTGAAGTTAAATATTGAAATAGCATCTATTTTAAATAGTAAATAATTGCTAATTTAATAAATTTAATAAATCATTTGAAGAAAATAACAATGAATTATATAATAAAATATATTCAATGATTGCTTATTTACTGTGCTATATTTAGTTTTTGTTATATATCCATATTATAAAAGGAGGTTATTTAAAATAAATACTGATAACAGGCCTAATCCAGAATATCTGTTAAACCAAATAAAAAAAGAGCAAAATACTCCTGCAAGAGGGAAATTAAAAATTTTTTTTGGATATGCAGCAGGTGTTGGTAAAACTTATGAAATGCTTCTTGAAGCTCATGAGCTAAAAAAAGCAGGAAAAGATGTTGTAATTGGATATATCGAACCACATGCAAGGCCAGAAACTATGGCATTAATTAAAGGTATCGAAAAAATAGACATTAGAACAATTAATTACAAAGGAGTAACTGTAAAAGAGTTTGATTTAAATAAAGCACTCTTAAGAAAACCTGAAGTAATATTAGTTGATGAATTAGCTCACACAAACATAGAGGCTAAAAGGCATAGAAAAAGATGGCAGGATGTAGAAGAACTTCTTGATGCAGGAATAGATGTTTATACTACTTTAAATGTACAGCATATTGAAAGTTTAAATGATATAGTTGAAAGTATAACTCATATTTCAGTAAGGGAAACAATTCCTGACAGAATATTTGATGAAGCAGATAATGTAGAATTAATTGACATTGAACCTGATGAATTATTAAAAAGATTTAAAGAAGGTAAAATATATAGTAAAGCTCAGACAAAAACTGCTTTAAAAAATTTTTTTACTAAAAATAATTTATTTGCTTTAAGAGAAATTGCCCTTAGAAGAACAGCAGACAGAATAAATTACGAAGTTGAAAATGTAAGACTTGCAAAAGGTCAAATAACAGTAATTCCTACATCAGAACAAATACTAGCATGTATAGGTACTTCACCTTCATCTGCAAGAATTATACGTACAGCAAGTAGAATGGCGGAGGCCTATCACTCTAAATGGATAGCCTTATATATTGAAACAAATAGCTCTAAGAATTTAAGCAGTGAAGAAAAAGAAATACTTAAATCAAATTTCACTCTAGCAGAGCAGCTTGGAGGAGAATTAGTTACCTTATATGGTGACAATATTGTAGAACAGATAATTGAATATGCAAAATTTAGAAATGTAACTAAAATAATAATAGGAAAAAATCACAAAAAAACTAATAATTTGTTCCGTTTTTATGCAAAAGACATAGTTGATAAATTAATGGATTCTAATTCCTATATTGATGTTTATGTTATACCTAACACTACACATAAAAAAAGAAACAGTAAAACTGTGTTAAAAGATAATTTTAATTTTAAATTATCTTATGTAGATGTTATTTTGTCAACTCTTATAATGGCTGTATTTATAACAATATCATTAATTTTTTATCACTTTAAACTTAGTGAATCAAGCATAATTATGATTTTAATTTTAGGTATTATAATAGTAACTATTAAAACTAAAGGATATACTTTGGGTTTTATATGGTCAATTATTAGTATATTTTTATTTAATTATTTATTTACAAAGCCGAGATTTTCATTACATTTTTCTGATAAAAACTATTTATTTACTTTTCCTACAATGTTAATTGTAACTTTTATAATAGGAACATTAACAACTAGAATACAAAAGGAAGCAAAAAATTCTATAGAAAGAGAAAACACTACTCAAATATTATATAGAGTTAGCAAGAAACTGCTTAGTGCTACTGGAACATCTGATGTAATTTCCATAGGTATAAAATATATGTCAAGGCTTCTTGGAAGAACTGTAATTTGTTATTTATCTAAAGATAATAAGCTTTTACCGCCTTTTATTTATAACTCTGATAAATCTGGTAAAAAAGATTTTATTTTAAGCAAAGATGAAGAGGCTATTGCATATTGGTGTTTTTTAAATGATAAAGAAGCAGGAATAGGAACAAATAATTTTTATGCTTCAAAAAGTTATTATATGCCTTTAAAAAGTCAAGGTAAAATATTAGGTGTTATAGGTGTATTCTCCAATACTGCTCTTAAACCAGAAGAAAAATATATATTTCAAACAATTTCAAGTCAAATATCTATTGCTTTAGATAGAGAAATTCTTTCTGAAACTCAAAAAAACATTAAACTTGAAATAGAAAGTGAAAGACTAAGAAGTAATTTATTAAGATCAATTTCGCATGATTTAAGAAGTCCTTTAGCAGGTATCAAAGGAGCTGTAAGTACTATTATTGAAAATGGTTCTTCTATTTCTGATGCTAAAAAAGATGAGCTTATTCAAGGCATTTACGAAGACACAGAATGGCTTATAAGGTTAGTTGAAAATCTACTTAGTATGACTAAATTTGATGAAGGTAAAATGGAAATAAAAAAGAATATGGAAGTTGTTGAAGAAGTAATATACGAAGTTGTACAAAGAACTTCTAAAAGATTTAAATCTCATAAAATAAAAGTAACAGTTCCTGATAATGTTATAGTAGCTCCTATGGACGGAAGTTTAATTGAACAAGTTCTTATAAATTTAATTGATAACTCTTTAAAATTTACCCCAAAGGGATCAGAAATAGAAATTAAGACATATGAAAAAGACGAAAAAGTATTTTTTGAAGTTATTGATAACGGAACTGGAATAAAAGAAGAAATACTACCACATATATTTGATAGATTTTTTACCGATGGAGGTAAAATAAGTGATTCCAGAAGAGGTGTAGGATTAGGTCTTGCTATTTGTAAATCTATAGTTGAAGCTCATGGAGGGAAAATTTGTGCATATAATAAAAAAGGTGGAGGAGCAGTTTTCTGCTTTTATATTCCAAAGGAGGGAAATTAATGGAAAATAAAGTATGCATACTTGTTGTTGAAGATGATAAACCTATAAGAAATTTTATAACTACATCATTAGAAGCACAAGATTTTAAATATATTGAAACAAGTAAAGGGAAAGAAGCTATTGTGCTTTCAATGTCTTATAATCCAGATCTTATAATATTAGATTTAGGACTTCCAGATATTGATGGTATAGAAGTCATAAAAAAAGTAAGAGAGTGGTCTAATACACCTATAATTATTGTTTCTGCCAGAGAAAATGAAAGGCAAAAAATAGAAGCTTTAGATAAAGGAGCCGATGACTATTTAACTAAACCTTTTGGTATTGGCGAACTGCTTGCAAGAGTCAGAGTAGCTTTAAGACATAAAAATTCTATAGAAAATCAAAATTTAAACAAAGATAAATTTAAAGTTAGAGATTTAGTTGTTGATTTTAACAAAAGAAAAGTATTGATAAATAATGAAGAAATACATTTAACTCCTATAGAATATAAAATAATGGCTCTTTTTTGTAAATATCCAGGAAAAGTATTAACACATAATTTTATTATTAGTGAAATATGGGGCGGACAGGCAGGCAATGAAACCCAATCTCTTAGAGTATTCATGGCTAACTTAAGAAGGAAAATAGAGAAAGATCCTGCCCATCCTCAATATATTTACACTGAAGTTGGAGTTGGATATAGATTAATTGATGAATAAAAATAATTTGTATTTTAATCTATTTTACAGCTCCAGCCATAACACCTTTAATAATATATTTTTGTGAAAATAAATAAAAAATAATAACTGGTATTATAGAAAGAACAAGTCCTGCCATTGCCAAATTCCATTGTATTGTAAATTCTCCAAAGAAGTAAAAAGTTGATAGGGGAATTGTTCTTAATTCAGGACTTCTAAGAACCAAAGATGGAAGTAAATAGTCATTCCATATCCAAATAACATTTAATATAGCTACAGTTACAGTAATAGGTTTTAATGTAGGAAAAACTATTTTCCAAAATACTTGAAATTTATTAGCCCCGTCAATCATAGCTGCTTCTTCCAGAGAAGCTGGTACTCCTTTTATAAAACCATGGTATAAAAATACTGATAGGCTTAATCCAAATCCTATATACATGAATATAATACCAAAGTAACTATCTATCATAGAAAAATTTATAGATTTTATTTTCCATTTAGTCATATACTGCATTAAAGGTATCATAACTGATTGAAAAGGAACAAGCATTGTAACTACAAATAAATATAATATAAAATCCGAAATTTTTGATTTATTTCTAACTAATACCCATGCTGTCATAGAAGAAAATATTATAATTAAAGAAATACTAATTACTGTTATAAAAAGTGAATTAGAAAATGCTCTTACAAACTTCATCTTTTCCATTGCCTTTGTATAATATGAAAAATCTATAGGTTTAGGCAATCCCATCGTATCTGTAAATATTTGTTTTCTTCCTTTAAAAGAATTAACCACCATAATATACATAGGAAATAGAGTTAAAAATGCAATAAACCATCCAAATAATGCAACTAAGCTTGAACCTTTTATTCCTTTTTTCATTACATTTCCACCTCTCTTTTCTTTGTAAAATAAACTTGAGCTACCGTAATTAACATTATTACAAGGAAGAAAATAATAGATTTTGCTTGTGCTATTGCATATTTATTATAACTAAATGCTGTTGAAAATATATTCATAGTTATAAGTTCTGTGGATCCAAATGGTCCTCCATTAGTTAATGATAAATTAGTATCATATTGTTTAAATGCATTTGATAAAGTAACAAATAAACTTATAGTAAATGCAGGTGCAATAAGTGGAAGAGTAATTTTTTTAAACTTTGTAAAACTATTTGCACCATCTATTTCTGCTGCTTCCATAACTTCATCAGATATGCTCTCTATAGAAGCTATATAAATAACCATCACATATCCTGCCATCTGCCAGGTTCCAACAATAACTAATGCCCAAAATGCCATAGTTGAATCATCAAGCCAATTAAATAAAATATTTTGTTTGTGTAAAATCTCTCCAAGCTGAACAAAAAATTTAGTAAATACAAACTTCCATATAAAACCTAAAATAAGTCCTCCTATTAAATTAGGTAAAAAATATATACTTCTTAATATATTTTTTGATTTTATTTTTGAAGTTACCAAAAGTGCTAAAGTTAGACCTATAATATTAACAAAAATAACCATTGCTATAGTATATTTAGCTGTAAGCAAAAAAGATGAAATAAATTTTTGATCGCCTAAAGCTAATGCATAATTTCTTAAACCTGTAAATTTTGAGCCTTTAAATGCAAATCCATCCCAATTAGTAAATGAATAAATAACTCCCATAATAAAAGGTATTATAACTACATTTACAAATATAAATAATGAAGGAATAACAAATAAAGAAGTTGTTATTTTATTTTTGGTAGACTTTTTCATTGCTTCACCTTCCATTTCTACAAACATTATAAAATATATTATGAGGTTAAAAGCCTTCAATCATATAAATTTTAGAAGGCTTTTAATCTCATAGAAAATTATATTATTTTATTTGCTTACAGCATCAGTCCAAACTTTATTTATCTCATCTAAAAGCTGATCAGTATTTATTTTCCCAGCATAATATTTTTCCATTGCACTAGAACAATCTTTATCTACTCCAGCAGGGAAAAGATTAAAAGTCCAAGGAACTGTTTTACCCTCTTGTGAATACTTTGAAACATCTGCTGCTAAAGGATCCATATCTTTTGTATCAAATCCTTCATATGCTGGTATTAATTTGAATTTTTCAGTTACATATGTTTGTCCTGCTTTATCAGTATATAACCAATCTAAAAACTTTTTAGCACCTTTTTGTTGTGCTTCAGTAGCATTTTTATTTACACGGAAAAAGTTAGTATTCCCTACAGCAAGACTATCATTAGCATTAAACGGAACAGGCATCATACCATATTCAAAATCAACATCATAATCATCTAAAAGTGATTGTACCCAATTACCTTGATGAATCATTGCATATTTACCTTGTGCAAATCCAGCAACTTGTTCATCATAAGTATCTTTAGCTAAATTAGTATGAGTTTTTAATTTATCTAAATCTTGAACATATTGTTTAACTTCTGGTACATCCTTTAATTTTGTTTTCCCAGATATAACATTATTTATAACTTCTTTATAATTATCCATTACTGCAAAAGGCCAGTTAAATGGATGCATAAACTGGAAGTAAGTTTCTTTACCAAAAGCAATTGCCTTAGAAACTCCTTGAACTTTTTCAAGTTTTTCACAAGCTTTAATTAAATCATCCATTGATTTTATATCTTCAGCTTTTACTCCGGCTTTTTCAAATAAAGTTTTATTATACACTAATCCAAATCCTTCTATAGCAACTGGAAGACCATATAATTTTCCATCTTTCATTGCATCTTCTTTTTGACCTTTTACTATTTTTTTACTTGCTGCTGTATCATCTAATGTTGTCATATAATTAAAAAATTTTTCAAATTCAGAACCACTTCCGCAAGTAAATATTGTAGGTGCTTTCCCTGGATCAGAGGCAAATTGAGTTTGAAGTACTTTTACTAAATCATCTCCAGCTGCTCCCAATATTTGAACTTCAACATCATTTTGAGATTTGTTAAAATCTTTCGCAGCATTTTCAAGCTGTTCTTGAATTTCAACTTTATTTTGAATTAATGTAACTACCGCCTTTTCTTTAGAATCAGTATTTGTATTTCCCTCTGTTTTTGTCGTAGAAGAACATCCTGATAACGTTGATAGTATTAATGCCGCAGCACACACTCCACTTAAAAACTTTTTCATAACACGCCTTCCCCCTATTATATTAATATTTTTAGGTAATTACTTTTGCTTAATATTCAACATTATAATCGTAAAAGTTTACAATTATAACATTTTTGCTTTTAAATTACACTTAAGTTATATATAACATTTTTAAATTTTAAACTATATTTTTATTTAGTATAAAATTTATTGATATAATTTAACTTTTTAAAGTCATATAATTTAATTATTATAATTTAATATATAAATTTTTAAATTAATAATCGTTTTCAATAAAAGCATTATATTACTTTAATTCTAAAAAATTTTAATATTAAGTGTAATTTAAAGCATTTTTTAATTACCTAAATTATTATGTTTACATTATATATTGAAAATAGTATACTTTTTATAAAATATTAATATTTTTTACAAAATTTTAAGGTAAATTTTTAAATTAATTACAAATACCATTTAAATTTATAATTATTATTAAATTTTAATTTGGAGTGATATCATTGAGTAATATTTATAAAAAACTTGAGCTTATTATTGCACAAAATAAATATAGTTCTTATACTCATCCTCCTTATGAACTTGAAAAAAAATTAATGCAGTATATTAAACAAATGGACAAAGATAAAAGTCTTGAAACATTATCACAGATTAATTCTTTAGAAAGAGCCCATTTATCTAAGAGACCTCTTAATTCTCTTAAATATTCTCTTGTAGGCTCCTGTACTCTTTTTACAAGAGCTATTATTGAAGCTGGAGTAGATGCCGAAACTGCATTTATGTTAAGTGATTACTATATAAATCTTATAGATGAGACTAATACGAAAGATGAAGTGCAAAACTTAGAATATAAAATGATAGATGACTTTATAGAAATTGTAAAAACTCATAAAAAACATATTTATAATCCTGTTATAAATCGTGTAATTTCTTATATTAAAAAAAATATAGAAAATACTCTATCTCTCCAAGAGATAGCTGAATTTGTAAACGTACATCCAAATTATCTTTCTTCAACTTTTAAAAAAGAGGTAGGAAAAACTTTAAGTGAATATATTAATGAAGAAAAAATAAATGCAATAAAACTTTACTTAATTTACACTAATTCTTCTATAAGTGAAATAAGCTGTATATTTAATTTTAAACATGTAGGTTATTTTTCACGTTTTTTTAAAACTCATACAGGTCTTACCCCTATGGAATATAGAAAACAAAATAGTTCTTTATATTAATTAAATCAAAGATATAGAGGATATTCATGAAAATTAAACATTAAAAACCATTATTATTAACTATTATCTGCATAAATAAAAAAAGAGTCAGCCTTTCGGCCGCCTCTTTATACTGATAAATTATTTTCTATAACTTTATTTATGATTTCCCCTTTTCTTATAAAAATCATGTTAATTATCATAAATATCATCCCAAATATAGTTAAAATTATAGAATCTTTTATGATTAATGAAGTATTCATACTAGCTGAGAATAAAATCTCCCTTATAGCACTTACTGAGTATGTGAATGGTAGATACATACTTATATCTTTAAAAAAGCTTGGCAAAACTTCCATTGGAAAAGTTCCTGCATCAGAGCATAACTGAAGTACTAGTAATACTATTGCAACCGCTTCACCTGCTAGTCCAAATAAACTTATAAGTGTATATACTATAGAATCAAATGAAAGTGCCATAAGTATCAGAAACAAAAATAGCAATGGTATATTTATAGGTTTGAGTCCAAGCCATAAAATAATTTCTCCAAGTAAAACTGCTTGAACTATACCTATTAATGCATAAGGAATAAACCTCCCTATTGTAAGCTTCGCATTACTTAATTTTTCATAGTCCTTAATTTTTATTTTTATAGCTAAAAGCATAAATACTGCACCAAGCCATAAAGATATAGGAATAAAGTATGGTGCAAGTCCTGATCCATAGCTATTTGCTGACCCTATGGTCATTTCTGATACCTTTACCGGCTCTCCTATAAAATCTCCAAAATCCTCACTTGTAGCTTTAACATTATCTTCAACCTTTTCTACCCCATCTTCTAAACCATTCTTTAATTTCTCCGTTCCAGACTTTAATGAAAGTATTCCATCTGTAAGCTTATTTGAACCATAAGCGAGTTTGTCTATCCCTGAAAATAATTCAGGCATTTTCAAATTCAAGACACTTACACCATCTTTTAAATTCAATGAACCACTGTATAATTTAGAAACTGTATCAGAAAAAATTGGTATGCTAGAATTTAAACTATCCATTCCTTTAGATAACTCCGATGAACCTGCATCTAAATTATTTATTCCTAAAGCTAATTTATTTGTGCTATCTACATAAGTATTAACACCTATAGTAAATTTTTTAATTCCTTGCTCCTTAAAATTATTAAGCCCATCATAGTAAAGAAAAACTGCAGATTTATTATTATTTAAATCAAGCTCACTGGAAAGATTTTGAGTTCCTGAAACTAAACTGTTTATCCCATTTTGAATGTCTTTAATGTATTTACTGTTTTCTTCACTTGAAATAGCCTGACCTTTTATATCCTGCATGGTCTTTAAAAGTATCTGAATATTAGGATCTTGCATTGCAGTTGGATTTGCCTGTAAATATGCATTCAAGCTTCCCTCAGCAGAAGTTAAAGACTTTTTCATATTTTCTTGGCTCTGTAATGTAGTTCCTATAAGTAAATTTACTCCATCTCTAACCTGTAAAGCACCATTATTTAACTTATCTGCTCCATTCTTTAAGGCACCTGTTAATTGCTTATATCCAGAAATCATCTGTTTTTCATAAACACTGTTTAAATTATCTGATCCATCTTTTAAAGCTTTAGAATTAGCTGTAATTTTCTCAGCTCCTTCCTTTGCAGAAGTTATTCCATCCTTTAAATTCTTTGTTCCATCCGAAAGTTTATTTATTGAATCAGATAAAATCATCATCTTAGAATTTAACTTTTCTAAACCATTATTTAACTTATATGTTCCATTTTTAAGGTTTGTAAATCCATTTTTAAATTCTGGCACACTACTATTTAAAGTATTTAATCCATTTGCAAGCTCCTTTCCTCCTTTATAAAGCTTATCCTCACCATTTATAAGTTTTAAAGTTCCATAAGAAGCATACTTTAGACCATCTCTAAGTTCATAAATTGTATCAAAGGCTATTTTTCCGTAATTTTTAGAAATATCACTGTTTACTTCTTTTAATATTTCGTTTTTAATACTCTCTGAAATCTTTGTTCCAATATAATTTTTTTTATTATTTGAAATATAGTTAAGCTTAGGATTTTTAACATTTCCCTCCTTAGCATTTACTATATTTTGAGAAAAATCTTCTGGAATTTCAATCTCAGCAAAATATTTATCGTTTTTGAGACCTTCTTCTGCTGTGTTTCTATCCACAAATTCAAAACCTATATTGTTTTTATTTTTAATATTATCAACAATATCATTGCCGTAGTTTTTGTTTTTCCCATCTAAAACAGCTCCTTTGTCATTATTAACTATAGCAATATGATAATTTTTCAAATCACCATAAGGATCCCAATATGCTTTTAAATATAGTAAAGTATAAAGCAAAGGTATAGCAATAACAGCAATTATAGCAGCTATTTTTATCTTATTTTCCACTAAAGCCTCAAGTTCACTTTTAGTTATTCGAAATAAACTCATGTTTTTACCTCCTTTATAAATTTTATAACTGACTGGTCAGTACAAAAATATTTATACCACTTTTTTTAAAATAAATCAAGAGAACTATATAGTATTAAAAATTTTTTACGTTTATTAATAAGATTCCCACCAAATTCTTAATTTTTAACAATAAAAAACTCAGGTTTCTTTTAATTTGAAGCCTGAGTTTTTTTATTGTTAAACCTGAATTCCATTCAATATATACATCATTAAATTTTCTGTAACCTCATCTATATTACTTCTTCCTTTATTTATAAGTTCATATACAGCTGCAGAACACAAAAGACCAAAAAATATATAAGCCATAAAATAAGGATCACCCTTTTTTATTACACCTTCATCCATAGCATCTTTTATATATTTTTCTATACTGTTTATATACTTACCTATAACTTCCCTAAGCTCCAACTGTCTAATCTCTTGCCCCCAAAGCTGACTCATTATTACCTTAAAAAAATCTTTCTTTTCATAAACCAAGTTAAGCTGAAGCCTACACAAAGCTTTTAGCTTAGATAAAGAATTCTTTTCTTTTTCTGTAACCTCTGCAATCTGCTCTTTTATAACTTCTATACCTTCAGTTATAACATATTTAAATATTTCTTCTTTGCTTTTAAAATGATAGTATAGAGTTCCCTTAGCTACACCTGCTTCCTGAGCCATGTCATCCATAGTAGCCCCTTCATATCCGTTAATTGAAAAAATCTTTATTGCAGCATCAAATATAGCCTTCTTTGTTTTACTCATCATATGATATCACTCCATAATTGTTTATAGATTTATATTTTTATTATCATCATATTTGCTATAATTAGTTTAATTTTATGCAATTTTCTGTAATATGTCAAATTAGTGTTACTGTTATTAAAAGTTTAGCACAAAAATCCCAGTGAAAATTTTATTTTTACTGGGATTATATTTTTTACATTTACTTAAAGATCTAGTAAGCTTTTATAGCAATAGGTTGTAAAAATGGCTACACTTTTCCCCTTCTCCCAAGAGATTTTAATAAAAACTTCTCAATTTTATTTTTAAATTAGTTTTTTACAAACAGTGGGTGATTCCAATTATCTTCTATAGTAAACCTTTCATCTCTTATGTATTATCTTTCATAAAGTTTCTGCTGATGTAAATTTATTTGTTATTATAATCCAGATTTCTTTAATTTCCGATTTATCTCAATTATAAATTTTATAAATCTTACTTTTATTTATGAATCAGCCATTTCAAAATTATCTTCAGCCCAAGCTTGTATTTTTATGTAGCTTTTGTTTTCTTCTCTAAGAAGCTTTAAATCATTTATAATAGTAAGTTCTGGCTTCTTGGATATAGCAGAGCTTATTCTCTCTCTTATGGTTCTTACACTCCATCTTTCAGTGCTGCACATGGTTGTATAGAAATCTTTTCTTAACCCATCTTTTATTGATATAATTTCCTTAAATACGACCATGTTAATTGTTGCGACAGTGTAGCGACAATTTCTCCTTTTGGAAAAGCTTCATAGAACTGAACCATTCTAAAAAGATTACTTTTGCTGTATCCTCTACCATATTGCTCAGATAATTCCTTAGCCAAGGCAGCAACTACCTTTTCACCGTAGCCAGCTCTTTCAACTTTAATAATATCTTCCTTTATTGTCTTACCTATATTCCAATAAAGTAATACAAGTTCAGAGTTTACAGAATGATATACCCTTTCTTTAGTTGTTTCGATAAGGGCAGATACATTTTTATAAAGTGAGGACAGTTCCTCAGTAGTATTTATAATTTCTTTAGACATTATAGACACCTTCTTTATTTTTCGATAATAATAAATATAATATTTGAATAACTCCCTTAATACAAGCATTATCAAAGACTTTATATTTATCCTCTTTAAGTATACATATAAATCAATTATATTTCAGTAAAGGCTACCTCATCCACTACCTCAGATTCACGTAATAACTCATAAAATGTTTGTATCTGAGCTCTGCTCTGAGTTTTTTTTCTATTATATCTGTCGGTTCTCAAATTACTAAAAGTAAAAATCGCTCTTCTTTTTGCCCTAGAAAGTGCCACGAAAAAAGCACACATATCCTCTTGCTTCTGCTGTCTAAAACTCCAAAATGCCCCATCTTCAAGACCTACAAAAATAACTGTATCATATTCAAGACCTTTGCTCTTATGTATTGTCATTATAGGAATAGAGTTAACTCCCTTTAACTCCATTACTGCCTGAGTCCAATTCATAACCTCACTATATTCTTTCCAAAGATTTGAGGTTAAATCATCTATCAATCTATAAAGATTTGCAAAGTTTTTATACTGAGGAAAAATGCCACTTATAATATTCACTCCTAAATACTTAACAATTTTATTTATAACCTCCTTTAACTGATCTTTATTAGTTGTAGTTTCTAACAATGCTTTTAACTCCACCAAAAATTTATTAAGCTCCATTTCTAAGTCTCTAATCTTTTCTTCTTTTGAATCATCATCGTATCCCTTTAACATTTTGAATAATTCCACAACTTCAATCCATTGTACAGGAGCTTGTTTGTCATTAGATAGGATTATTATATTTAAAATAGCTTGAGCAACCTCATCAGATAATAACTCTTGCAAATTGGCTTCGTTTCTCGCTTTTATGTTATTGAGTTTGAGACCTTCCACAATAAGTTTACTATAAGCATCAACATTTTGTTTTGCAATAATACATATATCCCTTGGAGAAATATCCTCTTCCTCAAGCCAAGTTTTTATTGACTCACAGACTATTTCTGCTTCTTCTTCCTCATCATTAAATACCCAATTTTCACATATACCATCTTCTTTATTCCACTTTTTATTAGTTTTTATATCTGTTACTCTGCCATTAATAGCATATGATATAACCTTTTGAATGGCTACTAATCTTGGTGCTGATCTATGGTTCATAATTAGTTCTTTTTGTACTGATGTAAAGTCCTTCTTATATGTATTAAATATATCTTCCATTGCACCGGCCCATTTCATAATACGTTGTTTATCATCGCCTACAGCAGTTAATATGGAATTAGAACCTAAAAAAGCTGTCTTAACCAAATCATATTGTACCTCAGTAGTATCTTGAAACTCATCAAGAAAAACATATTTGTAAGTCATCCTTAAAGCTTTTCTAATACTTGGATTGAACCTCAATAAATATTCAGCAAGCCTTGATATCATTGGAAATGTTAACGATGGTGTCAACCAGCTTTCTCCATTTATAAGAGAATGCCATACCTTCCCAATGAGCCATTCATTTATATTGTTATAGTCTTTACATATAGGAAGCATATTTTTGGTAAGATAAAATCTAATGAATTCCGTTGTACTTACTTCATGAATTCCATATTCATTTTCTATATCATGAGGCAAATCATAGTGTTTAATCAAACTTTCAATATCATCGTGTGATGCAATATTATATTCTGCTGGTGGTCTATAATCTTCTGGTATACTCATCCTAAAATGATCCACTAAATGCTTAGCAAAAGAATCGTAAGTCCTTGATACAAATCTTTTAGCCAGATCTTTCCCACATCTTTTTTCTACACGTTCAGCCAAATTCCTAGCTGCGTCTTTTTTAAAGCTTATTGCTAATATTTTCTGTGGATTTGGACATTTATTAGTCTCCAATAAGTAACATGCCTTTTGTGCAAGCAGCTCTGTTTTACCTGCTCCAGGACCTGCTATTACAATACAATTAGTATCTGTTTTCACAGAATCATACGCTGCATCTTCTAACTCAATTCCATCTGATGGAAACCATTTATCACAATTAGTATATCTTATCATAAATTAACGTCACCTACTCCTAATTCAGAAAATGGATCATCTTTTAAATTGCTATAGATGGCTACTACTAATTTTTTTAATGGTTCTGGCATGTTATCCTTTAATTTCTTATTATCTATATTAGATAATGCCATTATGTGCGTACTTGGCTTTTGACGCTGCAAGAAAAGATAGTTGTACCATATCATTAGTTCTCTTTGTTCCTCACTGTAGCTTTTGCCATCTCCACCATCATCCTTTAAAGTTGCTCTAACCGCACTTTCTATTTTTTTATTAAACTCACTTAAATTGGTTAACTTGTCAGGAATTCGTGGTCCTCCATTTTTAGGAGCAGTATGTTTATATTCCTCAGGGAATGCTTCTAACATCATAAAATCAATATCTAATGGTGAAGAAAAAAATACATTATACTTATTTAAGCGTACAATCCAAGAATTTAATCTTTCTGAATCAAGTTCCCATGTATGCATTTTTTCAACACTGTCGTTATCTAATATAGTATTATCTCTTAACAAAAGAAGCTCATTTTCGTTATGTCCATTTTTAAGAAGCTGTTTTATAGCATACTTAATTCTTCCCCATGCTCCTCCTTCTCTCTCAGTGTCTAAATCAAGCAATGTAATATACGGAATTTCTAAAGAGCTCAATAGCTTCCAGAAGTGATTAACATGTCTTCCTCCAAGAGGAACAATTGAAATTCCACTATTATCTGCTTTAGGTCCAAGTAACTCCAATAGCTTAGGAATAACAATTTCTTCACTGTCGCCCTCTCCAAGGATAACTAATCTTGCAAAATAAAGCTCTGGATATGCTCTCACAGCTTCTTTAATATACTTATATGCCGCATCAGTTTTCTCCGGTAGTTTAATTTCATTTAATACTGTAGAAAAATCTTCCTTACTAATTCTTAGATGACGGATAGATTCAGGATCAACTCTTTTTATTATAGCTGGAGTATGGGAAGTAATTAAAATCTGAGCATTAGCTTTTTCAGCAATTAAATTTAAGTTATTTATTATCCTGCCAAGTAGATGCGGCGAAACATGATTTTCAGGCTCTTCTACTGCAAGTACCGTTAATGCAGTTGGTGTTATGTTATTAAACTCATGTCTATCAGTATCTTCACTGGCCTTTTTTTCTATCTCTAACAAAGAATTTACCAGTGATAAATAAAATAAAGATCTCAACCCATCTCCAAGAGAATCTATTTTATAGCCTTTATTTGTTACACTTGGCAGAAATTCAATTTCCATCTTTTTTAGTATATCCTCAAGCTCTGCACTATTGAATTTAATGTTTGCTTCTGTATATCGAATATCCCTGTGATAATTTTTCCATTCCTTATTAATCACCTTTTTTATGTACTTTACAGCGGGCTGATCATCGAATAATAAATCCACTTCATCTACTTTATCCTTTAATTTTGAATCAATATCTTCAGGCCATTTTATCATTCTCATTATCCGCCACAATATTGTGCCAGCTGCATTTTTTAACTGGACAGAAGGTTCCCTAACTGCCGGCACATAAATAACTTGGATACTTGAGCGTTCTTGACTTGGGACCTTGATTTTATTAACACCTTCCTTCTCTTCTTCGTTACTATCTTCAGGTATAAATATATACCATAAATTAGTTTCTATGTCTCCTTCAGGAGTACTTCCTATTGTCCAAGTTGATTCTAATCTAATTCTTACGTAAGGAGTTAAACCAGGTTCTTTTATAACCATTCTATTAAAGAATACTGGAACTGCAATACTTTTATCTGCATCCTCTCGTAATTCTGGAAATTCTAATATAGCTTCTATGGATAAACTATTATTATTTAATTCTTCAGGGGATACCCCTTTGGGTATGTGAAAATCACTTTTTACTATTTCTCTATCTTTTGTGTTAGCTCCAAACAGTTTTAATAATGATTGAAGTACAGTTGTTTTCCCGCTACTGTTTGTCCCAATAAATGCCGTTAAATCATTTAATCTAATAACCGTTTCCGTAGCGCCAAAACATCTGAAGTTTTTTAATTTTATTTTATTTATTTCCATAAACATCACCCACTACTACAAAATAAGCTTTCATAATTAATTTCAAGCCAAAAACTATACTATATGTAACTTGAATGCATTTTAAGTAAATATGACTTTTAATTTACTTCTGATAATAATAAAAAAATAGTTTTATTAAAGAAAAAGGCCTGAAACCTTATAAATTTCAAAGTTTTTCCCTTCATGCTTAACTGCTCCTTCTCCTTAAGATATCCTCCTTCACCAGCTCTTTAAACTTGTTATAGCTGTTAACCCAATCAAAAGTAATATCTTCTGAAACCTTGGCAAAATGCTTCTTTGCACAATTAATTTTAGCATCTTCCACCTGAGTCAGATCCTTCTTTTCCTTATCGCACTTTGTTTCAACTATAAAGTAAAGTTTAGCCGTTACATCATCTACCTTATGGATAATAGCCCAGTCAGGTGAATAATTTCCATAAGGAGTATCAATTACAATACCACCCTTTTTAAGTTTAGTAAATAGAAGCACCTCTGGGTCTTCATCAAGACTCTTTGCAAATTTAAATTCTCCATCACTATCAACTCTTATATACTTATGAAGTGCTCTTTTATAATCTCCCTTAGTTTTATATGCCCTTTTATTGTCTATCATACTTCTTTCAATCTCTTCCACAGAAAATATAGAACTTTCCTCAAAGAGATATCCATCTATAACTTCATAGTCAATATTTTTAGCCTTAAACTCTGTTAATTTATCCAATATAGCCTTCATAACCTCATCAAGAACTGCTTGTTTTTGGAGGAATTTTTTATTTTTCAAACCTGAAATAATCCTAAACAAAGCCTTCCTTGGAAGCATTGTGTGATGCATAAGGTAATTAGTAATTTCAAAATCACTCTTTGTAATTTCAATATTTTCATCACCAAGAGCAAGGCTTACCTTAGCCGGATCATCAAATTTAAACTTTCTGGTTTCGTCATAATCTCCCTTACCTGTTGCTACTTCAAATTCTCTTTTTAGTGCCTTGTAACTTAATTTCTCATTCAAATCATCAATACATTCTTTAATAAACTGTTCGTTATCAATTTTAACCTGATACATAGTTCTCTTTACTATACGATTTTTAAGTTCTGTCCATAGTTTTTGAAACTCTGATTCAGTAACAAAACTATGATATCCATTAACAACTGGTTCTTCATCGCCATTTTTGATTTCAATCCTGCGGCTTCCTTTGTTTTGCATATTATCTATAAATCTTTCTTTGATTTTGATTTCAAAGGTTTTTAGGGTAGGATTCTTAAATTCATAATATAATATATCCGCTGCATTTTTAGTAAGTTCATTGTTCTTTGGATTAATAATTCCAGCTTCAGTTAATTCTACCTTGAAAGCTTCCACTGTTTCCGCAACTATAAACTCCTTAGGCATACCTGCTTCCTCAAGGGTCCTGTATACTATATCATAAGTTACTTCTTCCTTCTTAAAACCGGCTTCACTGCTAAAATCATTTTGTAGTGCTTCTGAAAAATGGTCATAGTAATCATTGGCTATAACAGTTAGAATATTTATATCCTCATCAAAGCATCTATTACCATGTATATCTACTGGTAATCTAAGTCCACGGCCTATCTCCTGCTTCTTTGCTATTTCTGAACTTCCCTTTTTTAGTGTACAAATCTGAAATACATTCGGATTGTCCCATCCTTCTCTAAGAGCTGAATGGGAGAATATAAATGCGAGAGGTTCCTCGAAGGATATAAGTTCATCCTTTTTATCAAGTATGAGCTGAATTCCTCTCTCTATATCTTCTTGAGCCTTCTTATTCATATTAATTTCATCCTTAGACCAATCAAAACCTTCTACTTCTGTCTCGTTATTCTTCTTATCACGGGCAAAATATCCTTCTCTTACCTTTTGAACGCTTTTGTACTCTGGAAAAAGCTCTGGATACTTTCTAAATACTTCATTGTATCTTGGGTCAATGATAATCTTTGAATATTCTTCATCAAATATTTTAGCATACAGTCCTCTGCCATCACAGGATTCACTGTCTCTAAAATTCTTTACAGCATCTATAAAGAAGAGTGAAATTACCTTAATTTTATAACCTTTTTCAAGTATTTTTAACTGCTTTTCAAAGTGTTTTTGTATTGTCAGTCTTATTTGAATTCTAATTAAATCAAGCTCATCAACATCATAATTATTCTCTCCTTCCTTGAGGACGAGAACATCATCTCCTAACCCAATCTTAAGGCCATTTATTTTATGTGGATCTTCTAATACTATCATATTTTTATATTGTGAAAGTCCCCCTGATAACTCAAATAAGGATGCATTTTTTAATACATTAAATGTCTTAAACCTTACACTTCCACCAGGCTCACTATAGAATATTTCTATCTTCGCCTTTAAATCCTTTGTGAACTCTACATAGCGTACATAATTATAGTCTTTACTTATATTGCTGTATATTGTTTTAACTTCTATTTTTTTAACCAAATCCTGTTTATAAGCCTCATAAGAGTCCAGTTTATATATTTGATTATAGAGTTTTTTATGTGTGGCTGAATATCTTAATATAAACAGTGGATTCAGTTCCTCAATTGCACTTAAAGATGCAGTCTTTTTTTTACTGCTGCCCTCAAGTCTTTGTGGTTCATCTATAATAACAATAGGATTTACATACTTTAGTAAATCCCAAAGTACCCTGCCTGTTTCATCTTCTTTTCTTATTTTGTTTGTATCCTTGTTAAAGGATTGAATATTCATTATAGCTATTCTTAAATCTCTTGCTTCAACAAAATCCGTAAGCTTTCCTAGGTTATCTGAATCATATACAAAGGCATGTTTTGATATATCAAGACCATGATAAAGTGTCTTAATATGCTCCTTTAACATCTCTATACTTTTTTCTACACCTTTTCTAATAGCAACAGTAGGTACAACAATTATAAACTTCATAAAGTTATACGCTTCATAAAGCTCTAAAATAGTACGAAGATAAACATAAGTCTTTCCTGTACCTGTTTCCATCTCTACAGTAAAGTTATATCCTGCATCAAAAGCATTACTTGGAAAGAGCATATTTTTATTTTGTACTTCCCTCATATTATTCAGTATTATACTTGGTCCAATATCAAGCCTATTTCTTACTGGATCCTTCTCCCCAAGTCTTTTTATATGGCGTGTTGCACCCCTGTATATTACATCTCCAAGCTCCCTGTCCTGACCTTTGAAAAGATCTACAACAGCATTTATAGCTCTACGTTGATATTCCAAGCTTTCATCAAAATTAAAAACTATTTTCTGCGTCATACTCTATCTCCCCTCCTGTATTCCAAAATAGCACATAATAATTGCACCAATATGTTTTCTGAGCTTAAATAAACTCTACTCTGTAGGACTGTTCTTTCCCTTGATTATGCTTTTTAAGCTGTGCATCAAGGCGATTCATTGTATTAAGCTTCAGGGAGATATCATCATCAAAGGCACTATCACGGAATATTACTTTAATAGGCTTTGGATCTATGGCTGCAATTCCATCAACTATTTTGTCTGTTACCTTTTCTTCTAAACATACAACTATTGCATCAGCAAATATATAAGTCCTCTCTCCTATGTTTGATAGTTTTTCAATCTTTGAGGTCAGTGGAAAATCCCTGTGGCGGAGCATTATTTCGTAAACTACATCTATATCAGTAAAGCCAGGATTAAAATCAATTAAATCCTTATTTTTAAGTGTAGCCTCCTCCATAGTTATCTGTCCCTCTTTTAACGCCTCACTATTCCATCTGATGTTTGTATCAGCTACTTTAAAAACCTTAAATCCAATATCAAGGTTTTCTATTCCTTCCTTGTCTTTAAATTCCTCTTTTATTTTTTCACCCGCACGACGGATACGTTCTTTGCCAATCTCAGTTAATAAACATGGTTTGTTGTTTCTATTTAACAAAGTTATTGCATTTTCAATTATAGCTTTACTATTGGTATCGGCTTGTTTTAAATTTTCATGCAAGTTTTCTGGAAGTTGTACCATTATAAATTTACGATTTCCTCCATCTTCAGCATTAAGCTGCATTACAGCATGAGCAGTTGTGGCTGACCCTGAGAAAAAGTCAAGAATAATATCTGAATCATCATTGGTAGAACATTTAATCAATTCATATAAATAAGTGGTAGGTTTGGGATAGCTAAATATCGATTCTGTAAATAGTTCTTTTAGTTCTGTTGTGCCCCTCTGATTCATGAACTCATTATCAATAGCAAATAGGCTATTGACAGGATTATATGGATTCATTGCCTCATTTTTGTATCTCTTAAATATAAAGCCTCTCTCGTTTTCTTTATGATCTTCTTTAAATTTAATTTTCCCTCTTTCAATATAATTTTTTAAAGTACTTTGAGAGAACGCCCAATATCTTCCTTTTGGAGGGTAATCTACTTTATTAGTATAAGGATTTACTATAGGGAAGTAAGTCGTATCCCCGCCACTTTTTGCACTTGGATCACCAGAACACCAGTCCCCATTTGGGTCATTATCAGGGTTTGAATAATTTTCAAATTCTTTTTCTTTTCCTAAGAGGTATACATTCATTTTATTTTTAGCGTATATCATCAAATTCTCATGTTGTAGATTAAAACCATTTCCATTGTCCGCTGTCATAGATTTTGTTTTTCTAATTATTTCACCTACAAAATTTTTTTCATCGAAAATCTCACTACATATTTTTCTTAAATTGTCAACTTCATTATCGTCAATACTTATAAATATTACTCCATCGTCTTTTAATAAATCCTTAGCTATTTTCAAACGTGGATACATCATATTTAGCCAGTTTGAATGAAATCTTCCACTTCCTTCTTGATTCTTAATTAATCTATTACCTTCTTCATCTATGTTACCTTCTATTTTCTCATTTTCAGTAACTCCCATTGCAAAATTATCTTTATAGACGAAGTCGTTACCTGTATTATAAGGCGGATCTATATAAATCATCTTAATTTTTCCATAATAGCTATTTCTAAGTAGCTTTAATACTTCAAGATTATCACCCTCAATGTATAAATTCTCAGTTGTTTCTGGATTTTTGCTGTCCTCTGGTACATATTTTAATGTTTTACCTACTATATCTGTATTTGCAAGCTGTTTTGCCTGTGTTTTTCCTGGCCATGTAAGTTCATACTTTTCTTTTCCTACCTCTTCAAACTGACCAAGTTCCTGCTTTAAAGCTTCAAAATCAACTTGTCCATCCTTTACTACTCCTGGAAAGAGACTTTCAAGCTTTTTTATATTTTCATTTATAGGATTGAATATCTCCCTACTTACTTTATTCTCCATGTTTATCCTCCTGTCATTCTGTAAGTTTATTGATTTTATCAATAGTATTCTTGATCTTCATATTAATCTGAGCCTTCTCAGCTGTAGTATTTGCAATACTTTTTTCTCTCTCAAAACCTTCAATTTCCCTAAAAAGTCTGGTCAATAATTTCATAGTATCAAGGTCATAGAATATGTTTGATGATAAAACGCCTCTGTATCCGAAAAAATATGCCCTGTTACTGATTACTGCAGCTTTGCTAAACATTTCATAATAAAAGAAAAGCTTATTAACCTTGTTTTTAACTTCATCAAAATCTAAATATTTTGATATTAATTCTTTAGTTTCATTCTGCAGAAAAATTGATGATATAGGTGTAAATATAATTTCATCTATAACTATCTGGGTATTATCAAGTTTATTAAGTCTTTTATAGGCAAAACAATATCTTTCCATACCCTTAAAGTCAAAGAATCTTATTACAACTAATGGTTTTACAACTCTTTGAATAATTTCTCCTATAGTTTTTGCACTTTTTAAATCCTTAACTTCAACCTCAAAAAACATTATAGCTTGACAATTATGTTCCTCATCAATAAATGATGCAATATCTTCTCCTGTAATTTGATATTTTAATTCTATTTGAACCACATTATCTTTAAAATACTTCTTCTCCTTTGGAGTAAGCTGGGAGGTTGTAAACATCTTTATATCAAACTTTTTATTAACCTCATAGTCTGGTGGAAGATTAAACATTAATCCACCTCCTACTCTACAACCAGGAAGGATACTAACTCAAAATCGTCACTGCTTACATTTTCAAAGCTATTTTCATATCCTCCAAAATCAAAAATACTCTGCTGTGCCTTTTTATCCTCTTCTCCCAATATTTGTGATATTGCTTTATTAAGTAGTTTTGAATAAAAGCTCATATCTGCTGCATTTTTTGTTCTCTTATTAAATCTTTCAAAAAGTAATCTATTAGGCTCTATCTTACCATAGGCAAGCTTTCTAAACTCTTTTAGTGTTTCCCTGGCACTGCTATTTCCAAAATAAATTTCTCCATTCTCTGATACATACATAAGATAGTATGGATACAATGAACTTTCACTCTTAGGTTTTGATTCATCTTTTAAATGTTTAAAACAGAAGATGCATCCCTTTTTATCTCCCTGTACTACAGAATAAACGCCCCTTGGCACCCTTTTTATGTCAGGGTTTTGCCTTACAAATCCAGCAAGTTCATAAAGATAATCGTTCATATTTAAGTCAGTAAGGGATATATTGTCATTTAAATCTTCTATATCTACAACCTCATTTTTAAGTCTTTCAAGCTGTTTCTTTCTAAAGATAAAATCATTCATTTCAGGTGAAAGTATATCCTCATCCCCTGTTGATGAAAGATTTGCTGCCATCATTTTACCTTTAACTCGTCTCTCAAGCTGCAAATATTCATTAAGCTCCATATTAGGGAAGAAATTTATCATAGCTATCTTGTCATTTTTGCTTCCTATTCTGTCAATTCTTCCAAATCTTTGAATTAATACAACGGGATTCCATTGTATATCATAGTTAATTACGCAGTCTGCATCCTGAAGGTTTTGTCCTTCAGAAATACAGTCTGTTGCCACAACAACATCAATTTGCATTTCCTTTGGAAGTTCTTCACCAATCTTAGACTTAGGTGAAAAGTGTTTGAGCACTGCATTAAATTCCTTTTTTATTCCGCTTAATGTTGTTTTAGGCTCTCCTGAACCTGTAATACATGCAGTATTAATTCCATGTCTTTTAAGCTCATCTGCTATTGATTCATAAATATAGTTTGCTGTGTCTGCAAAGGCTGTAAATATCAATATCTTTCGGTTTCCAGGATTATAAGGAGTAGCTATTATTTTATTAACTATAACATCTTGAAGAGTTCTTAATTTCTCATCCCTATCATTTTCAAGTATTTCCTTAACCTCTTTCATAATATTTTTTAGTATCTCTTTATCATAGAGCAAATCTTCAAGGAAATTTTGGCTCATCAAATGCTTAACATTTATCTCATATTTATAATCAAGTGTAACTTCATCTTCATCATCTATTTCATCTACTTCAAGATTTAATTTCTGTTCTGAATCTTTAGTTATCACATTAATATAATTATCTATTCTCTCCATAAGCCTTCTTATGGTTTCTCCAAAAGAATAAACAGAACTTTCAAGACGCTTGAATAAATTAAAGCGATGTAATGTAGCTGTTATAAGTTCTCTCTGCTCGTGATAAAATATTACCCTATCTCCATAAACCGTTTGGTATTTTTCTCTATAATACTCCTTATATTGGGGTTTAATATATGACATAGGTGAATACACTGCAAGCTTTAACTTTTCAAGAACTTCATTGGTTTCTTTAAATTTTAAAAGCTTTCCTTTGCTATCAATTTCTGGATTATAAGTCTTAGGAAGAAGCTTGTCTGGAAACTTTCCTACATTATCGTTACCATAGTATTGTGTTATATGCTTTCTGCTTCTTGATATTGTAATCATCTCAAGCAATTTAAAAAATTCAGATGGCAGCCTGTCAAGCAGGACATTCTTGCTCCTGCTACTTTCTTTCATCCACTCATTTATCTCTTTTTGAGCTTTTCTTAAAACTCCATCAATACTTGGGATGCCCTCTTCCTTAAAAGCTTTATCATCATCAATATTTATGACACTTAACTGATTTTTTAAGTCTGTAAGTGAATTGTTAACTGGAGTGGCTGATAGCATTAAAACCTTGGTTTTAACACCCTTTTTTACTATTTCGTTAATCAGTTTACCGTACCTTGTCATCTTTTCAGGATTTTCATTCCTGTTTCTAAAGTTATGGGATTCATCAATAACCAGTAAGTCATAATTACCCCAATTTATACGTGACAAGTCAAGACCACTACGTGCCCTTCCTGACTGTCTTGATAAATCAGTATGGCAAACTATGTCAAAAGCAAACCTATCCCTGGCAAATCTATTATCTATATAAGAGTTTCTAAATGATTCCCAGTTGTCATAAAGCTTTGCAGGGGTTAGTACTAATACTCTATGCTGTCTTAATTCATAGTATTTTATAACAGCAAGAGCCTCAAAGGTTTTGCCAAGGCCTACACTGTCTGCTATTATGCAACCATTATATTTTTCAATCTTTCTGATAGCAGAAACAACAGCATCCTTTTGAAACTTAAAAAGACTCTTCCAAATTTCAGTATCTTTAAAACCTATGCGGTCATTTTCAAATTTTTCAACATCCGAATCAAGATTATCCCCAAAGAGTTCATTCAATGTAAAGAAATAGATAAACTCCGGACCATATTCCTTATATATAAAGTTCAAACTTTCAAGCAGCTGCTTTTTAAAATCCTCTGTATACTCTTTACTATTCCAAAGCAATTCAAAGTTCTTTGATAGCTGTTGAACTTGATCCTTATCTGTAAGCTCTACATTAAAATTAATAGTTTTAAATAAGCCTGTCAGAGCTTTCTTAGTTATTTCTAAAGATGAATCTCCAAACACTGCATAGTCATTATCAATAAGCATTAAATTGCTCTTTACAACGGCTTTGTTCCTTACCCTTTTTACATTTACATGCTTTTCTATAAATTCATGCATGCTTCTTGCCTTATTTAAGTGATTTAACTTATTCTTTTCAATAATGTCATAGGAATTAAAGAGCATATCATTGACTGTACGGCTTATTGCAAATTCTCTTGATATCTCTCGTCCTGAAGGGATATAAGAGGAATCTCTTATTATAAGATTAATATCCTTTACTTTGCTCATATTCTCCTTTAACTCTGAAAAGACTGAAAGAGTTAATTTATCATTTATAATATTTACTCGGCTGCTTTTCTTATTAGACAGCACACTATTTACTTTATTTATCAACTGTTCATTTGAATTAATAATGCCGCTCACAGCCAATACCCCCACTTAAAACATTATCATTTTTCTTTCTGGTCGCTTTTTGCCCAGCTCGTCCATCTAAATGTTTCTCTGCATCTTGAGAAATAAGCCAGACTGAAGCTTTTTTAACTGCTCCTTCTATGCGCCCCTGTGAGCACAATAGTTGAACTTGTCTTGCAGCAATTCTCCATTTATCTGCTGCTTCTTGAGTAGTTATATATTCAATCATATTTTATGCACCTCTACTTTTTGGTGTATATAATAATATTTTATTCATTTTGACGAAAACATTCAACATACTACACAAATATTGTAAGTATTTCTAATTATACCTTGTTCACTATATTTAAAATTTATTTAAACCTGGATAGGTTATAATAAATTTGTACTTTCTTAAATGATCGCTTTCTTACATTCTTATCGTATCATTTATAAAAAATATATGATAGAGTTAAAGATCCTTCTTTACTTTAAAAACATGCCTATAAATACAATTAAGGCTACACATATAATAAAGTGACAAAATAAGTTGATGAAGGATGAAAAGGACTATTATGAAACTTACATTAAAGCAATTAACAATCAGTTAGTTGCTATATTTAATTATGCCGTTAAGTACTATGATTTAAAAGAGAACCCTTGCCACAAAGCCAGCAGTATGGGTAAGAAAAATGTTGAAGAGATGATGTTTTGGACAAAGGATGAATATATGAAATTTATAGAGTATGTAGAAGACAAGCCTCAATCAAAAATAGCTTTTGAAACTTTATATTGGACAGGCATGAGAATTGGAGAGTTAATGGCTCTTACTCTAGCTGATATAGACTTTGATAACAAGACTATAACCATTAATAAATCAATACAAAGATTGGGGAAAGAGGATGTAGTAACAGCTCCTAAAACACCAAAGAGCAATAGAGTTATAACGATAACAGATTTCTTATGTGAAGATTTGAGGAGCTATACTAACACACTCTATGATATTAAGCCTAATGATAGGATATTCCCTTTCACTAAGTACTTCTTGCATCACGAAATGGATAGAGGTTGTAAAAAGGACAGCGTCAAAAGAATCAGGCTCCATGATTTAAGACACAGCCATGCCTCCTTATTGGTTGAACTAGGTTCTACACCTTTATTGATAGCTGAACGGTTAGGTCATGAAAAGATAGAAACTACATTAAATACATATTCTCATTTGTATCCTAATAAGCAAAATAAAGTAGTAGATGCCCTTGAAAAATTAAAGTAGAATCAAATTAGAATCACAGCATAAAGGAAAAGTCTGCAAGCCCTTTTTGTATAAGGCTTACAGACCTTTTTTCTTTATTCCCATTCAATAGTAGCCGGTGGCTTACTAGTTATATCATAAACAATTCTGTTTACTCCTTTAACTTCATTAACAATTCTTCTAGAAACTATATCTAAAACTTCATATGGTATTTTTGCCCAATCTGATGTCATACCGTCTGAACTTGTAACAGCTCTTAATGCTACTGTATGGCAATAAGTTCTTTCGTCTCCCATAACTCCTACAGATTGAATATTAGGAAGGCATGCAAAATACTGCCATATTTTACCTTCAAGACCGTTATTAGCAATTTCTTCTCTAAAAATCGCATCTGCTTCTCTTACAATATGAAGTTTTTCTTCTGTTACTTCTCCTAAAACTCTAATTGCAAGTCCTGGTCCTGGGAAAGGCTGTCTCCATACTAAATCATGAGGTATACCAAGTTCTTCTCCTACTTTTCTTACTTCATCTTTAAACAATTCTCTTAAAGGTTCTATAAGAGATAAATTCATATCTTCAGGAAGACCTCCAACATTATGATGGCTTTTTATTACTGCAGAGGTTCCAGTGCCACTTTCTACTACATCTGGATAAATTGTTCCTTGAACTAAAAAATCTATTTTCCCAAGTTTATTAGCTTCTTCTTCAAAAACTCTTATAAATTCTTCTCCAATTATTTTTCTCTTTTTTTCAGGATCACTAACTCCTTTTAGCTTTCCTAAAAATCTTTCCTTTGCATTTACTCTTATTAAATTCATATCAAATTGTTTTCTAAATATATTTTCAACCTGATCTCCTTCATCTTTTCTAAGAAGGCCATGATCTACAAATATACATGTAAGCTGCTTCCCTATTGCTTTATGAACTAAAACTGCTGCTACGGAAGAATCAACTCCTCCTGATAATGCACAAATAACTTTTCTATCTCCAACTAATTCTTTAATAGATTTTATCTTATCTTCTACAAAAGAAGTCATAGACCAGTCGCCTTTAAGCTCACATACATTATAAAGAAAATTTTCAATCATTTTTAATCCAAAAGGAGTATGCTCTACTTCAGGATGAAACTGTACTCCATAAAATTTTGCTTTTCTATTTTCCATAGCTGCTATATCGCATCCATTAGTACTAGCAATTACATTAAATCCTTCTGGGACTTTAGCTACATAATCCGTATGGCTCATCCAGCAACTATTGTTATTATCTATGCCTTTAAAAATAGGAGAAGTTTTATTTAATATTATATTTGTTTTTCCATATTCTCTTGTATTTGCACTTTTAACTTCCCCGCCTAAAGTATAAGTCATAAGCTGATGTCCATAACATATTCCAAGTATAGGTATTTTTAATTCAAAAATTTTTTTATCTATTTTAGGTGCTCCTTCTTCATAAACACTATTAGGACCGCCTGTAAATATTATGCCTTTAGGATCTTTTTCTCTTATTTTATCTATGGAATATGTATAGGGTACAATTTCACAATAAACTCCACATTCTCTTACTCTCCTTGCTATAAGCTGATTATATTGTCCTCCAAAATCAATTATTAAAACTAATTCTCTATCCATTTAACTTGTTACCCTCCTATATTCCTTATGAAATCGCAAAAGCAAATAATTATTGCGTTCTCATATATTCTTTAAAATCTAATTTATTTATATACTATAATTTGGAGCTTCTTTAGTTATTGTTACATCATGTGGATGACTTTCTCTAAGTCCTGAAGCAGTTTGCACCACAAAAGTAGCTGTTTTATATAATGTATTTAAATCTTTAGCTCCTAAATATCCCATGCCCGAACGAAGTCCACCTATTATTTGGAAAATTGTATCTGCAACATAGCCTTTATAAGGAACTCTTCCTTCAATACCTTCTGGAACAAGTTTTTTATTTCCTTCTTGAAAATATCTATCTTTACTTCCTGCTGCCATAGCTGAAAGTGAACCCATACCTCTATAAACTTTATAACTTCTTCCTTGATAAACTTCACTTTCTCCTGGGGATTCTTCACAACCTGCAAAAAGAGAACCTAGCATAACTACCTTTGCTCCAGCTGCAAGTGCTTTTACCACATCTCCTGAATACTTAATGCCTCCATCTGCTATTATAGGAATGCCATACTTTTCAGCTTCTTCAACGCAATCCATAATTGCAGTAAGCTGAGGTACACCTACACCTGCTACAACTCTTGTAGTACAAATAGAACCAGGTCCTATACCAACTTTAACACAATCAGCACCAGCTTCAATAAGATCGTGTGTTGCTTCAGCTGTTGCTACATTACCTGCTATAACTTGAAGTTCTGGATAAACTTTTTTGATATTTTTAACTGCCTCTAATACACCTTTTGAATGCCCATGGGCTGTATCTAAAACTATTACATCTACAGAAGCTTTCACTAAAGCCTCAACTCTATCCATCATGTCATTTGTAACTCCTACAGCTGCACCACAAAGCAATCTTCCTTTTTCATCTTTTGCAGCATTTGGAAATCTTTTGGTTTTTTCAATGTCTTTTATAGTAATTAATCCTCTTAAATTATTTTCTTTATCTACTAAAGGAAGTTTTTCGACTTTATGTTTCTTTAATATTTCTTTAGCTTCATCTACACTAGTGCCTTCAGGAGCAGTAATAAGATTTTCAGATGTCATAACTTCTTTAATAGGTTTTTCATAATTTTTTTCAAATACTATATCTCTATTAGTTATAATCCCCACTAATTTCCCTTTTTCTGTAATTGGAACGCCAGATATTCTATATTTGCTCATAAGATCTAAAGCATCTTGTATAGTATTTTCTGGAGAAAGTGAAAAAGGATCTGTTATTACCCCGTTCTCCTGTCTTTTTACTCTATCAACTTCATAAGCTTGTCTTTCTATGCTCATGTTTTTATGAATTATACCTATACCACCTTCTCTTGCAATTGCTATTGCCATTTTAGATTCCGTTACTGTATCCATACCAGCACTCATAATTGGAATATTTAAAGATATTTTTTTAGTTAGATTTGTAGATAAGTTTACATCTCTTGGAAGTATTTCTGATTTATTTGGTACCAACAAAACATCATCAAAAGTATAAGCCTGTTTAATAATTTTTGCCATAAATGTACTCCTTTCAAATATATAATATAAAATAATTTGATATTTAAAGTTTAATGTAATATCTAAGATGTGAAAATTTTTAAATTAATAAAAAACTGTACAAAAAAAGCATACTAATCGCACAAAACTATAAGTGAAATTAGTATGCCAAAAAAACATATTAATATTCACTCATAGTCGGAAATTTACGGCTTCCGGTAGAAACTCCCTGCCATATTCAGGGGATATATGAGTTAATTCTTCAATATTTGATTTATTCTATTTTAATGAAATATTTAAATTTTGTCAATGAATAAACCCTAAATACCACAAAATAATTTTATCTGCAAAAAGAATAGAAATTATACTACCTAAAACTATATACGGACCAAAAGGAATATAATCTTTTTTTGTTTTTTTCTTACTAATTATTAATAAAATTCCTATAATCCCTCCTAGTATAAATGATACCATAAGCATAACAATGGATTTAGAAAAACCTAAATATAATCCACTCATAATACATATTTCAAAGTCTCCCCACCCCATTCCTTTAGTTAAAATTATAATTAATGCTATTACTAATCCTGCTAAAATTCCTCCATATAAATATGTATAAATCTGTGATTTTGTTAAATATTCTATAAGGATAAATATTATTCCAACTATAATTCCAGTATAAGTAATTATTGAATAAACATCCATAGTATAATAATCAATCATACCTATTATTATTAAAAAGCTGGAAAGTATCATATATTTTGTTGCTTCAATTGTAAATCCATATTTTAAATATATACATAAAAATAATATTCCTGTAAAAAGTTCAATTGCAGCATATCTAATAGAAATTTTTTCATTGCAATATCTGCATTTCCCTTTTAAAAAAATATAACTTAAAACCGGAATTAAATCCATATATCTTAACTTTTCACCACAACTTGTACAATGAGATGGAGGATAAACTATTGATTCACCTCTAGGTATCCTATATATACAAACATTAAAAAAACTTCCAAGCATAAGCCCTATAGTAAATATAAAAATCCCATATATAATATTTAACATTGAAATTCTCCTTATAAATTTATTCTTTCTTATTAATTATAATATAATTATCTCCCAAAAAGTCTTTTTATTAAATATTCCATCCACGCTGAACATATAATATAAATAAAAAGTGCAATATTACTGCACTTTTTACTTAAAATAAATCTGGTAAACCAACAGCATTTAATATTAAAGTATTATTTTTTTGAGTTTCCTCTATTAATGCTGTACAATTAACTTTATATCCTTTTTCAATATCTCCTTTGGCTTTAAAATTGTAATTAATTATATAATAATTATAATTTAAATCAGTACTTTCTGGTATATTAATAATAATCTCATTATAATTATTTCCATAACTTCTTATGTCGCAGATTCCATTTATTTCATTTAAGCTATTGTTTATAGGATTAACCTTATATACTCTACAAGTCAAATTATCTATATTTTTTATATTATTATTTAAATCTTTATTAATAGATATTTTTAGTGTAGTTTTTTGACCTGAAGTTTTTAAATATGCAGCTACTTGAGTTATAAAATTATCTGCAATATTGGTGGCATTTAAATCAGTATTTAAATAACTTTCTCCTATAAGAGTATTATCTGAAGGTCTTATATTAAATAAACCTTGTTTTAATACATAGTCATCTTTTATCTTTAAATTAAAATCTGGGAATTTTTTGTTTATATTATTACCTTCAATATCTTTATATTGAAATACGGCATCATTTGTTAAAATATAATTTCCTAAAGATGTACCTTTTATAGTTAAATCTATACTAAAAGCTTCTGCTGTATATTGTTTTAATAAACTATTGTATACATAAACTATTTTAGGTATATTAATTTGCACATATTTATTAGAATCACTAAATTGAAGTCCCTCTGGCAGACTTTCAGTTAATATGGAATTTCTTATAATAAATTCAGATCTTACTATATCTGCGATATCTTCCATATTATTCAAAAATAAGTTTTTATCATTTGATGCACAATTTATAAAATTACCATTAGATACACTAGAAAGAGTATTTAAAAGATTTACATCAGCTTTATTCCCTAAAGCTATAAAATAAGGCTTAACAACTTGATCAAAGTTATTTTTCATAGTTTCCGCCATAATTTTACTATATTTTTCTCCTTTTGTTGCACCATCAGATTCTGCTTGAATTCCTTCAGCATAAGCTAATTTACCTCCAGACTCTGATTCATTATCTACATTTATATAAAAACTACTACTATCATTTTTATTATATGAATAATAATCAGCATTCCCATCACTAATAACTACTATATATTTAGTTTTATTATTATTAGAAGATAATAACCACAATGCTTTTCTTATTCCATCTCCTATGTTAGAACCATCATTGGAATCGGGAGATAATGTAATGCTATTTATTTTATTTTTAATAATATCTTCATTAGAACTTGGAATTAAATATTGAGAATTACCAAAATCACATACAGATGCTCCTTTATTAAATGTTACTATACCAACATTTACATTTGAGTTCCCTTTTAAATTATCTATAAATAATGAGGCAGTATCTTTCATAATAGAAAGCTTTTTTTCATTAATTAAATTAGTATCTTCTCCATTTAAATTTTGCCCCATACTTTTTGATGTATCCATCACTAATATAACTTCTTTCCCTTTAATTGAAGCACTTGTACTTATTGGTGTTGGTGTTATATTATACTCCATTTTAAATTCTTTATTTATATTTATTAAATTATCATTAACTCCAAGAATTTTCCTATTTAGACTAAATCCTAAATTAATTGAACTTATAGCTATACTTACATTTGGAATTAATTCATTTACAATTGTTCCATTGACACTTTTATAGGTTATATTCCAACCATCACTAGAACCTAAGTTATATGTTCCGCTTTTTAAAGCCTTTAAATTTATTACTATATCAAATGGCTGTGCTTCATAATAAGTTTTAGTACTATTTAATATATAAGTAATATTAGGAAGTTTTTTGGAATAAGATGATCCATTAACAGTTAAATTAAGCTGCGAGCCAGCATAAGTAATATTTCCCGGTAAATTAAAATTAAAATTAACTTGTTCAACCATATAATCTGCTTTAATTTGATCTGCTATATCTGAATATACTTTATCAATTGCAAAAGCATCTTTAGCATCAAGATATATACCTCCAGCACTGGCTGATATCTGAGATAATTTGTTTGAATTACTTTCATTGCTAAAACCTATAAAATAACTTGTATATCCAACTTTTTTTATTTCTTCAGCCATAATTTTGCTATATTTTAAAAACAGCCCAGGGTCTGTATCTGTTGAAGGAATAACTCCATATTTTTGAGAAGAATTACTAAGTGAAGTATAGTAATTCCAAAAATCTGTATTTTCTTGAAATTTACTTGACCACCACCATACATTATTTGAACTATCATGAATTGTTTCTTCAATACTATAATATTTACCCCACATCCAACTCGTCATATAATATCCAGCTTTACCTGTATAAGTTAAAGCAGTAGGTTCACCATCAGACATTACAATAATATATTTTTTCCTATTATTATTTCTATTAAGAATATTTAATGCTGTTCTTATGCCATCTCCAATATTAGTACCACCTTCAGCATCTAACTTATTATCAATTAAATTTTTTATAGTACTTATATTATTTGTACTTGCACTTATAAAACCATCAGAATAACTTGTCTTAGTTATTACTTTAGAATAAGTATCATAATCTACAATTCCTAAATATACTTTATCATTTCCAGCAAATTTATCTACGAAATTTTTAGCTGCTGTTTTTAATGCTGATATTCTAGTATTTTTTGAATCAAGTGAAGAAGCCATACTTCCTGAAGTATCAATTACAAGAACTATTTCTTTTTCCGTCTGTGGGCTTATTTTATCTAGCGGTATTGGCTGGGGTTGCACATGATAAGTTATTGAAAATTCTTCATTTACTCCTGCAGTAATAGTACTTTGACTAGTAGTAATATTTAATATTGGAACTTTTGCCTCATTAGATTTAACTTTATTTGAAAAAATGAATAAACTAGATGTAAATATAAGCAATGTAAAAATAGTAATTTTATAAATAAATTTATTTTTATATATCATTTAACATCCACCCCCTTTTTAATAACTTGCTAGTTAGCATTTCTAAAATATAAATTAGTTGTAACTACATAATCTATAATATCTTTATACGGTCCATTTTTAGCTAAAGTTACAGATAATTTTAGTGAATCACATTCTTTATAAGTAGTTCCTGATTCCCCATTTATAATACTTACTTTAATATTGTGAACATTTTCTATTACATCACTTTTATTAAATTGACCTCCATCATAGCTATAAAATAATTTATGTGTATTTTTATCAAGATTAAAAGTAAAAGTTTCTCCATCATCATTTTTTAAAACAATATTATCTATAATTAAATTTTCAGATGTGGAATTAATAAAATTTACATTATTATTACTTATTGAATATATATATCCTGCCTGCATAGTTCTATTTATACATTCCAATAATTTTTTTGCATTAAGTTGCAATTCTGATTTTATTTCCGTTTTTTTTATATTCTTTTGAGTTGATATAAATATAGAAAAAATAACTGATAATAAGATTGATAAAATAGCTGTAGAAACCATTATTTCTATTAAAGTAAATCCTTTACTTTTAAATTTCATAAAAATGTACCTCTTAATTATTTTATTAATTTCCATGATTTTTTAGTTATTAACTTATCTGTTATAATACTATTACTTCCTAAATTTTTTGCAGTATCAGTCTGTGAAAAAACTTCTATTTTCTGTGAATATATATAATCATTAGTATTAAATATTTTATTAAAGTATTTATCATAATTATATGCTATTAATTTATCAACATAATTAGAATTATAAATTATTCTTTTTTTATATCCATCTCCATATAAAGTTAAATCTCCTGCTGCTATAATTGTACCTGTAAAATTTAATTCACCTTTTATTGTAACATTCCCTCCTGTTATAATAATTCCATTTGCAATTCCAGATGGTATATTTATTATTATTTCATCAGAACTTCCAACATAATTAGGAGAATTTTTCCCAACTATAACTACATTTTTATTTTTACTTAATATTATTTTATCTTCATCATTTTCTAAAGGTATATTTTCATTTATTAAACTAAAATTAACCTGATTAGTTACAGTTTTTTTTACATCACCTTCTAAATATTCATCTAATAATTCATCTTCGTTTATGTTAGAAGGATTGCCCATTTCAAATACTTGTGAAGCATAATTTTTTCTAAATTTTCTAACTTCCTCCTCCTTTTCAGGTGTATAAGATGGGCTTTTAACTATAAATGAATCTCCTTTTTCAGTAATAAACGCCCCTATACTTACTGTATTATCAGGCAGTTTTATTCCTTTTCCCTTTAAATTTAAATTATTATTTTCTTTTGAGTAATATTTAAAATACTTACTCTTTTCTTCTACCGTCATAAATTTTATATTCTCTTTTCCCAAATCTTTTGAATCATTAAAACTATCTACTAATTGCAAAGGATTATAATATTTAAAATATACTTTACTGCTATCTAAATTAAAATCTTTTGCTGTTTTACCATAAAGTTCATTATAGCTATTTATCCCATCAGATTCATATAAAGCGCTATCCCCTGTAAGCTGACTTGCATAAGCTATGTAGTTCCCCTTTACTGCTACAGATTCTCCAGTTTGATAACTATCTGGCTGAGTTTTAATATACGCAGTTCCCATAATATATGCTTCATCATTTATAGTAATTGAAGATCCTTCTCCTATATCATCTGTATTAATAAGTATACTGCTTGATATCATTTCTCTATCATATAATGATCTACTTCCGCTTGTATTGCTAGGTTTAGTTAAATCCCCAATACCATAATAATTATCAATTTCAATTTTACTATTTTTTGCATTTAAAGCTAAATCATTATCAGTATATACATTTCCTTTAACTATTAAGCTGCTATTTATTGTATTACTTTCACTACTTGAACTTTTCCCCACATATACATTACCAGCATAAAGATTAAATTTTTTATTAATATCATTTGGATCTTGTATTTTAACATTATTTGTATCTTTAACGTGAAAGCTTTTAGAAGTTACTATATCTCCTGTTAATATTGTATCTCCTTTGCCTCCATTATTACCTTGAATAATTATACCACCTTTATATTTATCGTATACTTTATCTATTATACTATCATCAGTTCTACCTTTAGCAAAAATATCCCCTGTTATTTCTGTATTCCCATTTAAAATTAAATTTCCATCTATTGAAATGGCTTTTTTCCATACCGGATTTACCTTAATATCAAGCATATTTGTTTCTACATAATAATTATCTTTATAATCTGGAACATGTATTATAAATTTAGCACTAACAATACGTTCAAAAGGTTTTTGAGTTAAACTTCCAAAAATATCTTTTAAAGTTGAAAATTTCGATTGAACTTCCAGTTCTAAATTATCGCCGTTAAAAGCTACTATTTTACCATTACTTTCATTTTTATCAATGTTTATTACTGATATTGCTGGCTTTTGTGAATTATAAAAATTTATTATATTACCAGAATTATCATAATATATACTGTTTTCTATTGCATATATTATCTTTGAAGTATTATTAGTATATAAAGACGCCTCAGTTAACCATTTTTTAAACATATCTTTAAATATTATATTTTTTTCTTTATTTATATTTTCTTCATTTAAGCTCCCATCTAAATTAACATATTTTAAATCGTCATTTTTACCATTTTTTATCATATTTATTTCTTTTTCAATTTGGGAATTTAAGTTTTGCATAAAATCATCAACAGAATTGTTACTTTTAGTAATTGACGTTTCTATCATCTTTTCTATAACTCCATAAGTTATATCCAATCCTGATTCTGAATAATATAAATTTTTAATACGATTGCCTTCTGCAATTCTAGATTGATAGTCTGTTGCTGTTAAGCTTAAAGCTGCTGTTCCAAAAGTAATTAATATAGAAAATATTACAACTACAGTGATTAAAGAAGATCCCCTTTTTTTCTTGCTCATACCTTTCCCCCTTTATGAACAATTTAATATATTACCTTATTAGCTATTGCTTTATAAATTTGCTTATTATTTTTAGATATAGAAACTTCGATATCATAAATTTTATTTGCAAAAGAAGATTTTTCTGAATTTACGATATTAAAATACTTTCTGATTTTTCCTAAGTTATTATCCATTGAATAGTTTACATGTGCATTTGAATCAACTTCAATATAAATTTCAAATGGTTCTAAATTATAATTTGAAGCTTTAAAAATAAAATTATTATTTATATTTGTATTTGCTCCAAAGCTTACCCTTACTTTTCCAAAAGAATTATTATTTTTTTCAAATGTATTAGTTCCATTGATACCATAGGTTATTTTTATATTTGAAATATTATTATCAATTATAAGTTCACCTGATTTAATAGCATAATTTACATTTACGTCATTTACCTTCTTTATTCTTATATCGTTATCTGTACCTTCAATAAATATATCTACATCATAAACTACATTTGAATCTATTTTATTATAAAAAGACAAATCATTTATTGGTTTAATATGTATATCTACAATATATCCTTCATCTAAAACTTTATTTCCATAAAATTCATCTTTACCTTGAGCTACTTTATTTAAAGTAATCCCATAAGTTGAAAATGAATTAAAATCAGGTATACCCTTAATTTCTTCAATTATTTGCTGAGCAATTGTAACAGCTTGTTGCTTTTCTTCTCCACTTTTACTCATTTTAGTTGAAGATATTATAAGATTACTTAAAGGAATAATTATAATGAAAAGTATTGAAATGCTTATCAATATTTCAATTAGTGTAAAACCTTTTTTTATTATATATTTTTTCAATTAATTATCCCCTCTCAAATTAATTACCTAATTTTTTTTAACATTTATGCTGCTGCCTTCACCAGATATATTAATTCTAGGATTTAATGTATCATCACTTTCTATTTCAACATTTATTATTTTATCAGTTTTATTTATTATTTTTATATTTGCTCCAGCATTATCATCATTATTAAGCCTTTTATTTGAATATATTTTAAGTGAAATATATTCATTTAGAGGTTGAAATTTTACTCCATTACCATTATATTGAATAGGGAAACTTCCTCTGCTTGTCTTATATTTATAATAGTAATTATTATTTTCTTTTGTAATAACAATTTCAACATTTTCTTTTGAATTACTATCTGCATATACATATGTATTTTTAGAATTATCATTTGCTTTACCAAGCATTATTGTTGGTAGATCTGAATTCATACTTCTAACACTCATAACAAAATCATAAGAATTTTTTTTAATAATACTAGATTCTTCAATTGTATTACTAATATTTATAGAATTACCACCATCAAACGGATTGGCTTTCCCATAATTTTCATTATAATTCCATTTTATATATTCTTCATCCTCTACATAATTATCAATTTTAGGTATAGCATAAAACTCCAATTGACATGATCCACTGATTTCATTTTTATCACTTTGATTTAAATTTATATTTGTAATAAATATTTTTTTAGAATTGCTTTCTATATTTTTTATAAAATTAATAATACTATTGTAATTTCCTCTAAAAGAAAGAGTTGCCTGCATTTGTTCTATATTTAAATCATTATTTAAATTATTATTTGAATATGTTTTATTTTCATTTTCATTCTTGTTGTTTTCTGTATTTTTTTGATTATCTGTTATATTATTGTATTCATCTACAGTAGGCTGCAAAAAACTTTCCTTTGTTTTTTTATCTTCTTCTTTATTGTTATTTTTTATTGGCTGAACTGAAACTTCTGAAAAATTAAAAGCACCAATAATATTAGAGTTAGTTATAATTTTATCTAATTCTGTAATTATTTTTTCTTGGGAAATATATGGATATAAAATTTTTGATGTATCTTGAATTTTAGAATTTAATATTTTAAAATCACTTTCATTTTTATCTAAATCTGCTATCATATTGTTTAAAAAATTTAATTTGTTTTCTAGTGTAACCTTTTGTGTTTTAAGCTCATTAATTTTTGAAATTTGATTTTTATAAATATACTCATAATAACCATATACAATAATCAATAAAGCTAAAATAATTATCAATACTTTTTCTCTTTTACTCATTTTCATTTTGCTCAACATCCTTTAACACACATTTTAATGTAAATGAATATCCCCCATCACTTCCGTCTGTAATACTGCTTATTTGAACATCTGAAATAAATTTAAGCTGTTTTAAATTATATTGAAGTTCTGCTATAGAAACTCTTTTTTGGGATATACCTTGTATATGTATAAATTGTTCATCAAATACAATAGATTTAAAAGAAACATCTTTAGGTAAAGTTGAAGCTATATCTATAAGCAATTCACTTTTTACTAAATCTTTTTTGTTTATTTCTTTAACTATCAATTTAACTCCATCGTAATATTTATTTAAAATTTTTTCTTTATTAGAAATATCTTCTGCTTTTTTTAATTTTTCAGCTTTTTCAGGATTTTTTAATTGAGCATTTATTTCGTTTATGTCTTTATTTAATTTTATTATACTTATACTATTCCATAAAAAAGTACCACCTACAAAAAACATTAATATTATTGCTGAAACTATAATATATAAATTTGTGTCTTTATTGCTTTTATTTTTGTTTAAATATGGCAGAAAAAAATTAAAATCATTCATTATAAATTCACCAACCTAAAATCTTATAATTGCACCAATAGCATTTATATATAAATTTAAATCATTTTTTTCAATATTATTGTCTAAAACTATATTATTAAAAGTTGTTACTTTTTCTACTGGTATGTTTAACTTTGAATTTAAATATATATCTATACCGTTTAAATTTGAACTTCCTCCATAAATATATATCTTGTCTATTTTGTTCCCTACTTTTTTGTTTTTATAAAATTGTATAATTCTATTTAATTCATCAATCCATTCATCAATTATTTCTTTTATTATTTTATCTATTAAAAATTCTTCTGTATTTTCTTTAAATAACCCATTTAAATTACAATATTTTATTTTCTTTTCTTCTCCTTCTTTTAAGCTGACTCCAGTATTTTTACTAATTTCATTATCAATAAAATTACCTCCTGATTTTACTATTCTAGTAAAATCCATTTGTCCATTAGTATATATATTAATGTTAAGAGTATTAGCTCCCATATCTATAAAAGCAACAGTGTCTTTAATATTATACTCGCTTTCATTAATCATAGTTGTATTATACAATAATTTTTTTAAAGAATTAAAAGTAATATCTAAAGCATTAGGAATAAGTTTAGCATTTAATAAAGCTTCATAATACTGTTTTGCTAATTTATCAGGATAAGTAACTACCAATACTTTAAATTTGTTAATTTCATCTTGTTTAATTTCTTCAATTAAATTATATTGTAATATATAATCTTCTAAATTTATTGGAAGATACTGGGCTATTTCATATTTTACTAATGTATCTAATTCATCTTCTTCAGCAGCTGGAATTAATATCTCTCTGTTTATTATAGAAGTACTATTAATAATACAATTAACATTTTTGGTTTTTGTTTTTATTCTGCATAAATCATATATATTTTGTAACGTTTCAGACATAAGAATATTATTTAATATATTTCCATCATTAATTATTCCCTTTGGAGTATTTACCAAAAAAATATCTTTTATAATAATTTTATTTTTTGAGTATTTGCCTACCACTACTTTTATTTTATTAGTTCCTATATCTAAAGATATTACATATTTTGTATTTTTAGGTTTAATTTTCGAATCAATTTGTACTGTTTTTGATTTTTTATTTATATTTTTTAAAGAAGATATATCAGAATTTAGAATTTTTTTTAAATTGTTAAAATCTAAGGTTTTAATTTTTTTTAAATCCAAAAAGCTCACCTCTTATTTAATTAAAAAGTATGATTAAATCACAGTAAACTGTAAATAAATTTCTATGTATGGTATATATAGTTATATTTTATTAGTTATTAATTTGTTATAAATATTAGTAATCAATTATAGTAAATATTTTTATTAATTCGATATACATTTAATATATATTAAAGTGTAAAGTTTTAATAAACTTTACACTTTTTCCTTATTTAAATTATTGTCATTTTTAATAGATTAATTTTTATGGTGTAACTGTTGCAGCTTCTCCAGTAGCAGTTCTAGATGCAGTGTATTCTATATTATTTATTTTTTCTTTAAATGTAAATGATCCATTTTCACCAATTGTTAATTCAGTTATTCTAACTTTTGTATCCCCTGATTTAGCAATACCTGCAAGCTGAACTGCTTTATTAGCTATTATATTTGCAGCAGTTTTCTCTTCTGTAGCTTTGACGTCATCAGGTACTTTTCCATCTGCTGTTTCAGCTATAATTGAGTCAATAGCTGTAGCTAATTGTCTTGCATCATTTACAACCTGAGTTTTTCTCGCTTTGTCTTGAAATCCTGTAAGCCTTGGAACCATAATTGCTGCTAATATTCCTATTATTGCAATAACAACAATAAGTTCAATAAGAGTGAATCCTTTCTTTTTTGTGTTTCTTCTTTTTTCCATTGTTAAATCCTCCTTAGATTCTAATTAATTTTATTGTATGGTACTATACATACCAAACATAGGCTGAATAATAGATATTATTAAAAATCCTACTATCACTCCCATTACTACTATCATTATTGGTTCAAGCATGGAAGTAAAAGTGGTTATTGCAGTATCTAATTCTTCGTCATAAAAATCTGCTGTTTTATTTAAGATTTCATCAAGAGCACCTGATTCTTCACCTATACCTATCATTGATGATAGCATTGGAGGAAATAGTCCCGTTTCTTTAATAGGCAAAGCTAATCCTTCCCCTTTTATTACCTTTTCTCTTACAGTATTTAATGCATCTTCAACTAATTTATTTCCTATTACTTGTCCAACTATTTGCAAACTTTGAATTAAAGGGAGTCCACTACTAAGCATAGTAGATAGTGTTCTTGTAAATCTTGAAACAATTATTTTTTGATTTAATTCTTTTATTATAGGTAATGAAAGTTTCATTTTATTAATCCACAGTAATCCATTATCAGTTTTTAAATAATATCTTACTAAAGTAATAATAATTGATATTAATAAAAATATTATTATTATATTTTCCCTTATACCATTACTTATTCCAAGAAGTATTTTAGTTGTTAACGGAAGCTCTACTCCACTATTTGTAAACATATCTACAAAAACAGGCATTACAAAAATAAGAATTACAGATATAACAGTTATTGATATTATAGATAATATAATTGGATATATCATAGCATTTTTAACTTTATTATTAATTTTATTTTCTTTTTCATAATGATTAGACATTCTAAGCATAATTTGGTCTAAATTACCACTTAATTCTCCTGTTTCTATCATATTTATAAGTAAATCAGGGAATATATTATTATGTAATTTCATAGCTTCCGATAATGTAGAACCTTTTCTTACTTCTTCTTCTATATTACTAATTGTTTCTTTAAATTTTTTATTAGTAAGCTGCTCTGATAATATATGAAGTGCATTATTTATAGAAAGTCCCGCATCAAGCATAGTATAAAATTGTCTGCAAAAAACAGCTATATCTTTTATTGTTACTCTATTAAAAATTTCAAAATTGATTTTCCCTCTTTCATTTATTTCTTCTATTTTAAGGGGATAATAATTATTAGTACTTATCATAGAAATAACGTCATCTTTAGATGTACCATTATAAGTTCCTTCAATTTTTTCTCCTTTTTCATTCACTGCTTTATATTTATAAAGAGGCATAATTATTAATCACCTCATTTCTATTCTTTTAAAAATGTAATTTTAACTAATTCTTCAACTGTAGTAATACCTTTTAAGACTAAGTCTCTGCAATACGTTTTTAAAGTTTTCATACCTTTTTTTATTGATAGCTCCCTTAATGCTTCAGAGTTTATATTTTTCATTATATAATCTTTATGTTCTTTATCTATTTTCATTATTTCATAGACTCCGGTTCTTCCTAAATATCCAGAGTTATTACAAAAAGCACATCCTTTTCCTTTACTTAAAATTATATGCTCATTTTCATTACATGAAAGAATAGATTTTTCATATGAATTAGCTTCATATGATGTTTTACATCTAGGACATATTTTTCTTACAAGCCTTTGAGCTATAATTCCTTCAATAGAACTTGCTAATAAATAAGGTTCTATTCCCATATCTATTAGTCTTGCTATAGAAGAAGGTGCATCATTTGTATGAAGGGTGCTTAATACCAAGTGCCCTGTTATAGCTGCTCTAACAGCTATTTGAGCTGTTTCTTCATCTCTTATTTCTCCTATCATAATTATATCAGGATCCTGCCTTAAAATAGACCTTAGTCCATTAGCAAAAGTAAGACCTGATTTAACATTAACATTAACTTGATTTATTCCTTCAAGCATATATTCAACTGGATCTTCTATAGTAATTATATTTTTATCTTCATTATTTAATTCATTTAATATAGTATATAGTGTAGTAGACTTTCCAGAGCCTGTAGGTCCTGTTACAAGTATTATTCCATGAGGGCTTTTTATAATATTTTTAATTTTTTTAATATCTTCATCTTCCATTCCAAGTTTATCTATCCCAACTTGATAATTATCTCTATCGAGAATTCTTATAACTACTTTTTCTCCAAAAACAGTTGGAAGTATTGATACTCTTAGATCAACTTCTTTTTCTCCAACTTTTGTAATAATTCGTCCATCTTGTGGAATTCTTTTTTCTGCTATATTTAAATTAGCAAGTATTTTTAACCTTGTAACTAAAGCAGCTTGAGAATCAATTCCTACCGTTGAAACCTGAACAAGTTGTCCATCTATTCTATATCTTATTCTTACATACTTTTCAAAAGGTTCAATATGTATATCGCTAGCTCTAGTTTCTAATGCATTTTTTATAAGATAATCTACCATTTTAACAACAGGAGCATTTTTTATATTATTAAATTCTTCTTCTTCAATTTGATTTTGAAGCTTACTTACTCCCAACTTTTCTTTTGATAGTTCCTCTGCAGCTTTAAGTACTTGCTGATCAGAATAATATCTTTCTATGTATTTTTTTATTTCACTTTTAAGTGCTATATAAGTTTCAACTTCAAATCCTGACGCTATAGAAACATCATCAATTGCAAATATATTTAAAGGATCCCACATAGCTATTTTTATTTTGTTTTCATTAAATCCAAATGGAATTAGATCATGTTTTAAACATATGCTTTCTGGAACTGATTTTATTGCTTTTTTGTCTATTGTTATACTATCTATATTTATCCTTTGAATTCCAGTCTGTTTTTCTAGTACCTCTATAATATCTTCTTCTGTAACTAATCCATCATCTATTAAAATTTCTCCAAGCTTTTTCCCTAAAGTTCTTTGTTTCATTAATGATTCTCTAAGCTGGAGCATTGAGATTTTACCTTCTTGAACTAATAAATCTCCTAGCCTTCTTTTAACCTTAAATTCCATAGGATAATACTCCTTAAATGAATTTTTTAATATAATTAATGCAATATTTTATATACTTTGTTAATTTTTTAATTATTGTAATTATTTTAATTTTATATAAATTATATTTAAAATTATATAATATTTTATGTAATTTAATAATTTTTATTTATGTTATTATTATACATTTAATCATAAGTATACACAATATATAAAATAGTATAAATTTACATATTTTTATTTATTTTTTTATATTTTATCATAATTGTGGTTTTATCAATATTCTTTTTTCAAAAAATAAAAAATTCCCCAATATAGGGGAATTCTTTATTTTTTATTTTAATACATTCCGTCCATTCCCATTCCGCCAGCAGGCATTGCTGGTGCTGGGTTCTTTTCTGGTATATCAGCAACTACACTTTCAGTTGTTAAGAAAGTAGCTGCTACTGAAGCTGCATTTTGAAGTGCGCTTCTTGTAACTTTAGTTGGGTCAACTATACCAGCTTTGATCATATTTACATAAGTTTCATGTAAAGCGTCAAATCCTGTTCCTGGTTCGCTGTTTCTAATTTTTTCTATTATTACAGAACCTTCAAGTCCAGCATTGAATGCTATTTGTCTTACTGGCTCTTCTAATGCTCTCTTTATAATGTTTATACCAACTTGAACATCTGGTTCATCTGAAGTAAGTTTAGCAACTTCATTTATTACATTAATATATGCAGTTCCACCACCTGGGACTATACCTTCTTCAACAGCTGCTTTTGTAGCTGCTAGTGCATCTTCTATTCTAAGTTTTCTTTCTTTAAGCTCTGTTTCAGTAGCTGCACCAACTTTTATAACTGCAACTCCTCCAGCAAGTTTAGCTAATCTTTCTTGTAATTTTTCTCTATCAAAATCTGAAGTAGTTTCTTCTATTTGAGCTTTTATTTGGTTAACTCTATTATGAATTTCGTTTGCGTCGCCTTTTCCGTTAACTATTGTAGTATTTTCTTTAGAAACTTTTACGCTTTCAGCTCTTCCAAGCATATCAATAGTAACTTCTTTTAAATCTCTTCCTAATTCTTCAGATATAACTTCTCCACCAGTAAGTATTGCTATATCTTGAAGCATTTCTTTTCTTCTATCTCCAAATCCTGGTGCTTTAACTCCTACGCAAGTGAATGTTCCTCTTAATTTATTAACAACTAATGTAGCTAATGCTTCTCCTTCTATATCATCAGCTATTATTAAAAGTTTCTTTCCTTGTTGAACTATTTGTTCAAGTATTGGAAGGATTTCTTGTATGTTAGAAATCTTTTTATCAGTTATAAGTATATATGGATCGTCTAGAACAGCTTCCATTTTTTCAGTATCAGTAACCATATATGGGCTTACATATCCTCTATCAAACTGCATTCCTTCAACAACATCTAATTCAGTGCCCATAGATTTTGATTCTTCAACTGTTATAACACCTTCATTACCTACTTTTTCCATAGCATCAGCTATAAGCTTTCCTATTTCTTCGTCAGCAGCTGATATTGAAGCAACTCTAGCTATGTCTTCTTTTCCATCAACTGGTCTTGAAATCTTTTTGATTTCTTCAACAGCTTTTTCTACGGCTTTATTGATACCAGTTCTTATAAGCATTGGATTAGCTCCAGCTGTAACATTTTTTAATCCTTCTCTTATTATTGCTTGAGCAAGAAGTGTTGCTGTAGTAGTTCCATCTCCTGCTACATCATTAGTTTTTGTAGCAACTTCTTTAACAAGTTGTGCTCCCATATTTTCAAAAGGATCTTCTAATTCAATTTCTCTTGCTATTGTAACTCCATCATTAGTTATAAGAGGAGCACCAAATTTTTTATCTAAAACTACATTTCTTCCTTTTGGTCCAAGTGTTATTTTTACAGTGTCAGCTAAAGCATCTACACCTCTTTGCATTGCTCTTCTAGCTTCTTCACCATATAATATCTTTTTAGCCATTTTACATCCCTCCAAACTTAATTAATTATTCAACAATTGCTAAAATATCATCTTGTTTTATAATAGTATATTCTTCGCCGTCAACTTTAACTTCAGTACCGGCATACTTAGAAAATAATACTTTATCTCCTACTTTAACTTCCATCTTTACTTCTTTTCCATCAACTAATCCACCAGGTCCTACTGCTACAACCTCAGCTTCTTGTGGTTTTTCTTTAGCAGTACCTGTTAATACTATACCGCTTTTTGTTTTTTCCTCAGCTTCCAATCTTTTAATAACAACTCTGTCACCAAGTGGTCTAATTCTCATTTAAACCCCTCCTTAAACTTTTTTATAATTTATGATTAATAATATTATAAACTTAAATTCATTATTGTTAGCACTCAACATTAATGAGTGCTAACACAATTATTATAATAATTAATACTTAGAATAATAGCAAATGTCATATTTTAACTTATTTGCTCATTTAACCTTGAAAATATAATTTTATTATAAAATATTTTAATAATTTGCCTTTTTACTCTTTTTTTTATTATATTTCTAAATTTATAATGAATTAATTAATTTTGATTAAAATTTCAATTTGATAATTTTATCCAAAATAAAACTCAAACAATAAATATTATTATCTTATAAATTTAAATTTATACATGAAAAAATCTAATTAAAATATAATAGTTGACTAAATATATACTGTTTTATAAAATAAATAGTATATTTTATAATCGGAGGATTTTTTTTTAATGAATAAATCAAATAATTTTTTTTATAAATTTACAAATTTTTTATTATCTATAACTATTGCATTATTTTTAATATCTTTATCTGTTAATATTACTTTATCATTTAAAAAATTATATTATTTAGATATTGATTATTTAAATATATCTAAAAATTATGGAATGCAAAAGGAAGAAATTATTAAAAATTATGATATATTAATAGATTATCTTAAAAATAAAAATATAACTAAACTTAATATGCCTTCTTTTAAAACTTCTAAAGAAGGTGAAATACATTTTGCTGAAGTAAAAAATATATTTATTAAATTTAATACTATTATGTATATTACTTTCTTTTTAAGTTTATTTGGAATATTTTATAAAATAAAAAAAAGAAATTTTAAATTTTTAAAACTAAGTTCTATATTTCTTATATCTATTCCTATATTGCTTTCTGTACCTTTTGCTATAAACTTTGATAAAAGTTTCACTATTTTCCATAAAATATTTTTTAATAACGATTATTGGGAATTTGATCCTGAACTTGATCCTATTATAAATGTTCTTCCTGAAGAATTTTTCTTTCATTGTGCAATTTTTATTTTAGCTATATTATCAATATTCAGCATAATTTTATATTTATCTTACATAAAAATAAAAAGACATCATAATGAAATATAAAATTCATTATGATGTCTTTTTTATTCCTTTCTAATTAAAGATTTTATAATTTTTTCACCTTTAAAAATTCCAACTATAAATAAAATAGATGCAGTTATTGCAATAATAATAAGCATATTTTTATTGCCTGAATACATTTTAAAACCAAAAAATGCTGATAAAAATATACCTGGAATTCTGCCTGCTGTAGAATAAATCATAAAATTTTTAAATTTTATATTTGAAATACCACATATATAAGCTAAAACATCTTTAGGTATGCCAGGAATTAAATATAATAAAAAAATTGCAAAATTAATATTTCCAAGTTTTAAAATTTTATCAAAAAATTTTATATGTTTCTTTGATATTATTTTTTCTATAAAAGGCTTACCATAAAATCTAGATATAGAATATACAATAGCACTTCCTATAGTTATGCCTAATAACGAAAGAAATCCTCCCTCAAAAGTTGTATATATATATCCTCCTGCAATTTGTATAACTTCACCAGGTATAAAAAATGCTATTACTTGTATAATTTGTAATGCTAAAAAGGCAAAAATACTATAATCACCATAAGATAATATAATATTTTTTATCTTTTGTGGATTTCTAAATATATTAAAATAATGACCATAATATTCATATGCCATGATAAATATAAAAAGTGCAATTAATATTATCATAATATATGCTCTATTATCATACATTGATTTAAATAAGTTTTTACAAAATGCTTTAATTTTTATTAACATAGTTTCACCTTTAAAATTTATATTAAACATGTATATTGTTTTCTCTTGCATAATAAAAAAGATATTGCTGAGCAAATCCAGAAAATCCTCCAAATTTATTTCTTGCAAATTCTCTTATTTTTTTTAAAGATACATCTGGTGCAAGATAAAAATGCTGCATAGCTCTCTTTACCCATACATCTACAGGAAAAGCTGAAAGCTTATTCATAGAAAAAAGCATAATACAGTCTGCAACTTTAGGACCTATTCCGCTGAAATTTTGGAGCATACTATGGCATATATCATCTTCTTGATTTTTTATAAAATCTAAATCGTAATTTTTATTATATTCATATTTTTGACTTTTGTATATTTTATCTACTGTATCATATATATATTTAGCTCTAAAACCTGCACCACAAGCTTCTATGTCCTCCATAGAAGCTTTATGAAGTTCTTCTATAGATGGAAAAGTATAATAAGTTTTTCCTTTATAATCTATTGCATTCCCTAAGTTTTTGCTAATATTTTCGATTGTCTTTTTTATCATTGGTATTCTGTTATTGGCAGAAATTATAAAAGATACTACAATCTCAAAAGGATCTTGTTTAAGAATTCTTATACCATACCCATACTCTACTGCAATTTTTAGTAATGGATCTTTACTTAAAATTTTTTTTATTTTACCATAGTCTCTATTAAGATCAAAATACTCTACCCAAATTTTATTAAATTCATCTTCATTTGTATTATATATAATTATATCATTATCTTTTTTTTCTATTTCTAATACTTTATTAAAAGCTACTCCAATATAGTTTCCATTTTCTTCTTTATGCCATCTAAAACATTGTCCACAATCAAAAATATGATTGAGTTCAAAATTTTTGACATTTTTAATTATTATACCTTTATCAAATTCTTTTACACTGTCAAAATCAGCCATTATTTTTCTCCTCTAGACATATTATAGTTTAATTTTTATCTTTTGTTTTTAATATATACCATAAATTTAGCATTTTCAATATAAATTAAATTATTTTGTTTAACATATAATTAATAAAAATTTTATATTACAATTCACTTTACATAATGATAATATAGTTTTTATGTTAAATGTATAACATATACTTAACATAAATATTTATGTAATTATAAACCTATAATCTAGTACTGTAGAGATATTAAATTACTTAATATGAATTTATTATTTATGTGTTTATGTGATTACATTTACTTAATAAAAATATACCGATACATAAATTTTTAAACTTATATATCGGTATATTTTATATAATTATTAATTGTTATTTGATAAAAATTCATTTATAGCTTTTGCAGCTTTTTTACCTGCTCCCATAGCAAGTATTACTGTAGCTGCACCAGTTACTGCATCTCCACCTGCATATACTCTTTCTCTTGTAGTAAGTCCTGTTTCCTCTTGAGCTATTATGCATTTTCTATTGTTTATTTTTAATCCTTTAGTCGTTGAAGCTATAAGTGGATTTGGAGAAGTACCAAGTGACATTATTACAGTATCTACATCCATAATAAATTCTGATCCTTTTACCTCTACAGGTTTTCTTCTTCCTGAAGCATCTGGTTCACCTAGCTCCATTTTGATGCATTTCATACCTTTAACCCAGCCTTTTTCATCTGATAATATTTCTACTGGATTAGTAAGAAGATCAAATATAACTCCTTCTTCTTTAGCATGATGTACTTCTTCAACTCTTGCTGGAAGTTCTGATTCTGAACGTCTATATACTATATGAACCTCAGCCCCTAATCTTAAAGCCGTTCTTGCTGCATCCATAGCAACATTTCCTCCGCCTACTACGGCTACTTTTTTACCAATTTTTATTGGTGTATCATAATCTTCTCTAAAAGCTTTCATAAGGTTTGTTCTTGTTAAAAACTCATTAGCTGAAAACACTCCATTAGAATTTTCTCCTGGTATTCCCATAAACTTTGGAAGCCCTGCTCCAGAACCTATAAATACAGCATCAAATCCTTCTTCTTCCAAAAGTTCGTCTATAGTAATTGTTTTTCCTACAATTACATTTGTCTCTATTTTTACTCCAAGCTTTTTAACATTATCTATTTCATGTTTAACCACAGTATCCTTTGGAAGCCTAAACTCTGGTATTCCATAAACTAAAACTCCTCCTGGTTCATGAAGTGCTTCAAATATAGTTACATCATAACCCATTTTTGCTAAATCCCCTGCACATGTAAGTCCTGCAGGTCCACTTCCTATGACTGCAACTTTTTTGCCTTTCTTAGGTTCAGTTTCAGTTAAATCTATATTGTTTTCTCTTGACCAATCAGCTACAAATCTTTCAAGTTTTCCTATTGCAACAGGTTCTCCTTTAATTCCAAGTATACACTTTCCTTCGCATTGAGTTTCCTGAGGACATACTCTCCCACATACTGCAGGAAGAGAACTTTGTCTTGCTATAACTTTAGCCGCTTCTTCAAATTCTCCATTTTTAACATGTTGTATAAATTTAGGTATTTCTATAGTTACAGGGCACTGTGTTACACACATAGGATTTTTACAATTTAAACATCTTGCTGCTTCTTCCATAGCTTCTTCTTTAGTATATCCTAAACAAACTTCTTCAAAATTTTTAACTCTAACCTTTGGGTCTTGTTCTTTAATTGGTACTCTTTTCATTCTGTTCATTTATACTTCCCCCTCTAAGTCTGTTAATCACAGCATCCACAGCCAGCATTTCCATTTTTATGATGCTCTTTTTTAAATTCTACCTGTAATTCTTCATTTTTATACATAGTCTGTCTTCTAATAGCTTCATCAAAATCTATAAGATGACCATCAAATTCTGGTCCATCAACACATGCAAATTTAGTTTCACCACCAACAGTAACCCTGCAAGCTCCACACATTCCAGTTCCATCTACCATTATTGTGTTTAAACTTACAACAGTTTTTATTCCTAATTCTTTTGTAAGTTTAGCTACAAACTTCATCATTATCATAGGTCCTATAGCTACAACTAAATCATAATGTTTTCCTTCATTTTGTATTAAATTTTTAAGAAGATCTGTAACCATACCTTTAAAACCGTAAGAACCATCATCAGTTGCTACATAAACATTTCCTGCCACATTTTTCATTTCATCTTCTAATATTAAAAATTCTTTAGATTTACATCCTATAATAACATCTGCTTTTATTCCTCTTTCATTAAGCCACTTAACCTGAGGATATACTGGAGCCGTTCCAACTCCACCAGCAATAAATATAATATTTTTATTTTTTAAAGTATCCAAGTCTTCATGCACTAATTCTGAAGGCTGTCCAAGAGGACCAACAACATCTGAAAAACTATCTCCTACTTCATACTTAGCCATTTCTTTAGTAGATTTCCCAATGCTTTGAAAAACTATAGTTACTGTCCCTTTTCTATCATCATAATCACATATTGTAAGAGGAATTCTTTCTCCCTTTTCGGTCATTTTAACTATTAAAAATTGTCCTGGTTTAGCAGATTTAGCTAATCTTTCAGCTTCTACATCCATAAGATATATATTGGGCGCTAATATTCTTTTGTTTACAATTTTGTACATTATTAATCCTCCTGTATATAATTTTTAAAAAATTTTTTGAATAAATGTAGTATTTAATTTTTAAAAAATTTTAATAAATAATATAAACAAATTCTCAAATTTCATTTAGTTACTCTATTAAATATATAACAAAATTTAATTATTAATTATTATATCATATTATCAAAATATTTCATTAATAATTATAAAAAAAGTATAAAAATTAATAATTTTGTATAATTATTAATTTTTATATCATTATATTTATATAAGTTTTTAAAATTAAAACTCTCAAGCATTACTATGCAAGAGAGCTTTTTATTAAAATTATTTTAAAAATTTACTTTTTTCCCTTCAAATGTACAAATAAAAAGTTCTTTCATTTCTTCATTTGATATTTCTCTTGGATTTGATCCTGTACATGCGTCCTTAACAGCATTTTCAGCTATTCTATCTACATTTGCATAAAAATCTTTTTCACTTATTCCATATTCTTTTAAAGTTTGAGGAATGCTCATTTCTTTATTCATTTCTCTAATCATATTAGTTAAAGAATCTACTAATTCATCTTCTGTGTTACCAGAAAGTCCAATATTTTTAGCTATTTGTGCATATCTATCTTTACAAACTTTTTTATTAAAGTCTATAACATAAGGAAGATATATAGCATTTGCACATCCATGAGGAATATGAAATACAGCTCCACTTTTATGTGCCATACTATGAGTTATTCCAAGTAATGCATTAGAAAAAGCCATACCAGCTAAGCATTGAGCAATATGCATTTCTTCTCTAGATTTTTTATCACCATAAAATGATTTTATTAAATTTTCCTTAATCATAGTAATAGCCTGCATTGCAAGTGGATCTGAAAAGGCAGATTTTAATGAAGCAACATAAGCTTCAATAGCATGAGTTAATGCGTCCATTCCAGTATGTGCTGTAAGCTTTGCTGGCATTGTTTCTGCCAAAGATGGATCTACTATAGCTACATCTGGGGTTAAATTAAAATCAGCCAACGGATATTTTATTTCAGTTTTATAATCGGTTATAACTGAAAAAGCTGTAACTTCTGTTGCTGTACCACTTGTAGATGGTATAGCAGCAAATTTTGCTTTTTGTCTTAATTCTGGAATTCCAAAAGGAACTACTGCTTGTTCAAAAGTAAAATCTGGATATTCATAAAATATCCACATAGCTTTAGCTGCATCTATTGGAGAACCTCCACCTATTGCTACTATCCAATCAGGCTCAAATTCTCTCATAATCTTTGCACCTTTCATAACTGTTTCAACAGACGGATCAGGTTCAACTCCCTCTATAAGTTTAATTTCAAATCCACCTTCTTTTAAATAAGATATGGTTTTATCTAAAAAACCAAATTTTCTCATAGAACTTCCGCCGGTAACTACAACTGCCTTTTTACCTTTTAATGTTTTTAAAGCTTCTAGAGAATTTTTCCCAAAATAAATATCTCTTGGTAAAGTAAATCTATTCATCTAGCATTCCTCCTGTTTTTTATATTTGATTGATATTTTTTTAACAATTTTATTCTAACACATTTTACTTTCTTATAAAAGTACTATTTATGAAATATTTGTTAAAAGTATAAAAAAATCAAAAGCCATAGATAAAATTAGAAAAAATCTTTTTATATATATATGGCTTTTGATTTATTAAATTATACAAATATTGGTTTTAAACAATTAATTAAATGACATTATATTAACAATTATTTATCACTTTTATCTTTTAATAAATAAGTAAGAGTCATAAGATGTTCGCTTAAATGAACATTTTCAACTACAACATTTTCTGGAACTACTAAATCAGTTGGTGCAAAATTCCAAATTCCTTTAACTCCACCTTCTACAAGAGTATCACATATTTTTTGTGCACTTGCTTTAGGTACACATATTATTCCTATATCTATTTTGTTATTTTTAAGAAAATCAGGTAAATTATCTATATCATCAATTTCTACGTCTCTTATTTTAATACCTATTAATTTTGGATTTGCATCAAAAATTCCTTTTAAAGAAAATCCTAATTTTTCAAATCTTGTATAATTTGCAATAGCTTGACCTATATTACCTGCACCTATAATAACTGTGTTGTAAGATCTAGTAAGTCCTAATATATCACTTATTTCATTATATAAATCTTTTACATTATATCCATATCCCTGCTGGCCAAAATCTCCAAAACAATTTAGATCTTGTCTTATTTGGGACGCTGTAAATCCTATTTTTTCACCAAGTTCTTTAGATGATATTCTATCAACATCATTTTTCATCAATTCTTGCAAATATCTATGATATTTTGGCAACCTTTTAATAACTGCCATTGATATATTGCTTTTTTTCTTTTCCATAACCGCACCTCTCTTTTTATCTATACATTAATAGTATGACTTAAATTATATTTACTGTCAATATTTTAACATATTTCTAAAGTTTAAAACATCTTTGTTATAATTAATACTACAAAAAAATTTACATTCATAGTAGAATATAAATTATGTATATTATGTATACATACAAATTTGTTATTAAATATTATTTTTAAATATAAAATATATTTAAAATACATTTTGATTATATTCTTTTACATTATCACAATATTCAAATTCATTTTTAATATTTATTAATGCTTGGTTTCACAAATCAAGTATTTTATCATTTAATATTATACTTATTTTTTAAAGATATAAATATCAAAGCCTTTAAATTTTATGAAAATATATTTTTTAGAAACAAAATATAACATTAAATTTAACAAAACATTTTAGGAAGGTGAAAAAATGATAGTTTTAAGTTGTAAAGATATTCATAAAAGTTATGGTATAAATGTAATTATAGATAAAGTTACTTTTAATATAAATGAAGGAGAAAAAGTAGGTTTAATAGGAGCTAACGGTGCAGGTAAAACTACTCTTTTTAAAATTTTAGCAGGTGAACTTGAAGCAGATAGCGGAGAAATTTTTATAGATAAAAATAAAAAAATTGGCTACCTTTCTCAACACCTTTCTCTTGAAAATAACAATACTATATATGAAGAATTATTAAAAGTATTTAAAGATTTGATAGAATTGGAAAATAGAATTAAAGAACTTGAGATAAAACTAAATGAACCTTACGATAGGTCTAAAGAAGAATATCATAAAAAAATAATAGAACAATATACAACATTATCTGATATTTATAATAATCGTGGAGGTTACACATATAAGGGAGAAATTAGCAAAATATTAAAAGGTTTGGGGTTTAATGAAGAAGATTTTAATAAAAACATAAATATATTAAGTGGAGGTCAAAAGACAAGAGTTGCTCTTTGCAAACTTCTTCTTGAGAGTCCTGATATACTTTTTCTTGATGAACCTACTAATCATCTTGATTTAGATGCTATTGAATGGCTAGAAGAATATCTAAAATCTTATAAAGGTACAATTATAATAATATCTCATGATAGATTTTTCTTAGACTCTATAACTACAAAAACTCTGGAAATGATAAATGGACATATAAATACTTATAATGGTAATTATACTTTCTTTGTAGAACAGAAAAAGAAAAATTATGAAATTCAGTTAAAGGCATATTCTCTGCAGCAAGCTGAAATTAAAAGGCAAGAAGAAATAATAGAAAAATATCGTTCATTCAACAGAGAAAAAAGCATAAAAGCGGCTGAAAGCAGAGAAAAAGCTTTAGAAAAAATGGAAAAAATAGCTCCTCCTGATGCTATTTTAAAAGCCTCTAAAATTAAATTTGAAACTCAGATTAAATCTGGTAATGATGTTCTTCATATTGAAAATTTGAGCAAAAGTTATGGTGATAAAAAACTTTTTTATAATTTAAATATGGATATAAAAAGAGGAGAAAAGACAGCTCTTATTGGTGAAAACGGTCGTGGAAAAACTACTCTTTTTAAAATAATAATGGATAAAGTTTCACAAGATAATGGTGTAAAAGTTCTTGGTAAAAATGTAAATATAGGTTATTACGATCAGGAACAATCAGATTTACATGAAGAAAAATCTATTTTAGATGAAGTATGGGATGAATTTCCAGAAATGACTACAACACAAATTAGAAATGCTTTAGCTGCTTTTTTATTTACTGGAGATGATGTATTTAAAACAATCTCTACTTTAAGCGGCGGAGAAAAATGTAGAATAAATCTTTTAAAGCTTATGCTTTCAAAATCAAATTTTCTTCTTTTAGATGAACCTACAAATCATCTTGATATAATATCGCGTGAAGCTTTAGAGGATGCTATTTTAAATTATGATGGAACAGTTCTTGTAATATCTCATGACAGATATTTCTTAAATAAAGTTGTGAATAAAATATATGAACTTAAGGAAGATGGTATTAAAGAATATCTTGGTAATTATAACTATTTTATAGAGAAAAAGAAAAATCCATTAAGATATGAAGAAGAATCTATTAATGAAGGAAAAACTAAAACTCAAATTCAAGAAGAGAGGAAAAAGAAAAGAGAACTAGAAAAAAAGCTTAAAGAAAAGCAGCTTAAAATAAAAGAAATTGAAATTTCTATTGAAAATAATGAAAATAAACTTTTAAAGCTTCAAGAAAAACTTTGTCTTGAAGAAGTATATTCTAATCCTAAAAAAAGTGAAGAAATAAATAAGGAAATACTTTCTATAGAAAATTCGTTAAAAATACTTTATTCAAAATGGGAAGAATTAATATAAGTTTAGAAAGGCCTTTGTAAACTATTTTATATTTTACAAAGGCCTTTTATTTTTAAAAAATTATATAATATAATAGAGGTATAAATATAGCTGGGAGCATGTTTGCTACCTTTATCTTATATGTTCCAAGCATATTAAGTCCAAGACCCATAATTAAAATACTTCCTACTGCGGAAACTTCTACTATAATGTACTCTAGAAGCCACCCTTGAAGAAAAGATGCTGTTAAAGTTATAATCCCTTGATATATAAATACAGTAATTGCTGAAAAAACTACTCCTATTCCTAAAGTAGATGTAAACATTATTGATGATATTCCATCTAATATAGCCTTTGTAAAAAGAATACTATAATCTCCTTTAAGTCCACTATTTAATGAACCAACTATAGACATAGCACCTACACAAAACACCAAGCTTGCAGTTACAAATCCTTCTGAAATCTTTCCCCCTTTTCCTTTAAATTTAGCTTCTATATTATCTCCTAAATTTTTAAGAGCTTTATCTATATCTATAAATTCTCCAATAAGTGTACCTAAGATTAATGAACATATTATTAAAATCATGTTTTTAGACTTAATTGCTCCATTAATTCCAATTACTAAAACACATAAAGCTAAAGCTTTCATTATACTCTCATTAATTTTTTTAGGTATTCCCCCTTTTAATAAAAAGCCTATTAAACTCCCTATAATAATAGCTAATGTGTTAACTACTGTCCCTAACAAATTTATGCCTCCTTTCACAATTAACTATTATTATAACTTGCATATCATTATTTTTAAATACATATTTATAAAATTAATTCCAAAAATCTTGAGTATCTGGTGAACCTTCAAGATTTTCGTTAACTATAATTTCAAGTTCTGTAATACCTATAACATTATCAATTTTTACTTTAGGATACTTTCTTTCAAACATTTCTTGTACTTGAAATATATCTAAATTTTCATCTTTATATTTTTTAAACACTCTCATACAAGCTTTTTTTATATTATCTTCAGATTTTTTCTTAAGTTCAATTATAGTTTTATCATTTAAAAATGCATTCTTTTGAATTTCTTCTATATTAGTTTTTACTTCTATATCTTTTATTAATTTTACTCTTTTCCCATCATATTCTATGTAGGTTTTAGTATTATTTTTTAATATATTAAGGGATATAAATTTATCCTTATTATTAGGATTACTTACCTCAAGGCTTCCTGTTTTTAAAGTATTCATTAAAAAATTATAGCCTTCACCATCTACTCTAGGAAGAACTGTTTCAAATTTGTCATTTTTAATTATTGCTCCACCTAATATCTCCATTCTTTGATCTAATTGATCTTTTTTTATTCCAATAAGAGTAACAACTTCTGTTTTACTCCCAATAAGTCTCAAATTTAAATAGTCGTTAAGAGAAAGTCTTACAGATCTAGTAGAAGCTCCTTCATTACTAATAAGATCTTTTAAAAGAATGCCTAAATATTCTTCTTCTGAAACACCTAAATTCAATAAATTTTCAGGACTTTCTTCTGTCATTACTAAATATGGTCTTATTATAAACTCTTGATTTCTATCAAAAATATCAATCCAATTATCTATACCTTCTTTTGCTGCCCTAATTGTAAACATAACTATTTTATTTTGAGTATAATTAAGCTTATAGCTTGTTGCTAAATTTATATCTCTAAGAGCTTCATAAGCTGTTTTTCCAGTACCTTGAATTAATACTCTCTGCCCTTTTTCAGATCCTGAGCTTGAACTTCTAAAAGGCTTAAATGCCTCAACATAAATTATAGGTCTTTTATCTTTGTCTATATCTATTATAACTGAAGTTACAAACAAAATTTTATTTATATCACTATAACTAAAACAACCAGAAAAAAATAGGCTCATTATAATTATTAAGCTAACTATTTTTTTCATCTTTTTCACCTTCATCAAAAATATTATTACTCATATTTCTTAAATAATTGGTAGTTATAATATCTTTATGTTTATATTTTCTAAGTGTTCCAAGGGGGAATAAATAAGGATATCCGCAAGTATTTAATCCTGCAAGATGTGATACAAAAATACAAAAACCTATATAAAAACCTGGAAGTCCTAAAATTGAAGAAAATAATATTATTACAAGATTCCAAATAGCTATAGCTGTATATACTTTAGGAACTAAAAAAGAACAAATAGAACTTACTGCTACTATTATAAGTGTTGTTTGAGATGCAAGTCCAGAACCTACAGTAGCATCACCTAATATAAGAGCTCCAACTAAACTCATAGTCAATCCAATAGGTTGAGGTAGTCTAATACCTGCCTCTCTTGAAAGCTGAAAAAAGAAATTCATAAGAAGAACTTCTATTACAGTTGGAAACGGTACTCCTGCTCTTGAAATTGCAAGCCTGAAAGTAAACATATAAGGTATTAAAGAAAAATGATGCGTTACAACTGCAATATAAAATCCTGTAAGAAAAGTTGCAAGCCAAAAGGCTATCCATCTAAGTATTCTTGTAAAATTTGAAAAGAAAATATTTGAATAATAATCGTCTCCTGTTTGAAAATTTTCAATAAAAAAATATGGAGCTACAGCAACAAAAGGGGTTCCATCAAGCAATATAGCTATTCTTCCTTCACATAACTTAGAAGCTATTACATCAGGCTTTTCTGTATATCCTATAGTATCAAAAGCAGTATTTTTACATTTTAATTTTTCTTCTATATAGTTAATATCTAATACAGCCTCAGTTTTAATACTTTTAATCTGATTTCTTACATATTCAATAAGTTTTTCAGGTGCTGATTTTTCTATATACGCTATAACGACCAATGTATTTGTTTTATCTCCAACTATCATATTTTCAAATTTTAAATTTGAGTCTTTTATTCTTCTTCTAATAAGTGATAAATTATCATTTAATACTTCATTAAATCCTTCTCTAGAACCTTTTATCTGAGTCTCCGTTGGTGGTGTTGTTATAGCTCTTTTAGTAAATCCTTTTGCATCACAATATAAAATTTCTTTAATAAAGCTAAATATTAAAATAACATCACCTGAAAGCAAATGAAGCAAAAGATCATCCTTAGTTTTTACAACTTCTAATGAACTTATAGATAAGATCCCTTTTTTTATATCAAGTATATTACCTATATTGTTTCTATACTTTGAAAGCGGAAATATAATAAATTCACTTATAAACTTTGAATCACACATACTATCTATATATATTACATTTATAATGCCTCTATCTGTAATTATTTCTCTATATTTTATATCAAAACTATTTTTAAATATATCTTTTATATATAAAAGTACATTTTCATTCATTACACTCACCCAATTTATTATTTGCTTTTTTATAGATTAATATCCCTAATTTTAGTCAAAAATAAAAATATAATTTTTTATTAAGGAGTGTTTGTTTTTTGGATAAATTTACATCAAAACATTTAATATTTTTAATTTTAGGAACCACTATAGTGTCTTTAAAAACTTATCCCACTGTTTTTATGAAAAATGGTGGAAGAGATAGCTGGATTGCAATAATAATATCTTCAATACTAATTCTTATATATTTTATTTATATAATTAAAATCTGCCAAAAGACTAATACATATAGTCTTTATAAAATATACTGCAGTGCTTTAGGAAAAATTTTAGGTACTATTTTTATTTTTTTATTTATAATATCACTTTTTATAACTTTAATAGAATGCTCTTCTATTGAAGCTAATTCTATGCATACAAATATGCTTTTAAATACACCTCAATGGTTTTTGCTTATTTTTTTTATAGTTCCAGCTATATATACTGTAAAAAAAGGGAAAATAGCCGTAATTACTGTATCTTGTATAGGATTAATTTTTATAATGATAGCAGGAATAAATTTAGCTATTCTTTCAGCAAAATATAAAAATTATAGATATCTGTTTCCAATTTTTAAAGATGGAATAACAACTAACTTTATTATTTCAATATTAAAGTCTTTAGGATTGTACGGTTCTATTTCTATAACTCTTCCTTATCTTTGTGAAATTAAAAATAAAAAAACTATTATAAAAGACAGTTTAATAGGACTTTTTATAGTTATTCAAATGCAAATTGTATCAGTTACAGGAGTTATTATGACTTTTGGAATAAATAGATCAAATTTAATATCTTATCCTAAATTAATTCAAACTCAGCGTATAAGTATTTTGGATTTTCTTGAAATGGGAGAACTTTTTGTAATGCTTCAAATGGTAGGAGGATGGTTTATAAAATACATTATTACTTTTTTTGCTATATTTTTACTTTTAAAAGAACTAAATATAAATAATAAATATATACACTATTTTATAAGTATATTAGTTTTTATATTTGCATATTGGGTTTCCTCTAATTTATTCAGGCTATTTAGACTTTTAGAATATTATTCATATTTTTCTTTAATAAGCCTTATTATAATTCCTTTTATAATATTTACAATTCATTATTTAAAAAACAAAAATTCTTTAACATAAATTAAAAATAATTTTATGTATAATTTAAAATACTATTGTTTTTTTTTTTATATATGCTATAATAATAATCGAGAAGTATCTCAATTATATATTCGGGTCAATTTTTCAAGGAACTCTTATCCCCTTTAATCATAAAAGGGAAGTTACCAAGAACAATTAGTCCCTATGATTAAGGAGGATTTTTATAATGTCAGACAAGAACATCGTATGCAAAGATTGCGGAAAAGAATTTATATTTACTGAAGGTGAACAAGCTTTCTATAAAGAAAAAGGATTTGAAAATGATCCAGTTAGATGCCCAGAATGCAGAAAAGCTAGAAAAGTTCAAAAGAACAGCCAAAGAGAAAGAAGATATTAAAAAAAAGAGAGGATAATCCTCTCTTTTTTTTATTTTAAATTTTATCTTTTATTCCTGATTTAGAAAGTGCTATATAAAGAGGAAGTGCAATGACTATTCCTATTATTGCTTGTGCTATATTAGTTGGAACATCTTTTAATGATATTATTAAACTTTCAGTAAACGCTTTTTTTTCTGGATTTAAAAAAGTTAATATAATAGCTCCTGAAAAATAATAAGCTGCTATCATCCAAATGCCGCCTGTAATAAAGGCTAAAATATTATTCCATATATTTTCTCCTTTGTAATTACCTCTATAAGCAATTTTTGCAGTAATATAAGCCATTAATGCTTTAATTACAAAAGTAAAAGGTGCCCAAGTTATATATCCTAAAGTAATATCAAAAAGAGACATCCCTATAGCTGAAGCTGCCGCTGCTTTTTTCTTTCCTAATAATAGTGCAGCTAAAAATACCATACTATCTCCTGCATGCATTACTCCCATAAAAGTTTTTATTGGAACAATATAAGCTGCTACAAAAATTACAGCTGCCATTAATCCAACTTTGACAATAGCATTAACACTAAAACTATTATTCATTTCATTTCTTTCCATTTAATTCTCCTCACTTCTATTGATAAATAATACCTATAATTTAAATATGAAAATTTTTAAATTTAAAATATATATTTTAAATTTTATTTTTAAATAACAAGCTTGCTTATTTATAAATTAGTGCACTAATATTTATATTATAATTATATTACTGTGAGTATAATATTAAAAGTGTATGGATACTCTATGTGAATATATAAATTGATATTTTTATAATAATTTATAAAAAAATAGTCAATAATAAACATTGCTAAATTATTTTTATATACTTTAAAATTTTTATTGTTGAAATACAGTTTATTTAAAATATAAAATAAATTAGAGGAGGAAGCCTATATGACATTTTTACGTTGGATTGGCGGATTTATAGTTTTATTTTGGCTTATTATCCTTATATTTAAAATTGGAGGAAATCTAATAAATATACTTATTATAGCATCTGCTGCAGTTTTTATTTTAGATATACTTTTTACAAAGAAAAAAGCACTATAATCTTTTTAAGTAAATATATTATAAATAATAAATATATTTACATTGCTAAATTTATATATAATTTTAAAAACATTATTATTAAAATAAATAAAAAATCATACATAAAAAATTCTTTTTATGTATGATTTTTTTATTTAATAATATGATTATCTCACAAAAAATCTTTTTATTAAGTATTGATCTCTGTATATAGATTTAATAAATTTAGAAGTACTATAAATTAAATTGTATAGTAAAAATTAATTTACAGCTTCTATAGAAAGTGCTGTAAAAAGTTATTTATTACAATTTGCAATAGATAAAAATTTATATTTTTATTTTATATTTTGATATTGTAGGTTAATCATAATATATGTTTTTATTTACTTTATAATATAATATTTTCATTTACAACAAATTTTATTATTCATTGTTTTTACCGATGTCAGATAAAACTAATCCTTTATTATGCTCTAATGCCCAGCTTATAGCCCAGTCACTTTGGAATATCAAAAGATTCCTATCTTTTAAGTCTTTAACTTTTTTTGTATCACTGGTTAAGTTTAGTTCATTTACATCAGTTTGTGTACTTTCAATCCATCTAATATATTTAAATGGAAGTCTATCCATTTTAATATCTACACCATATTCATGTTTAAGTCTGTATTCAAGTACTTCAAATTGAAGTACTCCAACAACACCAACTATTATTTCTTCAATTCCTATATTAAATTCTTTAAAAATTTGTATAGCTCCTTCTTGAGCAATTTGTGTAATACCCTTTATAAACTGTTTTCTTTTCATAGTATCTACAGTTCTTACTTTTGCAAAATATTCTGGAGCAAATGTAGGAATACCTTCAAATTTAAATTTTTTAGTACTTTCACATAATGTATCTCCTATGCTGAATATTCCTGGATCAAAAACTCCAATTATATCTCCAGCATAAGCCTCTTCAACAATCTCTCTATCTTGTGCTAAAAATTGCTGTGGTTGAGAAAGTTTTATTTTATTTCCAGTTTGAACATGATAAACTTCCATACCTTTTTTAAACTTTCCAGAACAAATTCTCATAAAAGCTATTCTATCTCTATGTGCTGGATTCATATTGGCTTGTATTTTAAATACAAAAGCAGAAAATTCTGGGCTAAAAACATCTATCTCTCCAATATCTGATTGCCTTGGAAGCGGAGCTGTTGTAAGATCTAAAAAAGCTTTTAAAAAAGGTTCTACACCAAAATTTGTAAGAGCACTTCCGAAAAAAACTGGAGTAAGCTCTCCACGCCTTACCTTTTCTATATCAAATTTATCACCGGCTATGTCTAAAAGTTCTATATCTTCCATAAGTTTTTTATGGAGACTTTCTCCAATTAAATCTTCAAATACTTTATCTTTAATATTACCTTCAATAGACTGAACTAAAGTTTGACCATGATTTCCACCATTAAAAGCCTGTATAACATTTTTATTTCTATCATATACTCCTTTAAAATCGACTCCTGATCCAATTGGCCAATTCATAGGATAAGATTTTATGCCAAGTTCTTGTTCTATATCTTCTAAAAGCTCAAAGGGATCTTTAGTTTCTCTATCCATTTTATTTATAAAAGTAAATATTGGAATTCCTCTTATGCTACATACATGAAAAAGCTTTCTAGTCTGTTCCTCAACCCCTTTGGCTCCATCTATTACCATAACTGCACTATCAGCAGCCATAAGTGTTCTATAAGTATCTTCACTAAAATCCTGATGACCAGGAGTATCCAAAATATTTATGCAATAACCTTCATAATTAAATTGCATAACAGAAGATGTAACAGAAATTCCTCTTTGTTTTTCTATTTCCATCCAATCTGAAACTGCATGTTTAGAAGCTTTTCTTGCTTTTACTGAACCTGCAAGCCTTATCGCTCCTCCATATAAAAGAAGTTTTTCAGTTAAAGTAGTTTTACCTGCATCTGGGTGAGATATTATAGCAAAAGTTCTTCTTTTTTCTATCTCATTTATTAAATTTTCCAAAATTGTTTTCTCCTTTCAATAATTTATATCTATAAAAGCATTATTATCTACATTGGATTATACCTCTTTTTAATTTTAACATTTATATTAAATTTTTATATATAATTTAAAAACTCTATAGATTATAACAATTTACATAAATTTTTTCAATTATTTTTTTAAAACGCATTTGATAACATTTACATACTATTTGCTGCTATTCATTTTATTTTTTATTTTGTTATAATAATATTATGATAAAAATCTTTCTGAAATATTTATTTAGGGGGGAATTCTATGTATAAATTAATAGCAGTTGATATGGACGGTACACTTTTAAAGGAAGATAGGTCTATATCAAAAGAGACCTATAAAGCTATTCAAAATGCAAAAGCTAAAGGTGTAAAAGTTGTTTTAACTACTGGAAGACCTATGGATGGAATAACATCATATCTTAATAAATTAAATTTAATAAGTGAAAATGATTATGCAATAGCATACAATGGTGCTCTTATACAAAATACTAAAACAAAAGAGGTTATAGCTAAAACCACTATGTCAATAGATGATATTAATTACTTATATAAATTAAGTCAAGATTTACAAGTTAATATACATGCATTAACTGATAAAATTTGCATAACACCTAAATGGAATAAATACAGCCAATTAGAATCTGATATGAATGATATTCCATTAAATATTATAGATTTTAATAACATTGATAAAGATACAACTATAGTAAAAATAATGTTCATAGATGAACCTGAAATTCTTGAAAAAGCTATAAATAATCTTCCAAAAGAAGTATATGATAAATATACAGTACTTAGGAGTGCTCCTTATTTCTTAGAATTTTTGGATAAAAATGTAAACAAAGGACAAGGAGTCAAAACTCTTTCTGAAATTTTAGGTATAAAACAAGAAGAAGTTATTTGTATAGGAGATGCAGGAAATGATCTTCATATGATACAATTTGCTGGATTAGGAGTAGCAATGGGCAATGCATTTCCAGAAGTAAAAGAAATAGCTGATTATATAACTTTAAGCAATGAAGATGATGGTGTAGCTCATGTTATAAATAAATTCATACTTAACGATGAAAAGGCAAGTTAATGAGAGTCATTTGACTCTCATATTTTTCTCTCATATTTTTATAAATAATTATAAAATAATACCAGAATTTTTAATTAAAAATTCTGGTATTAAAATTTGGTGACTCCTAGGGGAATCGAACCCCTGTTTTCACCGTGAGAGGGTGACGTCTTAACCGCTTGACCAAGGAGCCATATAATAAGTAAACTGACAAATTATATTTTAACTCCATAATAGCATATTGTCAATGGAAATTAAAAATAAAGTGCAGCCTCATCAATAAATTATTTTAATTGAGAGGCTGCATATTTTTATATTTAATAAATTTAATTAGTTTTTAAAATTTATAATTAGAAGTAATTATAAATTTTTTTCATAAGCTTCAATCATTTTTTTAACCATTTGGCCACCTACTGACCCTACTTCTCTAGAAGTTAAATCTCCATTATAACCTTCTTTAAGATTAACTCCTACTTCTCTTGCTGCTTCCATTTTAAATCTATCTAAACCTGCTTTTGCTTGTGGTACTAAAACTTTATTGCTTCTAGCCATGATAAAATCCTCCTTTTAATTTAAATTTTAAATTAAATTTTAAATTTATATTGGTGTTGCTTTGTACTATTAATTTGCTCAAATTTTAGATTAATATCCTATAAAAATAAATACAATTTAGCCTAATTTATCCATAGTAAAAAATAAAATAAAGATAATTTAATTTAAAAAACGGATGGTTAAGCACCATCCGTTTTTATATTTAAAATAATAAAATATTTAAAATTTTTATAAAACTAAGTAAAAATATAGAAAACTCTATATGCTGTTTATATAATAATTTTAATTTATATAAAAATCAAAATTATCTGCTTTGGTTAACAATAGCAATACTATTACTACATCCAATCCTGCTTGCTCCTGCATTTATCATGTCCATAGCAGTTTTATAATCTCTAATTCCGCCTGAAGCTTTTACTCCTAAATCTTCACCTACAACTTTTCTCATTAACGCAATATCTTCTACAGTAGCTCCACCTGTTGAAAACCCTGTTGAAGTTTTAACGAAATCAGCTTTAGCTTCTTTAGCTATTTCACAAGCTTTTATTTTTTCTTCTTCTGTTAATAAACAAGTTTCTATAATAACCTTTACTATAGCCTTTCCTTTTGCTGCATTAACTACTTCTTCTATATCTTCTTTTACTAAAGTATAATTTTTATCTTTTAATGCTCCAATATTTATAACCATATCTATTTCATTTGCACCATTTTTTATAGCATCAATTGTTTCAAATGCTTTAGCTTCTTTACTCATTGCACCTAATGGGAATCCAACTACTGTACAAGTCTTTACACCACTTCCAAAAAGTTCAGTACTTACTAATTTAGTATAACATCCATTTACACAAACAGATGCAAAATTATATTCTAAAGCTTCTTTGCAAAGTTTCTTTACATCTTCTGCTGTCGCTTCAGGTTTTAGTAGAGTATGATCTATATACTTAGCTATATCCATATTAATCTCTCCTTAAATTTAACTTTATTTTAAATTTTATTAAGTCTGTTCTAATATATATGCTTGTATATTATATATATTTTAACTTTTATATATAATTAACGTGATCCCTTTTCATAAGGTACTCCATCTGCCTTAGGTGCTACTGATCTTCCAACAAAAAGAATTAATACTATAATTGTTAAAATATATGGAAGCATTGCAAGAATTTCTGAAGGTATAGCAAAACGTCCTCCACCCAATATAACAGTTAAAGCTTGTGAAAATCCAAATAGTAAGCAGGCTCCATAAGCTCCATGAGGCGTCCATTTACCAAATATAACTGCAGCTAAAGCTATAAATCCTTGCCCACTAATAGCTGTTTGACTAAATTGAGGAATAATAGCTAGTGTCATTGCTGCACCACCAAAACCTGCTAAAATTCCTGAAATTATAACACATACATATCTAACCTTAGTTACACTAATTCCCATAGTATCTGCTGCTGCTGGGTTTTCTCCAACTGAACGGATATGAAGTCCCCATTTCGTCCTATAAAGTATAAACCATAAAAGTACTGTTAAAATTAAAGCTATAAGAACTGTACTATCTACATTTAAACTTTTAAGTATATTATTCGATACATTTTCTCCGAATATTTTAGGTAATTTTTTTGGTACTGGTGGTGTCATAGTTGCTCCAGCAAAAAATAATCTACATAAAAATAATGCAAACCCTGGTCCGATCAAATTTATTGCAATACCAGAAATTGTTTGGTCTGCTTTAAAACTAACAGCTGCTACTGCATGCATTAAAGCAATTAATCCTCCTGAAATACCTGCTAAAAAAAATCCAAGCCAAGGGTTCCCTGAATAATATCCAACTGCTGCACCTGTAAAAGCACCCATTACCATCATGCCTTCAATGCCGATATTTACAACTCCAGCACGTTCAGAAAGTACACCTCCAAGTGCTCCAAAAATTAATGGTGCTGAATACATTAAGGTAATTCCTATTAATAGTAGAATGCTATTTAACATTTATCTCACCTCTTTTTAAAAGTTTATCGGCTAAAACAGGCACGATTTTTGTTAAAGCTACAAAGAATACAATAGTACCCATCATAATATTAATTATTTCAGATGGAGCTCCTATAGCAGATTGTATAGCTTGACCTCCATAAATTAATCCTCCAAAAAGTAATCCTGAAAAGATACATCCTATAGGCGAACTACCTGCAATTAATGCAACTGACATACCATTAAACCCATTATTTTCAAAAGCTGCCATAGTTGATATTTTATGTGGTGCAACTCCAGTAATAGATAAAGCTCCTGCTAATCCTGAAAGTGCTCCAGCAATAAGCATTGCCTGAATTATATTCTTGTTAACATTTATACCTGCAAATTCTGCTGCATATTTATTTGATCCAACTGCACGAAGCTCATAACCTTTAGAAGATTTATATAATAATAGCCATATTACAATAGCTGCTATTATTGCAACTATAATTCCAATATTCATATCAGTTTTTAACAACATATCAGAAAGCCATTTATGCTTTGATAACGTTTCTATTCCTGCGTCTGAATTTTTCCAATTTTCAAGAATTGTCGTAAATCCAGATTTATTTATCATATAAGTTGCAGTTGAACTTGGTTGGTGAAATTCTTTAAGTCCTACAACAAAATTTGATAAATAAAGAGCAATCCAGTTTAGCATTATGCTTGTTATAACTTCATGTATTCCAAACTTAGCTTTTAATAATCCTACAATTCCTCCATATAAAGCTCCTGCTATTACACCTGCAAGAATTATTATAGGAATTTGTAAAACTGGTGGTAAATCTAATTTTATACCAACTATTGTAGTTACAATTGTTCCTACAATATATTGCCCTTCAGCACCAATATTGAACAATCCAGTTTTAAAAGCAAAAGCAACACTTAACCCTGTTAATATAATTGGTGTGGATTTAATAATAGTATTTGATATATATTTAGGCTTTGAAAAAATTCCTTTAAAAAGTGCACTAAAGGCTTCAAAAGGATTATAACCTGCAGCACTAAGTACTATAGCAGCTACTATAAATCCAAAAAAGATTGCAATAAATGTTGAAGTAATCGGCTTTTTAAGTATATTAACTACTTTTTTCATTTAGTTTACCTCCTGCCATTAGTAACCCAATCGTATTTTCATCTACTTCTCCTTGTTTAAATGTTTCCACAATAGTTCCATCGTAAATAACAGCTATTGTATCCGATACATTCATGACTTCATCAAGCTCTAAAGAAATTAAAAGAACTGCCTTTCCTTTATCCCTTTCATTTATTAAAGTCTTATGCACATATTCAATTGCTCCTACATCCATACCACGAGTTGGTTGTACTGCAATTAATAAATCAGGGTTATTAGCTACTTCTCTTGCTATTATAAGCTTTTGCTGATTTCCTCCTGATAAACCTCTAACTGGCATCAATTCACAGTTTTCAGGTCTAACATCATAATCTTTTATAAGCTTTTTTGTATGCTCAACAATTTTTTCTTTATCTAAAAATCCTTTTTTACAAAATGGTTCTTTATTGTATTTTTCAATTATTGCATTTTCAGAAACAGTAAAATCTAATACTAATCCACGTTTTTGTCTATCTTCATGAATTGTTGAAATTTTATGTTTAATTACATTTTGTGGAGTTGTATTTTGTATTTCTTCCCCATTTATTTTAATAGTACCACTTTCAACTTTTGTAAGACATGTTATAGCTTCTACTAATTCTTTTTGTCCATTGCCATCAATACCAGCGATACCAACAATTTCTCCCCTATGAACTTTAAGTGATAAATTTTTAACAGCATCTAACTTTCTTTCATTTTTTACAGTTAAGTTATTTATTTCAAATACAACTTCTTTAGGTTTTGCAGGTGTTTTATTAACAACTAAGTTAACCTCATGCCCTACCATCATAGTTGCAAGTTCTTCTTTACTAACCTCATTAACCTTAACTGTATCTACATACTTTCCTCTACGTATAATTGTACAAACATCAGATGATTCCTTTATTTCTTTTAATTTATGTGTAATTATAATAATTGTCTTTCCATCTTCTATAAGATTATGCATAATTTTAATTAGCTCTCGTATTTCCTGTGGAGTTAACACTGCTGTAGGCTCATCAAGTATTAATAAATCTGCTCCACGATACAATGCTTTTAATATTTCAACACGTTGCTGCATACCAACAGAAATGTTTTCAATCTTTGCATCAGGATCTACTTCAAGCCCATATTTCTTAACAATATTCAATATTTCATTACGTGCCTTTTTCATATTTGTTACGCCAAATTTATTAGTAATTTCGCTTCCTAGAACAATATTTTCTGTAACAGTAAAATTATCAACTAACATAAAATGCTGATGAACCATTCCAATACCATTTTTAATTGCTATTCCAGGATTTTTAATATTTACTTTCTTACCATTAAGATATATTTCCCCTTTATCAGCTTTATATAATCCATAAAGAACATTCATAAGTGTACTTTTCCCCGCCCCATTTTCTCCCAATAATGCATGAATAGTTCCCTTTTTGACATCTAAATTGATATCATCTAATGCACAAAATGTACCAAACATCTTTGTAATCCCACGCATTTGAACTGCATATTGTTCACTGATTTCCATCCTAATTCCTCCTTTCGTCATATGCTTTGCCAGCAATACATTTTTATACTGCTGGCAAAGATCTGACTTTAAATATAAGTTACTAAATTTTTAGACTCATAAGTTTAAGTTGAATTTTATAATTTATTTTTAAATTCGTTATAAGTTTTTTCATCAAATGGAACAACTATTGAACCGTCTTTAATTTTTTCTTCTAATTTTATTGTTGCTTCATAAACTTCTGGTTTTACATTTTTATTTTCCTTAGGAATACCAACAGCACCTTCTTTTAATCCATAAGTATAAGTTTTTCCGCCAATTTTGTTACCATTCATAGCTTCTTCAGAAACTTTTGCAACTGCTACATTTACTAACTTTAATGCAGAAGTTAAGACATTATCAGGAGCTAAATAGGACTGATCACGGTCAACACCTATTGCAAACTTACCAGCTTCTTTAGCTGCATCAATTACTCCTACTCCTGTACCGCCAGCTGCATGGAAAACAATGTCACATCCAGCAGAGAACATTTTATTTGCTATAGCTTTACCTTTTGAAGCATCTGAAAAGCTTTCAGCATATTGAACATCTACATTAATAGGCTTTCCTAATTCTTTTGATGCATAAAGTACACCAGCTTGATATCCATATTGGAATTGATCTATTACAGGGCTTTTTATACCTCCTACAAATCCTACTCTACCTGTCTTTGTAGTTTTTCCTGCTATATATCCAACAAGGAATGAAGGTTCTTCTGCTCTAAATGTAACTCCTGTAACATTTTCTGGTGTATTATCTCCATAGGAATTATCTACAATAGCATAATTTACATCCTTATTTATTTTTGCAGCATTTAATATTGCATCTGCCATAGCAAATCCAATACCCCAAATTAAGTTGTTTCCTGAATCAACAAGTTTGTCCAAGTTGGTACTGTAATCTGTTTCTTGCTTTGATTCTAGATAACTTACTTTTGCTCCAGTTTTTCTTGAAAATTCTTGTAAGCCTTCCCAAGAAGATTGATTGAAAGATTGGTCGCTAACACCGCCAGTATCTGTTACCATTGCAACACTAAAATTTTTAGTTTCCTTTTTTTCTTCATTTGTCTTAGGCTGGCTGCTTCCACATCCTGCCAATGTACCCATAATAACTGTAGCTGACATTACTAATGCAATAATTTTTTTCATAAGTTTTTCCTCCTTAAAATTAATATATTATTTTGCTATTTCAAGTGCAATTTCCATCATGTCAGTAAAACTAAGCTGTCTTTCTTCTGCTGAAAGCGACTCTCCAGTCAGCAGACTGTCTGAAATTGTAAGTAGACATAGTGCATTTTTTCTAGCTTGAGCAGCATTCATATAAAGTGCCGCTGCTTCCATTTCTACTGCTAAAATACCCATACTTCTCCATTTTTCTGTTGCAGTTTTATCTGCACAGTAAAAAGTATCAGAAGATAAAATATTCCCTACAACGGTATTTATATTTTTTTCTTTAGCTGCTTTAACTGCAGCACTTACTAACTCATAACTTGCAATTGGTGCAAATGTTCCTGGAAGACAGTACTGTGCTGCATAATTTGAATTAGTAGATGCTCCTAATGCTATTACTACATCTCTTACCTTAACATTTTCATTCATACTTCCTGCAGTTCCAATACGTATTATATTATCTACATTGTAAAAATTAAATAGTTCATAAGAATAAATCCCTATAGATGGCATTCCCATACCTCCGCCCATAACAGAGACACGTTTACCTTTATAAGTTCCTGTATATCCAAACATATTTCTAATTGAGTTAAACTGAAAAACATCTTCTAAAAAATTATCTGCAATAAATTTTGCTCTTAATGGATCTCCAGGCATTAATACTGTTTTTGCAATCTCTCCTAATTTTGCTCCAATATGCGGTGTTGGTGTTTGCATAACAATTCCTCCTTAGTTACTATAATTATTTAAATTCATTTTTTTAAGAATTTTTTTATCAAAAGTTTCTGATATTTTCTGAATAACAGGTCCAGCTATAAAGGCTGTAATAATTGTAACAACGCCTGCTTTCCCTCCAAGAGAAAATCCTATTATAAGTGAAGTTAAATCACAAATTATTTTAGCTGTCTTATATTGAAGTTTTGTTTTATCTTTTACTAACATATTTACACCAGTAACAGGGTCAACTCCAATATTTATTGCTATGAATATTCCTATTCCTATAAAAAGCATCGAACATCCTAAAAAAGAAGTTAATATTCTTCCTCCTATAGTAGTCCTAATATTAAGTATTTCATGTATTTTAAAACCAATACTTATTAAGCTTCCTAGAGGCAATGCATAAATAAAAGTCCCTATATTTATATACTTACGATCAAATAACAATACTATTGTTAGAAAAACTATATTTACTAAATTTGTAACTAACCCAAGCTTTTCTATAGGAAGACCAAATGCATTCCTAATTCCATCATATAAAACTGCAACAGAATCATTTCCCAACATACCTGCTGAATTAAAAGCTAATCCAAATCCTACTAATGAAACTCCTATTAATGCTATTATAAACTTTTTTAAAAATATTTTATATGATTTATTATTACTATTACTAATTGCACTGTCCATTAATTCATACCTTTCTTTTATTAAACTAATTTTTCTAATACAGATTCACCAATTGTATTTTCTGGCATTTCTACTTCAAAATTATCTGCTATAGTAGCTCCGACGGCTGCAAAACTATTACTTGTTTCCATTAAACCATTTTTAACCATAGATGGTGAATATGCAAGGAAAGGAACAAATTCTCTAGTATGGTCAGTACCTTTATACGTAGGATCATTACCATGATCTGCAGTAATTATTAAAAGATCATCTTCTTTTAATTTTTCAAGCACTTTACCTAAATTAACATCAAACTTCTCTAATTCTTCAGCATAACCTATAGGATTTCTTCTATGTCCCCATAATGCATCAAAATCTACTAAATTAACAAAGCATAATCCTTTAAAGTCTTTATTCATTAATTCTAAAGTCTGCTCCATACCATGAACAGAACTTTTTGATTTATATGCTTCTGTTATACCCTCTCCATCATATATATCTCTTATTTTTCCAACAGATATTACATCAAAACCATTATCTTTTAATGCATTTAAAACTGTTCTTCCATATGGCTTTAAAGCATAATCATGTCTATTACTTGTACGCTTAAATTCTCCTTTTTTATTGCCAATATATGGTCTTGCAATAACTCTTCCAACCTTCCACTCATCTTTAAGTGTTAATTCTCTTGCAATTTCACAGCAGCGATAAAGTTCTTCAAGTCCAAAAGTTTCTTCATGACCGCAAATTTGAAGCACAGAATCAGCTGAAGTATAAACAATCATATCTCCTGTTTTCATCTGATGTTCTCCAAATTCATCTAAAATTTCAGTACCGCTTGCACTCTTATTTCCTACTATATGATGTCCTGTTCTTTTTTCTAGTTCATTAATAAGTTCTTTTGGAAAACCTGTTTCCGTAAAAGTTTTAAATGGAGTTTCAATTTTTAAACCCATCATCTCCCAATGTCCTGTCATTGTGTCTTTACCTACACTTGCTTCTTTCATTTTCATAAAATGAGCTAAAGGTTTATCTACTGGCTTTACATGATTTATTGAATGCAGATTTGCAATTCCTAATTTTTGAAGATTAGGAATTTTAAAACTTTCTACTGACTCTGATATATGTCTAAGAGTATCTACTCCTATATCTCCATATTCTTTTGAATCATCCATTTCTCCAATTCCAAGAGAATCTATTACTATTGTAAAAATTCTTTTATATTTTTTCATATTTACTCCTTTCATTGTTACTGTTTAAAAGTATTAATACTTAAATAAATTTAATTTATATATAAAAAGAAGCTTTAGTTATAAATAATCTTCTTTATCAAATATAAAATGTATTTTACATTAAATTATTATTTTATTAAACTATATTTTTTATATATAAAAATAATATTTCCTTTATAATTAATCTTTTATACATTAAAAATATATATTTAAATTATACATCTAAATCTTCTTTAGTAAATGACATAGGTAAAAGTTCTTCTATATTAGTAACCTTCTCTATTTCTCCATTAGATAAAACTATTGGTGTATCTTTATTAATAAGCTCTACTAAAACTTGTCTGCAAGCCCCGCAAGGAGTTGCTAAAGTTTTTCCTTTGCTTACAATTGCTATTGCTTTAATATCTTCTTTTCTATATCCATTTGAATAAGCTTGAAATATTGCATTTCTTTCAGCACAATTTGTTAAGCCATAAGAAGCATTTTCAATATTTGCTCCTATAAAATATTTATTATCTTTTGTTAAAACACAAGCTCCAACATTATAATTTGAGTATGGTGCGTATGCATTTTCGCAAGCTTTAAATGCTCTATCTATAATATCTTGATAATTAATCATTTTACCTCTCCTTATAAAGTTTTATTATCTAATTTTTTTCTATCTGCTTTAATTAAATCTTTAATTGCTTGTATTGCAACTTCTATTGCTATTTCTGTATCATGTACTTGTATATTTTCTAACCCTGCTTTTTCACGTTCTTGATTTGCAATTACTAAAAATACTGAGCCTACTCTTACTCTTAAATAACTTCCTACTACAAATAAAGCAGCAGACTCCATCTCAGAGGCAAGAGTTCCACATTTTAACCATGCATCCCATTTATTTATTAATTCATAACCAACTGGTTTTGTCTCTGGAGCGTGCTGACCATAAAATGAATCTTTACATTGTACTACCCCAACATGATAGTTTTTATTTAAAGTTTTACAAGCTTCAACTAATGAGTTTACTACTTCAAAATTTGCAACAGCAGGAAATTCAATTGGTGCATATTCTTTACTTGTACCTTCCATCCTAATAGCACCAGTAGCTACAACCACATCTCCACCTTTAACATTTATATCCATTCCACCGCATGTTCCTACTCTAATAAAAGTATCAGCCCCACATTGTACTAATTCTTCTAATGCTATAGCAGCTGATGGACCACCTATACCTGTTGATGTAACACTTACTTTAACTCCGTCTAAATATCCAGTGTAAGTAACATACTCTCTGCTGTCTGCAACTAACTTTGGATTATCAAAATGTGCTGCTATTTTTGCACATCTCTTTGGGTCTCCAGGAAGTATAACGTACTTTCCAACTTCCCCTTCTCCAACATTAATATGATATTGCTTTCCTGAACCTTGTGAGTAAATCATATTACTACCTCCATTTATTTTTTACATAAATTATCTATACGTTTACAAATTAAAATTAAAATAAAAACATTTTATATACTTGTCTACTAACTTGTATCTTTTGTCTTTATACAAAGTGTATCATGTCTGTTTTCCTATGTCAAGTATTTTTATTGTTCATTTTTAGAATTTTATATAAAGATTTTATAAAAAATTTATCTTCTTGATATTACTTGTTATACATCGTATTACTTGTTATACATCATGTTTATACGTTAAATTTATATTTATTTAAATACGCTCAAAAACGTCAAACTAATATATCAAAAGTCATTTATATATTTTCTACTTATAATAGTTATATAAGATAATGCAACCCATTATATACAATTTGAAAAATAAACATCATAACAAATAAATATTTTTAAAATTAATTTGTTATAAAAAAAACAACATGTCTAAAATTAATTGAAAAATATAATTATTTTTACTTTTTTTGGTGAAGCTTTATAGAACTTGATTTTATTGGCAGATAATGCTTGTTATGAACTATAGGAAATTCTGAATTTTCATATACTGCTTCTTGTATAAGATAAAAATGATTTTCTTTTGAAATAGGAGAAACTTTTGCAGAAAAATTTCCAGCAGTAGAATATTTTATATCAATTAATGCATTAGTACATAATTCATAAATTTTTTTCTCTAAAAATTCCAAAATTTCATTCTGATTATTTAAATCCACATTAAATTTTGAAATAGTTTCAATTGGAATTAAAGTAAAAGAATAAGCTGCAGTATTTCCTTGAGATTTATACCATCTATCTATAACTACTACTACAGGAGTTTTCTTTCCTAAAGTTTTATTAATATAATCTGTAGCAGCCTCTAGATGCATCTTCATTTTGACATCATCTATTGTATCAGTTAAACATTTATATACTGGATGGCCTATGGTTTCTAACCCAAAAGGTTTATCAAAATTAGATTTTATTATAAAATTTCCTTTCCCTCTAATATTTTTAACTATTCCATCATCTTGTAAAAGTGAAAGTGCCTGTCTTAAAGTAGTTCTACTAACTCCCATTAATTTTGCTAGTTCAGGTTCAGAAGGCAATCTGCTTCCTTCTGGGAATTCACCTTCATTTATCATTTTAAAGAGCTTATTATAAACAGTTAAAAATTTGAATTCCTTTCCATTTTCAGCAATATTATATTTATCCATTGAAGTAACACCTTTCTTATTAATATTATTTTTTTAAACAAGTTTATTGAGTTTTTAAACAAGATTAATAAACTTGTTTAAAATTTATTGTTAATATTAATTATAACTATAATTCCTCAATTAGACAATAATATACCGTTAATTTAAAAATTTTTTATAACTGTTTTTTATAGTACTTGTTTATTTTAAAATAACTAAAGCCATACAGTTAATTAATATAATTTGCCTAACTTAACTGTATGGCTTATAAAAAATTTATTTTAACTTAAAAATATTCTTTTATTTAGATAGTGGGATAAAGCCAATCTTTTTTTGCATTTTTCTAAGAGTTTTTAATGCTACATAATTAGCTTTTTCTGCTCCAGCTTTATATATACTTTCAAGATATGTTTTATCAGATAATAATTCTTTTATCTTTTTTTGAATAGGTTCAATTTCATATATTATAGCCTCTGCTACATCTTTTTTAAATTGAGCATAACCTTGACCTTCATATTTTTTTTCTATTTCATCAATAGACATACCTGTTAATGTACTTAATATAGTTATTAAATTTTTTACTCCAGGTTGTTCATCTCTATATTTAACAATACCAATACTATCTGTTACTGCTCTTGATATTTTTTTCCTTATTACTTCTGGAGGATCCATAATTAAAATATAACTATTAGGATTATCATCTGATTTAGACATTTTCTTTGTAGGTTCTTGAAGACTCATTATTTTTGCTCCATTAGGTGCTATATAAGGCTCAGGAATTACAAAAGTTTCACTGTATGTATTATTAAATCTTTTTGCAATATCTCTTGCTAATTCTAAATGCTGCTTTTGGTCGCTTCCAACAGGAACTAAGTCTGTCTGGTATAGCAATATATCTGCCGCCATTAAAACTGGATAATTAAAAAGTCCTGCAGCAACAGATTCACCATATTTTTGAGATTTATCTTTATATTGCGTCATTCTTCCAAGCTCTCCCATATATGTATAACAATTTAAGAGCCATGCAGCTTCAGAATGTGCTGGAACATGAGATTGAATAAATATAGTATTTTTTTTAGGATCTATTCCGGATGCAATATATGTAGCCATAACTTCTAAAGTTCTTGCTCTTAAATTTTTAGGTTCTTGTTTTACAGTTATAGCATGAAGATCAACTACACAAAAATAACATTCATATTCATCCTGAAGTTTAATCCAATTTTTTATAGCTCCTAAATAGTTTCCTAATGTCAGCTCTCCTGACGGCTGAATTCCGCTAAAAATTACCTTTCTTTTTTCTTCCATAATTAATCCTCCGTCATTAATAAAAGTTATTATAAAAAATTAAAACTTAGTTTAGATACTATAATACAACTTAAATATACACTAAAAATTATTACTTAAAATTAAAACCCTACAGTTTACTAAAAACATAGGGCGTTATTACACTCAGTATCACCTATAGCGGCTTTCATTTATATAAACTGTTACTTATATAATATGGCTTATACAAAATATTGTCAACTCTAATTGAAATTCTGATTGCATCAAGTTATAGTGGCACTAAAAATTATTTCTATTTTCGTATTATTAGCAACGCTACTTGCTTTAGAATATCATTTTCTATTAATATTAATGTGTCAAATAAATAAATTTCTTCAACAACTTTTTGATAAATAAGTTTGTATTTTACTAATAATATAATATGACAAATCATAAAAATTGTAAAAACTATTTTTGATATACTATCTACTATATTTTTTCATATTTACTTAACATAATCAGTTTAATTATTTCTTTATTGGTCTTGTTACTAGAGAAACTAAAATAGAACTTATGCATATAATAATAAATCTATATTTTATCTCTTTAAATAGAAACATACATATAACAGCTATTAATATAATTATTAATGAAGCTATCCATCTATTTTTCATTCTATCCCTCCTACATTAACTTTTAAATCCTTATCAATAATCTTCCCATTAGCTATAACACATTCTTTTGTTGCTAAATTAGATATTAATCCAGATATATGGCTAGAAAATAATATTGCCTTATCGCCAATAGCAACCATAGATTTTAAATTAGCAATAGCCTTCTTTTGACTTTCATAATCCATTGCATTTAAGGGTTCATCCATTAAAATAATACTGCAATTAAGTGAAATAGCTGCCAAGAAGTAAACTTTATACTTCATTCCTATCTAAGTTAGCAGATATCATAATTATTGCTACTACAGGTATAGAATGAAATGTTAAATAAAATAATCCTAAGTTTTTTGATACTCTCTTAAGAAATTATAGATCCTTCAGTAAAAATAATCTTGATTTCAATGTACATGCTTACACATGTCGCAAAATTCCTAAAAAACTGCTTCAAATTATGAAAGAAATACATCACCTAAAATCACGTTAATGACAGATAACATTACTACAATAAATGTATTAAAAAGTTGATGCCACTATTTGACATATCTAAAATTATAATCATATTAAAATATCAACATACGGTTAAAAGTTACTTTACATAACTAAAGTTACAAAATTAAATATATAACTTGTCTACATTTGTAATTTTACCCTTCCTGTTAAAAAATTGTCAATAATTTTCATGTTCTATATTTTTACAATATTCGTCATATATTTATCAAATAATTTAATTATTAAAATCTGTTTTTATCTTATAAGTAGCTTTTGCAGAGAATTAGTTGTAGAAAAATATTTAGTTTATCTAAATAGATATACTATTTAATTTAGAAAGTAAAGATAAAGATACGCTATTAAAATATATACCTTGGTCTAAAGAAGAGTTGCCTGAAGACTTAAAGCTACAAGTCAAAAATCTTCATGAAAAAAAGATTAAAAATAAATCAAAAATGAATATGGAGATTTTTAACACTTGCATTTATAATAATAAAAAAAATAATATAAAAGCCAAAATTTACTGTTTAAATATTATTGGCTTTTATATTATTTTTTATTAATCTTATCCTTTCAAAAGTATATGAAATTTATTATATACTTTATGGTTTATATACTTATTAATCTTTACGCTCTCCAAAGTCCGTGAAGATTGCAATATTCTCTTGCAAATAAAACATCTTCTTCAACTTTAAATAAAGCTTCTGGTTTTTCTCCCGGATTTAGATATTTTCTATAAACCTTATTTGCTGTATGAATTTCTATCCATTCAATATAATGTGTTTCAATCATTGGATGTTCTACTGATCCCACCTTAACTAATACTCCACCGTCTACTTTTTCTATAACTGGAAGATGTTTTTCTTTAGCTCCATCTGAAGTATTTTCTGTTAAAAGAGTCATTGGTTGCCCACAACATGATAATATTCCGCCTGATGCATGAACTACTTCAACTATATTCCCACATTTTTCGCATTTGTATATTTGTCTTAATTCTGTCATAATAATCCCTCCTATAATAAATATTTGTATTAGATAATAATTATTTATTATCATTTGTTTTATATTATTCTATAAAAGTTTATAAAATCCTTCTTATAAATAAAAAATGACAGAATTTATTTATTTTACTAAACTAAATTTAGCTTTTTATTGAATAAATATAATACAATATTATTTTATATATACTTCAACTTTATGTTCTCCTGATTTTAAGTATGGTATTAAGTTATTTTCTAAAATATTACCATCTAAATAAATTTTTGATTCTTGAGCTCTTTTGACTTTAATATTATAAGTGGCATTATCTTTTTTATATTGAATTTCATATTCCATCCATTCTTTAGGAATAGATGGCTCTATACTAAATCCCTTACCTTCTTTTAATTTTAGTCCAAGAATTCCCTCTATACCTACTCTAAACATCCATCCCGAAGTTCCAGTATACCAGCTCCATCCTCCTCTGCCTTCATGCCCTTGTGTATTATAAACATCTGCTGCCATAACATATGGTTCAATTTTATATCTTTCAGCTTCAAAATAAGTTTTTGAATGGTTAATAGGATTTATCATATTATATGTTCTCCATGCTTTATTTCCATAACCAAGTTTTGCCATAGCTAAAACTACCCAAGTAGCTGCATGAGTATATTGGCCTCCGTTTTCTCTAACACCAGGTACATATCCTTTAATATATCCTGGTTCAAGTTTTGAGTTATTAAAAGCTGGAGTCAAGAGTAAGACAATACCTTTATCTTCTTTTATAAGATGTCTTTCTAAAGCCTCCATGGCTTCTTCACATCTTGAGCGTTTCCCTGCTCCAGATATAACAGACCAAGATTGGGCTAAAGAATCTATTTGACATTCGTCATTTTCAATAGAACCAAGAGGTGTTCCATCATCAAAATAAGCTCTTCTATACCATCCGCCATCCCAAGCATTTTTTTCTAAATTTTCTTTTATAAAATTTTGCATCTCTTCATATTTATTAGCTCTTTCATTATCATTTTTAAATTTACATAGTTCTTTAAATTTATCTAATATACTATATAAAAACCACCCAAGCCATACACTTTCTCCTTTTCCTTTATTCCCAACAGTGCTCATGCCATCGTTCCAATCACCACTGCCCATTAATGGTATATTATGAGGTCCAAATTTTAAAGATACATCTATAGCTTTTATGCAGTGTTCATATATGCTTCCTTTTTTAGCTGAAGGTGGAGTAACTTTATATCTTTCGTCTTCTCCTTCTTTTAAAGGTTCTTCTTCTAAGTAATTTACTTCTTCGTCTAATATACTGTAATCACCAGTATTTCTTATATAATCTATTGTTACATAAGGAAGCCATAAAAGATCATCAGAAAATCTCGTTCTTATTCCACTATTTACTACTGGATGCCACCAATGTTGAACATCTCCTTCTAAAAATTGTCTAGAAGCGCTATAAATTATCTGATTTCTTGTAAACTCAGGCTTTAAATATCCTACAGCCATAACATCTTGAAGTTGATCTCTAAATCCCATAGCTCCACCTGATTGATAAAAAGCTGTTCTTGCCCAATATCTACAAGAAATTGTCTGATACATAAGCCACCCATTAAGCATTATATCCATAGTTTTATCCGGTGTTTTAACTTGTATTTTAGATAACAAATCTTTCCAGAAATTTTTAACTTCTACAAGCTTTTTTTCTGCTTTTTCTATTTTATTAAATTCTTGAGTAATTTCTTTTATTTTTTCTAAATTTTCATTTTGTCCAAGTAGTATTATTAAATTTATTTCATCTAAAGGTTTAATACTAAATTTACTACTTGCTGCAAGACATGGATCATACCCTGAACCAGTTTTGTTTGATAAGCTTTCATATTTTAAACTTTCCGGATTTTCTGTACTTCCACATCTTCCTAAAAATTCTGTTCTATCTCCTAAGAAAGATTTATCTAATCCATTTGCTATACTTAAATAAGCATACGCCTTACCAAAATGCTCACTATATGGATTTTTAGCATATATAAAGTTTTTCTCTTCATCTAAATATGTTGATATATACTGTGATGTTTGTTGTGGAACTACTCCAAGTACAAGCTGAGCATAATAAGTAAGAGATAGTTTCCTTTCTATGTCTGATATATTTTTAAGTTTTACTATGCAAAATTTAACGCTTTCATCTAAAGCTGCAAAAGAAGTCATATGAGATACTATGCCATGAGATACATGTTCAAAAACTGAATATCCAAAACCATGATGTATTCTATACTCACCATCATCTCTAAGAGGTTTTGGTGTTATTCCAAAAATTTCACCACTTTCTTCATCTCTTATATACAAAGCTTCAGTGATAGGGTCACTTACAGGATCATTTGACCAAGTAGTTATTTTGTTTTCTCTGCTATTTTTATACCAAGTATAACTATTACCGCTTTCAGATATATGAAATCCAAATTCTCCATTTGATATTACATTTATCCAAGGTGCAGGAGTATTTTTGTAATCTTTTAAAATTATTACATATTCATTATTTTCTGTATCAAATCCTCCATAACCATTCCAAAATTCTAAATTTAAATCTTCAAACTTATAATCTTTTATGTTGTAATTTATATTTTTAGTATTTATAAGTTTTACTTGAATTTCTTCTTCATCTTCAGATTTAATTTGTTGAATTAAATTTCCCTTTTCTGAATCTATAACTAATCTTGATATAGAAATCAAAAAATCTATATCTTCTATAGGCATAATTTCTTTACTATAAAGGAAGATCCCTCCTGGTTTATTCATTTTATCTCTTGAAAAACTTGAAGATATCAAATCCCTTATTGAATCTAAAAGAGGCTGCAAATAAATAGTATTTTGAAGATTTAATATAACTAAATCAACCTTTACACCTTTATTGTTTAAATATTCATGGCACTGTAATACCTGCCTTACTAAATCAATATCTTTTTCATCTCTTATTATAGTAAGAAGTATTGGCAAATCTCCTGATATGCCATAAGGCCATAAAGCTGATTGATACTTTTTAATATTTTTTATATATTCTTCTCTTTCCTTTAGATTTGAATTAATAAAAATCAATTTAGAAGCTATATTTTGATATAAATTAGCTTGATTAGACTTTATACCAAAATATTTAAGTTCTTCTAAAGTTTGAGTAAAAGCTATATCAAATACTTTGTTTATATTATGCATTTCACTATATTTTTTAGCTAAATCAATTGCCTCTTCTCTTGTATCACATACTGCTGTTGTATAAGCAATCTTAACTGTTTCTCCAGGGTTTATCTTTACCCTTCTTCTTATGCTTATAATAGGATCTAGAACTGCTCCTACAGTATTTTTTAATGGTGCATCATTATCCATAACTATAGGATTTGAAATTTCTCTTCCTCTTCCTAAAAAGTTTGCCCTGCTGGTTTCAAATTGTATAGTTCCTATAGCCTCTCCCTTTATAGCAGTTGTTTGCATTATATGCGGCTTTTTTTGGCCTTTTGCTCTTGGCCTTCTGTTTGCTATTATACAAGACGGATTATCTATAAATTCTGTTTTTATAAATAAGTTACTAAATGCAGGATGAACTATATCTGCATTATATGAAGCTAAAGTAACTTCTAAGTAACTTGTTATTTCTACTGTTCTTGAATGTTCACTATGATTAGTTATAGAAATCCTTCTAACTTCAGCATTATCTTCCTCTGAAACAGCAATTTCCATACGAGTAGTTAAATTCCCATCTTTTCTTTTAAATTCTGCTTTATCTAAAGAAAATATAACTTCATAATTTTCAGCCTCGGTTTTGCATGGTTCATATGCTGCACTCCAAAATTCATTAGAATTTAAATTTTTAATATAAAAAAACATACCACTGTTGTCTAATGTAACATCTTCTCTCCATCTATATACTGTCATATCGTCAACTTTTCCATATCCACTTCCACTATTTGTTATCATCATAGAATAACTTCCATTAGATAAAATATTAGTCTTTGGATATTTAGTTTTTGCAGTATTAAATTTTCTTGAAATCATATTTTGTTTTTCAAAAGTTACATTGGAAGAAATTTCAAATTGCTGTTCTCTATCATATATAACCCTTCTTGGAACTTTTTCTTGAAGAAGAAGTTCCGTTGCTTTTACAGCAGGTATTCTATGAAATCTTTCTTGAAATACGTTGTTATTTAATACATTGTTAAGTGCCATCAAACTCATACCTTGATGATGTACCATAAAGCACTTAACAATTGCTTTCTTTTTACCTTTTGGAAGTCTTTCCTTTGTATAATCTATAGCTTCATAAAATCCATATTTACCTTCCAATCCTTCAGATTTTAATCTCTTTATGTTATCTACAGCACTTTTAAAATCTATTAAAAGTGCCATAACTGTTGAATAAGGAGATATTACAATCTCATTTACAAGGCCTCTTTTAAGTCCTATACCAGGAACCCCAAAAGCTTTGTATTGATAATTTAAAGCAGGATCAAAAGAATAATAAGCAGATTCGGATATCCCCCAAGGTACCCTTCTTTCACTACAATACCTTTTTTGTCCATCTATTACCGCTCTATAAGTTTCATTTAAAAGTGTATCAGGATAGTTTTTCATTATAAGAAGCGGCATAAAATATTCAAACATAGTACCACTCCAAGAAACCAATCCCTTGCTTTTTCCCATAAGAGTCATAGCTCTAGATAATTTAAACCAATGTTTTTGTTCAACATCTCCTTTGGCAATAGCTATAAAACTCGCCTGCCTTGATTCTGAAGCAAGCAAATCATAATAAGAATTACCTAAAGTATCTTTTTCAATATCATATCCTATAGCAAAAAGCTCCCTCTTTTTATCGTATAAAATAGAAAAATCAGTATCTTCTGCCATATTAATTAATTTTTGTCTTATATTCTTTATATTATTTATTAATTTAGCTATTTCAATTTTACTATTTTTTAAAAGTATGCTTAACTCATTTATATATTCTTTTTCTAATGATCCCAAAGTTCTTTTATTATAATCATTTTCTATAATTTTGCATAATTCTTCTATAGCATTTTCTAAATTTTCTAAAGCTACATTAGTAGAAATATCTTTAACCTTTTGAGCTAAATCTTCTAAAGAGTCTGGTCTTTCTATTATTAAGTCTACCCAAGGGAAAAGTTTTTGCATTTCTCTTAAATTACTACTTATAAAATGACTGCATTTAGAATTCCAATATAAACTTTCACAGTTTTTTATTTTTTTAATTTCTATTGTTTTATTCCACACATTCATAAGTATATTTTTCCAATATACTATATCAATATCAGATTGTTTTATTTCATTAACAATTTGAGTATAAAAATTTTTTATTTTAACTTCATTTTCAATTTCTTCATTGCAAATACTTATCAAATCACAAAATCCATAAATCCTATTTTGACTTATTACAGTTTTTTTTAAATACTCATCTAAACTTTCTGATGTTAAATATAAATAACCTACTAAATTACCACTATCTACCGTTGATATATACCTAGGATGAAGGGGCTTCTTTGATATAGTGTCGTACCAATTATAAAAATGCCCTTTATATTTTTCAAGTTCTTCCATACTGTTAATTATTTTCTGAATTTTTTCAGAAAGCTCAATTATACCAATATATCCTAAATCATAAGCTGCTAAATTAGAAGTAATGCCCATTCCCATATTTGTAGGAGAAGTTCTATGAGCAACTTTGTTAGGAGGATCTTCTTGAAAATTATCCGGTGCTAAATAATTATTTTCTTCATTTACAAAGTCTTCAAAATATGCCCAGGTTTTTCTAGAAAGTTTTCTTAATATTTCTTTATCTTCAGTACTTATATCTAATTTAGGAGGCTTTATATCTCTGCTTACATAATAAGCTATATATGGACTAAAAAACCAAAGCAGGCAAGAAGGCAAAATACAAATTCCACTTGTAATAGAATTATTAAAAGCTAAAATCAATATAAAAATTGAAATTAAGCTTCCAGGATACATTTCTCTTACAAAATTGCTTAATTTTTTGCCTAGTTTAGCTTCTACATCAGCAGCCGTCTGCCATTCTAAAAGTTTTTTCTTACTTATTGTCATTCTATATATTGTTCTTACTATAGCATCAAGCATTAAATAAGCATTATAAGGCAAAAAACAAAATATTAAAAATACTTGTTCTAAAGCCATTTTGGTATTATTTATTCTTCCTGATAGACTTATACCTTTAATAGGAGATACTACTGCCTCTGATACATCAAAGAATATTGGACAAAGTATGGCTAAAAATGCCGTTATAAGCCATTCATCACTGCGAGGTAATATTGAAAAAGATAATATTATTAAAATCATTATACATGGTGATAAAAGGCTTCTCCTTAAATTGTCAATTATTTTCCATCTAGAAAGCAAATTTATTGGAGATCTTTTAGTTATCCAGCTTATTATCTGCCAGTCTCCTCTTACCCATCTATGAAGTCTTTTTGAACTTGAATTATAATAAGCGGGATATCCATCTATAAGTTCTAAATCTGTAACAAGAGCTGTTCTTACATATGAGCCTTCTAAAAGATCATGACTTAATACCGTATTTTCAGGTATTTCATCCTTAAGCATAAAATTAAATACATCTATATCATATATACCTTTTCCTGTAAAAATACCTTCACCAAAAAGATCTTCATATACATCTGAAACAGCTGTAGTATACATATCAATACCAGTTTCCCCAGAAAAAATCTTTGAAAACATAGTTTTATTAGCTTCTACTGTACCTACGCTTACTCTTGGCTGCATAAGTCCATATCCTCTTATAACCCTTTTGTTATCATAATCTAATTTAGGCCTGTTAAGTACATGGCTCATGGCTCCTATTAATTTTTTGGCTGTGTCCCTTGGAAGCTGAGTGTCTGCATCTAAAGTTATTACATATTTTACCTTTGAAAGTTTTTCTAAATCTCCGCTTATTATATTGTAGCTTGTGTTTTTATCTCCTCTTAATAAAGCATTAAACTCCATAATCTTTCCACGTTTTCTTTCCCACCCAAGCCAAATACCTTCTTTTTCATTAAATTGTCTATATCTGTTTAAAAAATAAAAAATCTCAGCTCCATTTGTTGAATATTTTTCATTAAGAGCTTTTATATCATCTAATGCAGCTTTAATTATTTTATTATCATCTTCTTCATGTTCCCTAATGCTATCTTTAAAATCTCCAAGCAATGCAAAATATAAATTTTTTTCCATATTTGCAAGATAATAAACTTCCATATCAGCTATAAGATCGTGTACTCTATTTTCATTACTTAAAAGAGTTGGAATTATAACTACAGTACTACATTCTTCTTTAATACCTTCTTTAAATTCCATCTTTGGAACAAATCTTGGAGAAGATAAATGATTTATACTCCAATTTAATATAGAAATAACTATTTCACTGCATGGAACTATTAATGCTATAAAACCTATAATAGTTTTCCAAAAAGAAATATTACTATTTAGGGAATAAATTGTACTTAAAATAGTTATATTTAAAATGACTGTTAAGATTAAAATAGATGAAATATAAATAACTACTTTTGATTTTTTATTAATTTTATTTAATCTAAAAATTCCTTTTTCTTTATAATTAATAACTTCTTTTAATGTGTTTAAACCATCATCTATAAGGTAATAACCTATATGTTTTTTAAAATCTTCTTCTCCTCCATTTTCGGCACATTCTAAAGCTTTTTTTGCTATAAATATTTCTGAATTATTACTTCTTTTAGCTAATTTTTCCACGCTATGCCTATAATTATCTCTAGATTCAAAATCCATATTTTCATAAACTTTTAAGGGATCATTTTTTAATATTTTCTCTACAAAACTTAACTCTTCAAAAGTATTTCTCCAATTTATAGCTTCAATTTCTCTCATGCTTGTTATAGAATTTCCAATAGATATTTGAAAAGATGTTTGCCTTTTATGTTCTAAAATTATCATTTTTTCAGCAGTTAAATCTTGAAACTCTAATTTAGAATCAATCCATTTATAAATTTCTGTATTATCTATTCCACTATCTCTTAATGTCTTAAGAAATCTTTCTATAAAATGTATACTTAAATCTATATTTTCATTGGATATCTTTTTTATTTCTTCTTCTAAATTATTTTTATTATAAGCATTTATAAATTGTTCTGCTAATAAATCTCCTCGTTTTTTTTCTTTTAAAGAGTATATTATATTTCTTGATATTTTACTTATATTTTGTACTAAAGCTATTCTTATCATTATAGGAAGTGCCCAAAGTTCTCCCATATTAAGTACAGCATTTTTTTGATAAGCATTTATAAATGTTTCTATTGTACTTTCATCTATTCTCCCGTCTGTATGAGATACCAATTCTACAGCTATATGATAAATTCTAGGGTATCCTTTTAAAATACCTTTATTTATTACAGGAAGTCCCCTGTAATATGAATCTGGCATGTTATTTTTTATATCTTTATATTCTTTTTCTATTAAATAAAGATTATCAAGCATCCACTCAGCCGCTGGTACTATATCTCTTTTGTTCTTTGTATCTTTATCTATGTACTCATAAGCTTTTAATATATCTTTATAGCTTTTATCTAAACTTTTCATAAGTTTTCTTCTGCAATTTGATTTTTTATGAAAATCATCATAATGCTGAGAAATTTGAACTGCATGGTTTTCTAACTCTTCTTTACTTACACTTACACTTGGAACATCCTCCATTAAATTATGTTCTTCTTCATTTTTATATTTCATAAATGCATATAAAATTGTACTTACTATAATTATTAAAGCTGCTATATAAAAATAGAACATTCTACACTCTCCTTTAAAACCTAATTATTAATAGCATAATTTAGTATTTCCAGAGAAATAAATTTTATAATAGATATTAAATATTTAAATTTTTAATTTATAGATAATTTACTCAATTATTTATAAAACATAATCTAAAGTTTAACTAAATTATTTCGATATATAAAGTTTGATTAAATTATTTCGATAATCAAAATAAGTATTTTATTACATAAGGAGATGACTTCATGAAAAAATTATTTAAAAATATTAAAATTTCAACTGCTATTTATACAATAAGCATTTTAGCAATAGTATTTATTATTGGAATAAGTGCTCTATCATTTTATGATATGGAAACTATTAAAGGTAACATGACTTCTATGTATGAAAATAGCCTTGAGCCTATTGTTAAATTAAGTGAAATCCAAGGAAATTTTTTAAATATTAGAGTAGAAGCTTCAACAGCTTTAAATGATTATGATTATACTTTAAATAGTAATATAGAAAATTATGCATCTAAAATAGATAAACAGTTAAAAGAATATATGAATTATAATCTTAGTAATTCTGAAAAAGAAACTATAAATCAATTTAAAGATTATTATGATAAATACTTAGAATTTTGGAGAAAAACTAACGAAAAGCTTAAAAACGGCGAAAGTTCTACTATGGATGAAAAAAGTACTTTATCTAGCTATGGTTATCTTGCAGAAGATAAACTAGCAAAGCTTATAGATTATAACAAAAACATGGCTGAAAATGTAATAAAAAATAGTAACGATGTATATAAATCTTCAATAATGTTAATGATTATAATTTTTTCTGTATGCATTATTATATTTTTGAGAATAAGCTATATAATTAGTGTAGTATTAAAAAAATCTTCACAAGATATGATAAAAACTATGGAAGAGGTAGCTAAGGGAAATCTTAATGTTAAAATTAATGTTAATAATCATAATGAATTTGGCATTATGAAACAGGCACTTAATAAAACAATAGAAAATATTTCATTTATAGTTAAAAATATAAAAGAAAAATCTATCAATATAGAATCTCAAGCAGAAAATCTTTCTGCTATATCAGAAGAAATGGCTTCATCTTCTGAAAATGTTGCTACTGCTATAAACGAAGTAGCAAAAGGTACAAGTTCTCAGTCTGAAAAACTTATAAATATTACAACTATTTTAAATGATTTTTCTTCTAAACTTGAAAAAATAGTAAATTCTATTTCAGAAGTAGATACAAGCTCAAAAAATATAAATTCTGCAGCAAATAAAAGCAATAACGAAATGCAAATTTTATCAAATTCAGTAGTAACAATTACAAATTCTTTTAAAGAATTTATAAATAAAATATCAAATCTTAAAGAAGATATAAACAAAATAAATGAAATAACTAATTTTATAAATAGTATATCAGAACAAACTAATCTTTTAGCTTTAAATGCAGCAATTGAAGCTTCAAGAGCTGGTGAAGCTGGAAGAGGATTTTCTGTGGTCGCAGAAGAAATAAGAAAACTTGCAGAACAAAGCAAATCTTCTTCTTTAAATATAAATACACTTATAAAAGGGATATCAAATAATTCATCTTATATATTAGAAACTACAAATGATATAAAATCTGAATTAGACAATCAAATTAATATCATAAATATTAATTTGAAATCTTTTAATAATATTATAAATTCAATAAACACTATAACTCCAAAAATTAATGAAATTAATAATTCTATATTAAATATCAGTAATGATAAAGATAATATATTATCAAAAATTGAAGAATCTGCTTCCATATCGCAAGAAATTTCTGCATCATCTGAAGAAATTTCTGCATCTTCTGAAGAATTAAATAGTTCCTCTGAAGAAGTAGCAGCTTCTGCTGAAATTTTAAATACTATGACTAAGGATATGATTAATATAGTTAATAATTTTAAGCTTAAATAGTTAATACAGTTTTTTTAATAAAAGTGGATATTATCACAGATAGTATCCACTTTTATTAATTTGTTAAAATAGAAACAATATCGTTAAAAAAAAACCAAAATTGCGTATACAAAATTATTGATGTATAATTATATTAATACAGATAGTATGATGTGTTTAATTTTATTATTAAGCTTTACAGAGAATTAAACAAATATCATATTGTAACCATTTTCATCATAATTATACAGAATATAATATATTTATATAACAGAAGTTTTAGGTTATATAAATTTATATGAAACATACAAATTATTATTGTTATATGTTTCAAAAATTATATAGGAGGGATGTTTGTATGAAGCTTTTAACTTTTAAAAAAGGGGTTCTTCCTCCTCATGGTAAGCATTTTACTGAAAATAAAAAAATTGAAAATCTGCTTCCAAAAGGGGATTTAATTTTTCCTATGTCTCAACATATAGGTGCTCCTTGTGAACCTTTAGTAAAAAAAGGTGATAGAGTTTTAGCTGGTCAAAAAATTGGTGAGGCCAAAGGTTTTTTATCAGCTCCAATTTATAGCAGCGTTTCTGGTATTGTAAAAAACGTAACTTTAATGCCTCATGTAAATGGTTCAAAAGTAATGTCTGTAATAATAGAAAATGATGGACTTTATGAAGAATCTCCAGAATTAAAACCTAGAGAAAATTTTAATGATTTATCTAGAGAAGAAATTTTAGAAATAATTGCCAAATCAGGCATAGTAGGTATGGGAGGAGCAGCTTTTCCAACCCATGTTAAGCTTTCACCCCCGCCAGATAAAAAAATTGACACTATTATAGTAAATGGTGCAGAATGTGAACCTTATTTAACTTGTGATCATCGTCTTATGCTTGAAAATGCAAAAGAAATAATAGAAGGATTAAAAATTGTGCTTAAGTTGTTCCCTGGAGTAAAAGGATATATAGGAATTGAAAATAATAAAATGGATGCAGTTAAAGTTATTAAAGAAGCTGCTGATTCTAATCCAAATATTGAAGTTGCAGTTTTAAAAACAAAATATCCTCAAGGGGCAGAAAAACAGCTTATATATGCTATTACAGGGCGTGAAGTTCCTTCAGGAAAACTTCCTTCTGATGTTCACTGTATAGTACAAAATGTGGGTACTATATTTGAAATTTATAATGCTGTTGTATGTGGCAGGCCTCTTTTGGAAAGAGTTGTTACTGTTACAGGTGAAGCTATTAAAGAGCCAAAAAATTTAAGGGTTAAATTAGGTACTTCTTTTAAAGAATTAATTGAAGCCTGTGGTGGTTTTAAAGAAGAACCAGTAAAAATTATTTCAGGCGGACCTCTTATGGGTACTGCAGTAAGCACTTTAGATTTACCTGTAATAAAAGGAACTTCAGGAATTTTAGCTTTAACTAAAACAGAAGCTGTACTTCCAGAAGAAGAAAGCTGCATAAGATGTGGCAGATGTGTAGAAGCTTGTCCTATGAATTTAGTTCCTTCAACTTTAGATTCTTTAGTTAAACGAAGAGAATATGAACTTTTTGAAAAAAATAACGGCATGGATTGTATAGAATGTGGATGCTGTACATTAGTTTGTCCTGCAAAACGTCATTTAACACAATCTTGTCGTGAAGGTAAAAGAACTGTAATTCAAAATAGAAAAAAGGCTAATTAAAATAAGGAGGTCTATTTATATGGTTGAAACAATGTATACGGTGTCTTCTTCTCCTCATATTCGTTCAAATACAACTGTTCAGACAGTTATGAAAGATGTTTTAATTGCTCTTCTTCCAGCCGCAGTTGCTGGAATATACTTTTTTAAACTTCGAGCTTTTTTAATAATGCTTATTTCTATAATTTCGTGTATGGGTTCAGAAGCATTATGGCAAAAACTTACACATCAGAAAATTAAAGTATATGATTTAAGTGCTGCAGTAACAGGGCTTTTATTAGCATTTAATCTTCCTGTTTCTGTTCCTCTTTGGATTCCAATAATAGGAGGAATTTTTGCAATAATAATAGTTAAGCAATTTTTTGGTGGAATTGGACAAAATGTCATGAATCCAGCTCTAGCTGCAAGAGCATTTTTGCTAGCTTCTTGGCCTGTTCAAATGACTAATTGGACTGTCGATGGTGTATCTTCTGCTACTGCCCTTGGTATTTTAAAAGAAGGCAGCGGTAATTTACCTTCTTTTTCAAATGTATTTATAGGTAATATAGGAGGATGTATTGGCGAAACTTCTGCTCTTGCACTTCTTATAGGTGCAGCTTATCTTTTATTTAAGAAAATCATAAGCTGGCATATACCTTTTACATATATAGGTACAGTATTTGTGTTAAACCTTATATTAGGCAGAAATGGTTTTTCAATTACTAATTCTTTTTATGAACTTTTTTTAGGAGGTCTTATTCTAGGTGCATTTTACATGGCAACTGATTATACAACTTCTCCTATAACAAAAAAAGGTCAAATTATTTTTGCTTTAGGATGTGGTATTATAACTTCAGTTATTCGTATATATGGAGGATATCCTGAAGGTGTATCATATTCAATATTATTTATGAATTTATTTGTTCCATTAATAGATAAATTTATTAAGCCTCGTGCTTTTGGAGGTGGTAAATAATGAAAGAAAATTTTAAATTAGGCGGAATTCTTTTAATTATAGCTGCTACAGCTGGTCTTCTTTTAGGTGCTGCACATTCAATAACATTAAAACCTATAGCTAAACAAGAACAAATGTCAAAAGCTGCAGCTATGAAAGAGATACTCCCAGAAGCTTCTGAATTTAAAGTAAAAGAAGTTACTTTAAGCGGAACAATAAAAGAAGTTAATGAAGGTCTAACTTCTGGAAAGACATCTGGTTATGTTATTACAGTAACGCCTAAAGGATATGGCGGAACAATTCAACTTATGGTAGGAATTTCAACTAAAGGAAATGTTGAGGGCATAAAAATTCTTTCTCATTCAGAAACTCCTGGTCTTGGTGCTAATGCTCCACAGCCAAAGTTTTCTGGACAGTTTAAAGGAAAATCAATAGATAAAAAACTAGAAGTTGTAAAAAAAGCGCCCTCAAATTCTAATGAAATTGAAGCTATTACAGGTGCTACAATAACATCAAGAGCTGTTACAAATGGAGTTAATGAGGCTATTACATTTTATAATACCAATTTGAAAGGAGACTAAAATAATGAGTGTTATAATAGAAAGATTAAAAAATGGTATTTTTAAAGAAAACACCATTTTTGTACAAGTAATTGCTATGTGTCCTACTTTAGCTGTTACTACAAGTGCTACTAATGCTATAGGCATGGGCCTTGCTACTACAGCAGTTCTTGTTGGAGCTAATATTGTTATATCTGCTCTTAGAAAACTTATTCCTGATAAAATTCGTATACCTGCTTTTATAGTGATTATAGCTTCATTTGTTACTTTACTAGAATTTTTAATGAAAGGATTTGTTCCTTCTCTTTATAAATCCCTTGGATTGTTTATACCTTTAATAGTTGTTAACTGCGTAATACTTGGAAGGGCTGAAGCTTACGCTTCTAAAAATACTGTATTTGCATCACTTTGGGACGGTCTTGGAATGGGACTTGGATTTACTTTAGCATTAGTACTTCTTGGGACTGTAAGAGAAATTTTAGGTGCTGGTACATTATTTGGATTTAGAGTAATGCCAACTTCTTATAAGCCTGCACTAATTATGATACTTGCTCCAGGTGCTTTTTTCGCTCTTGGAATAATAATGGCAATTATTAATGCGGTACAAATATATAAAACAAAAGAGGCTAATTCAAGATTAGCTAATTATGATTGCAGCCACTGTGCTAATGCTGGAACCTGCAGTCAAGCTAAAATACTTGATAATAAATAAAAATAAAGAAAGGTTGATAAAGTATGAAAATTTTTTCTATATTTTTAGCAGGTTTATTAGTTAATAATTTTGTAATGTCTAGATTCCTTGGTATATGTTCTTTTTTAGGAGTTTCTAAAAAAGTGGAGACAGCAACAGGAATGGGGCTTGCAGTAACATTTGTTATGGCATTAGCTTCTTCTATGTCATATATGGTATATAAATTTATTTTAATTCCTCTTCATATTGAGTATTTATACACCATAGCTTTTATTTTAGTTATAGCAGCTTTGGTTCAATTTGTTGAAATGGTAATAAAAAAGAATTTCCCAGGATTATATAAAGCTTTAGGAATATATCTTCCTCTTATAACAACAAACTGTGCTGTACTTGCTGTTGCAGTTTTAAATATGACTGAAGGTTATAACTTTATTGAATCTGTAGTAAACGGATTAAGTGCTGCTTTAGGATATTTTCTTGCTATAGTTCTTTTAGCTGGCATAAGAGAAAGAATGGAGGCTAATGATAAAATGCCTTTAGCACTTCAAGGTCTTCCAATAACACTTATTACAGCTGGACTTATGTCTATAGCTTTTTTAGGATTTCAAGGCTTAATACATTAAGGGGGTATCTAAATGCCATTAAATGAAATTTTATTTCCTATTATAAGTTTAGGTGGATTAGGAGCCATATTTGGTATTCTTCTTGGTTATGCATCAAAAAAATTTGCTGTAGAAGTAGATGAAAAGATAGTTAAAATTAGAGAATGTTTGCCTGGTGCAAACTGTGGTGGATGTGGCTTTGCAGGCTGTGATGCTTATGCTAAAGCTGTTAGTGATGGAAAAGCTCCTGCTAATTTATGTACACCTGGAGGCCCTTCTGCTTCTAAAAAAATAGGGTCTATTTTAGGTATATCAGTAGAAACTTCTGAACCTAAAGTTGCTTTTGTAAAATGTAAAGGCAGTTGTAAAATAGCTAAAGAAAAATATAATTATTATGGCGTTCAAGATTGCAGGCAAGCAGTTGTAGCTCCTGGTGGTGGGGCTAAGGCTTGTGATTTTGGATGTTTAGGTCTTGGAAGCTGCGTTACAGTTTGTAAGTTTAATAGTATTCAAATAATAGATGGAATTGCAGTTATAAATGAAAACACATGTACAGGTTGTTCTGCCTGCATTCAAATATGTCCAAAAAATGTTATTGAACTAGTTCCTGCTTCAAAACATATCCGCATAGCTTGCAATTCTCACGAAAAAGGAAAATCTGTAAAAGATATTTGTAGTAAAGGATGTATAGGTTGTACAATCTGTGCTAAAAATTGCCCGGAAAATGCCATTACTATGATTGATAATTTACCAGTAATAGATTTTAATAGATGTACTCAATGCAAAGTATGCGTTGAAAAATGTCCTACTAAAGCCATACTAGATTTAATATAAAATTTTGTAAAATAAAAAACAATAATAATTCTTATGTTACTAAAAGCCCATCTGTATACAGATGGGCTCTTGGTTTAGCACATTCATTTTCAATTACTTAAATACAACACCGGTTTATTTGCTTTACATAGCTTACAAATTTATCATACAGCAAAAAATTTCTAGTGTCAACTAGTGTAAATAAATTTTTAAATTTTCTTGAAAGCGATTTAATATATAAAAATTATATTATAAATTATATAATGCCAGTTAAGCTATAATTTATGGGAATTATTCATATAATTTACGTTTTTATCACATATTATTAAGCATCCAAAATGTAAAATTTAATACAGCTGTAAAGCATCCCCAAATTATGTATGGAAGCATTAAAAATCCTGATATCTTATCTATTCTAAAAAATTCGAAAGTAGTAAGTAAAGTAAAAATAATTAGCATCATTATTTCAATAAATGCAATAGCTATGAGCCTAAATCTAAAAAAAATTATTGGCCATAAAAAATTTAATATAAGCTGTATTGTATATAAAGTTACAGCCCTATTAATATATACATTTTTTCTTTTAAGTAAAATTTTATACACTGCAATTGCCATAAGCATATAAAGTATAATAGAGATTACTATAAAAACCCAATATGGTGGAGTAAAATTTGGTTTAATAAAATCTTTATAATTTTCCCGATTTGTTAATCCTAAATACCCGCTTAGTATTCCTGTACCCTCTGCAATTATTATGTTTATAATAAGTATTAATATATTCATAAAAACCTCCCAATTATTATGTTTATTTAGGGTATAAGGAGAATTCTTTAAATAAAAACAGCAGACATTTATTGGTCCGCTGTTTTTTCTTCATCTTTTTTGTCTCTTAATAGTCTTCCAATAGGACCTTTATTATTTATAATTTCTATTATATCATTAAAAAATATTGTAAATTCAGGAAACCCATATTCAGGTTCAGTATATTCATTCATTTGGAAATATATAACTAATGCATCTTCTGTTAAATAATAATCCTGTTTTAACCAGATTCCTTTAAATTCTTTAGATAAATTTATTCCTTTAAATGATATCTGATTTCTAATTATATCGTTCAATATACTTATCCATTTAGATTTTTTTATTTTTCTAGAAAAAAGATCATCTAAATAATAAATTCTTGCATCTTTTAAACTTACATTAATAGTTTTTCTTACAGTATTCCTTTTTTCTTCACCTTTTACAAAAGAAAATACTTCTAAAAGTATACTTAAAGTTCCTCTTTTATTAAGTTTAACAGTATATCCTGCAGTAAATTTTTTACCTTCATCTACCCCATATCCTTCTTTATTAAGTAAACTATAGACCTCTTTTTTAATATACCTATTTATACTAGATTGTGCACTTTTATGCTTAAGTCCACTTACTTTAGGATATGTCAAATTAAGACTTGGGTTTTCTAATTTTACATCTGTTATAAGTGCCGGCTTTCGTTTATGCCCCATATATAAAACCCCTTTCGTAAAATTAGTTTAAATAAAAATTCTCATAAAATATATCTTCCCTTAGTATCTATACTATTCAAATATAAAATAATATGTACTTTTTTATTTTATTATTTAAGTATAAGTGCGAATAAAAAATTACTAATATATAGTATGAAAATAATAATATATATAATATATATATGATAAAAGATTGTATTATATAATTACATAGATAAGCCGACTGCAAATTAAATTTTAAATAAAAAACTAAATCATACCTCCATCTACAGTAATAATCTGTCCTGTTATATACTTCGAATTTTCACTTGATAAAAAAACTGCCAATTTAGCTATATCTTCTCCATCTCCAAATCTCATCATAGGTATTTCAAGTTTAAGTGCTTCTTTTTCATCTTTTGAAAGATTATTATTCATTTGTGTATCTATAACTCCAGGGGCTATAGCATTAACTCTTATATTAGATGGTGCTAATTCTTTAGCTAAAGCTTTAGTAAAACTATTTATAGCTCCCTTAGATGCTGAATATATTGCCTCACAAGAAGCTCCTGTATTTCCCCATATTGAAGATATATTTATTATGTTACCACTTTTTTTAGATACCATATGATTTAATACACAATGGCAGCAATTTATAACTCCTTTTAAATTTATATCTAAAAGCTCATTCCATTCATCTTCTGTCATATCTATAAACAATCCTGTTTTAGATACACCTGCATTATTTACTAATATATCTATATTTCCATATTTTTTAATAATTTTATAAGTCATAGAATATACATCATTATAATATCTTACATCTGCTTTTATACACTCACCATAACTTCCTGATTCTTTTATTAATTTTAATGTATCCATAGCTCCTTTTTCATCTTTTCTATAATTTACTATAACAACAGCTCCAGCTTTTGCTAATTCTAATGCTATACTTTTCCCAATTCCTCTTGAAGCTCCTGTAACTAAAGCAATTTTACCACTTAAATTCATATATTAAACACTACCTTTACTAATTTATTATACAAAACGAAAAAGTTTGAAATATTTATTCCAAACTTTTATAAATTTATTTTAAGTATTTATTTAAGCTTTGCAATTAAAAACATTATTTTCATTCCCTTTGAAGCAAACTTTTCTTCATATTCAGTAACTGTATTTTCTTTAAATCCACTATTATGAAGATCATACGTTAAATATTTTATATCAAATCCACTTTCTTTAAAATATTCTATAGAATCTTCAAAAAGCCCTGTATCATCTGTCTTAAACCAAATCTCTCCTTGAGGTTTTAAAAATTTTTTATATTCTGATAAAAATTTCGTATGAGTCAATCTTCTTTTTTTGTGTCTTTCTTTTGGCCATGGATTACAAAAGTTTATATAAATTTTTGATATTTCATCTTTATCAAATATACCATCAATAAGCTGAATATTAAGAGGAATTATTCTTACATTTGTTACTTCAGATTTTAATATATTTCTAAGAGTATATATCAATACCTCATCTTTTAAGTCTATAGCTATATAATTAATATTAGGATTTTCTTTTGCTTTTTGACTTATAAACCTTCCTCTTCCACATCCAAGTTCTAAATGTATATCATTATTATTTTTAAATTCTTCTTTCCATTTTCCAAAATGTTCTTTAGGATTTGTTATAAAAAATGGACTACTTTCAAGTTCTGGTCTTGCCCACCACTTTTTCCTTAATCTCATGAATATCCTCCTAATCTTTATTATATAACAATTGTATAATTTTAGTTATATATCAAACATAAAGAATAAATATAATTTTTTAAAAATACTATAAGCATAAAATATTTTTTATTCTTAACAAAAAATATTATTATTTTACTAAATAATTAAATTGAATTTTAAAATTTTATATTTAAAATAAGTTTATTAATACTTTAATATTTTATGATTATATCACAAAAACTATTTTTTAGAATTGATCACTATATTTTAAAATAAATCAATAATAAGCATACTACTCATTGTGTAAGGGAAATTTATTTACAGCTTATTGTGGTTTAATCATTTTATAAATCTATATTACACCTACAACTGTGTATATAAATTTTTCAATAATTGAAGCTGGAACCCCAACTAATATGCTTGAAATAGGTGTTACAAAAAAAATTATCATAATAATAACCTGATAATTATATACTTTTTCAGCAAAGTTATAAAAAACTTTTGGAAATAAATCTCTCAAAATATGAAATCCATCAAATCCAGGTAATGGAATTAAATTTAAAACTGCAAGCCTGCAGTTAATATAAACTGAAAGCTTTAAAATAGTATATATAATAGCTAATACAGGCATATTTAAACTCATTTTTAATACTAATTTTTCAAATAATACTGCTAATAATGCAGAAATAAAAGCTACTACAACATTAGCTAAAGGTCCTGCTAAAGATACCTTTAAATCATCTTTATAATATTTTTTAAAAGCACTAGGATTAACTTGAACTGGCTTAGCCCATCCAAATTGAAAAATTAAAAGAGCTAAAAACCCAATTGGATCTATATGTGCTATAGGATTTAAAGTAAGTCTTCCTTGAAATCTTGGAGTTTTATCACCTAATTTATCAGCAACTAATGCATGAGCATATTCATGAAAAGTAAGCCCTGCTAAAATTCCAGGTATAATAAGTAAAGTAAAAAGTATTGTATTTGTCAAAAAAATCCCTCCGTCACTATCTATATTAGATATTGCAAAAATATATTTCAATTTATGTTTATTTTATTATATCAATAAGTTATATAATTTGCATCAATTTTCAAAATTAAAAAAGTAAGGCAATAAACCTTACTCTCTTTAATTATAATCTTTTAGCAGATTCATAAGCAAGTGGTGATCTTTCACATTCATCATATTTTAAAGTTACTTGACAGCAAAGCTCACTTCCTTTCATTTTTTCTGCTGCATAGCATAATCCATTAGACCTAGAATCTAAAAAAGCATGATCTATTTGTTCTGGATCTCCTATTAATATAAGTTTAGTACCCTCACCTACTCTTGTTATTATAGCTTTTACTTGTTTTGGAGAAAGGTTTTGTGCTTCATCTATTATTACCCAGTTTTTTACTATAGAACGTCCTCTTAAATAAGCAACAGCTTCAGTATTTATTATTTTTCTATCAAAAAGTTCTCTAACTTTATCGTCTAATTCTTTTTCATTTTTATATCTTTCTTTTTCATCAGAATCTACTAATATTTGAAGATTATCAAAAATAGGTCTCATAAAAGGAGATATCTTTTCTTGTTCGGTTCCTGGTAAAAAACCTATTTCTTCGTCCATTGTTATATTAGGTCTGCATACAAGTATCTTTCTATATTGTCCATTATTTTCTTCCATAATTTTTTGAAGTCCTACAGCAAGAGAAAATAAAGTTTTTGCTGTACCTGCTGGTCCTTTTACTATAACAAGAGGAACTTTATCAGCTTCTAAATATAAAGCTTCAAGCATAAATTTTTGACCAACATTTCTTGGGGCAATTCCCAAAGGTGTCATATCTTTAAATAATAATGGTACAACTTTTTTACCATCAAATCTTCCTAATGCTGTTTTTTTGGGATTTAAAATGTTATGAATTATTAAAAATTCATTTACAAAAAGTTCTGGAGCTGAATACTCATCTAATTCATTAGAGTAATATAATAAATCTTTAACTTCAATACATTTTTTTTGATAAAATTCATCTAATTTTTCAGGAGAAGTATATACATCAATTCTTCCAGTATATTGACTTTCATATTCTGGAACCATTTTTTCATAAAAATCTTCTGATTCTATATCCATAGTATCTGCTTTTATTCTCTCAAAAATATCCTTTGAAACAAGAACAACATCTTCTCCTTGCTTTTTAAGTCCATTACATACTTGAATTATTCTATTATCAGCTTTATGACTATTCCATACTTTTGGTATTTCTGCATCAAGATGATTCATTTCTACTCTAAGTTTTCCTCCACCTGGAAGATCAACACCTTTATTTAATTTTCCTTTTTTTCTAAGATTGTCTAAAATTCTTGCTGCTTGTCTAGCATTTGAACCTAAATCTGTTTTATCTTTTTTAAAAGCATCTAATTCTTCTAATACTACCTCAGGTATTACTACATCATTATCTCCAAATGAAAATATAGCACTAGGCAAATATAAAATAACATTAGTATCCAAAACATATGTCTTCTTCAAGGTATTATCCCCTTTCTTAGCTGAATTTTAAGATATAAAAATTTAATTTAAAACTTTATATTTTTAATTTATAAATATTTAAAGTATATATATTTCTTTATTTAAATTAAGTATTTTTCTAGTTTTAAAGTTTTTAAATATAAATTTATTTTTAAATATATTTACAATATGTTTATTATTATATTATGATTTAGTATGGTAAATATATTATTAATAATTATAAAAATATATTATATAGTTTTAGTCATAAATATTTTAGCAGATTTAATAGTATATTAATTTTTATATAATATTTATTGTTTAATTTTTCCATATATAGTTTTTTGACAAATAATAATTTTTATTATATAATTATTATTAATATATGATAATATTAGCCCTATTATATAATGATGTATTAAAAAAATTTAAATATTTATAATTTAGGATGGTGAATATGAATAATTTAACAGAAATTTTTAAAGAAAAAAAACTCAAGCTTACTCCTCAACGCATCGCAGTATATAAATATCTAAAATCAACAAAAGAACATCCATCTGCAGAAACTATTTATAAAGCTCTTCAGCCTGACTATCCTACAATGAGTCTTGCTACTGTATATAAAGCTTTAAAAACTCTTGTAGAAGTAGGATTAGTTCAAGAACTGAATGTTGGTGAAGGAAATTTTAGATATGATGGAAATACATGTCCACATTCTCATATACAATGCTTAAATTGCGGACGTGTAGATGATATTGAAGGATTTTGTTTATCAGAATTAAACGAAAAAATAAGTGCTTATACAGATTATGCAATTTTAACAAATCAAGTTTATTTTTATGGTTTATGTAAGGACTGCCAGAAAAACACAAATGATGATATTGATAATTAAAATATAAAAGGATATGCTAGTTTTAAGCTAACATATCCTCTTTTTATTTATAAATTTCATTTAATATTTCATTCCACTCATTTTTGCTATAATTTCCCAATAAAATATTATTTATTTTATAACTTATAATTTTATTAAAATTTTTTGGGAGGTTATAAATATATACAATGCTATTTTGATTTGCATTAGAAAGTTTTGTTACAATATTTTCTCCTAATCCTTGAATTTCTGCATTAGCCTTTTTATTACCAGTTATATAACCTTTTTTAACAAGTTCTTCTTGAGTTTTTTCATCTAATACAAATTTAATAAATTCACTTGCTTCTTCAGAATTTTTACCATTAATGGGCAAAGATAAAATTGTATCTACTAAAACTGGTATATTAGCTTTTATATTATTAGTAATTATTATATCATTTATTGTTTCAATATTGCTATCTTTTAATTTATCATAGTAATAAGAAGTACTTATAATAAATGGTATACTACCATTTATTAAAGAAGTAAATGTACTTTCATTACCAATTTCAAAAGAATTTTTATTTATTATGCCCTCTCTTACAGCAGTATTTATATCATCAAATATATATTGCATTTCTTTAATATTTTTATATGAATTTTTATTATCATAAGCCCCATCTAAATCTGATATTTTTACTCTATTACTTGCAATCATTGAAGATAAAACTATATTTATATCTAAGTCTTCAGGAACAATAACAGGAATTCTTATATTATTTTCTTTAAATTTTTTTAAAATTCCTAATATATCTTCTACATTTGCCATCTTAGATATTCCTAATTTGTTAATAGCATCTTTATTATAAAAAGCTGTAATTACATAAGGAATTATACTTATTCCATAATATTTATCTTCAAATCTTCCATAAGAGGACATTATATTATAATATTTTTCATTAATTTTGTTTTTATCATAATACTGAGACATATCACTTAAAAGACCTTTTTTAGAAAGTTCGATCATAGTGTTTCTAGATGTTAATATTAAATCAGCTTTATCTCCTTTACTTATTTCTTCTACTATATTGCTCTCAGTCTCTAGCACATCATTTATCTTTAATTTTACTTTTGTATTTTTTTTCATATATTCTTCAGTTAAAAATTTTATTATACTCAAAGAGTTTTTATCTTTAATATCTACATACACTTTTAATTCTTTTTCTTCTTTATCTTGATCTTGTGAATTTTTCTTTTTGCAAGAACATAAACTTATACATAAAAAAATAGATAAAATTATAGAAAATTCCCTTTTTATTTTCAATTTTATCACCTCCCTATTTATATAAAAAACAAATTTGATAATTTTTTGTATTAATTATTAATATAAATATACAAATATATAAAATCTTTTAATTTTATTGTATGTAAATTAATTAAATATAAACTTAAATCATATAATTAAATGGAGGTGATTTATATGAAATTTAGGATAATATTTCTAAAGAAAAAACATATTTATTATGCAGTACTTTCGTTAATTATTATTATACTTTTAGTTGTTTTACTTTTAACTAAAAAAAGCGTTTCTACTTTTAACACTTTAGTTGATAACAACAAAATTATTCAAGCTGACTTAACAGGTGACGGCAAAAAAGATATTCTTTATATAAAAGTAGAAAATGGTAAATACTATATGGAAGTAAACGATGGAAAAAATAATTATTATTTAGAAACATCTAAAAATCTTCCTACAGCAGGATTGTATGATGCTAATAATCCTATGAAAATTACACTTATGGATATAACAAGAGATAAAGTACCAGAAATATTTACACAATCTTCAGAAAATGGTAAAGGAGTCCAACATGTATTTATTTATAGTGATGGAATTTTTAAAGATATGTTCTGTGATTCCAATAAAATAATAGGATTTGTTGATGTTAGTAATAACAAAACTCCTAAATTTTTAACAGGAAAAATAACTAACAAAAATATAGAACTTTCAAATTACATATTTTTACCTGATCAAAAAAAATTAGAAAATTTCCCATATAATTATAAAGATAATTATATGGGAAAAGATAATGTATATTCGTTTATAAAACTCATTGAGGGACTTCCTCAAAGTGCCTCTAATAAATTAGAAAATATTTTTTATCCAGGATTAACTGAAGAAAATATATCTGTAATTGAAAGGCTAGCTCAAGATAACAATACTTATGTTTTTCAAAATTGTGTTTTTAAAGATATAAAATCTGATAATAATGGAGAAATAAGTGAAATACTTTGGACAATTAATTTCAAAGGAACATCAATTTCAGATAAAAATAAAATAAAAAATTATACTTTAAATCTGCTGCTCAAACCTTCAAATAAAACTGAGGATAATAAAGCTTTTAAAATATATTCTATAAGCTTTTAAGTATTAAAAATATTAATAATTAAAACAAAAGGGACCGCTACTAACGGTCCCAAGGGGGATGGGGGGTTCTAGCATTAAATGAAAGAATTAAACTTTCATTATATGCTTTGGAGACTAATCTCCAATCACATTATTAATATTGACTAATAATTGAACTTTTATACATATATATAAAAATTTTTTATATTTAATATAAAAGTAAAGAAATAAAAAGGAGCAACACTATAATGTTTAATGAAAAAGAAAAAAATAATAGAATAGAAACCCTTATTGGTGATAAATGTACAGTTATTGGTTCTATTCAAGGTGAAGGCTTAATGAAAATAGATGGAACTATTGAAGGAGATATAAATTTACAAGATGATATTATAATAGATATAAATGCTTTATGTAAAAGCAACATAAATTGCAAAAATGCTACTATAAATGGCAAAGTTGAAGGAAATATAATATGTGAAAATACTCTTACTATAGAAAGCTATGGAAAAGTAACTGGAAATATAACTGTTAAAAATTTGGTAATAAAAGAAGGTGGTATATTAGATGGAAAATGTACCATGGTCATGTCAAAAGAACCAAGTGAAATTTTATCATAACAAAAATAATTAGGAGGTCTAATTTTAAGACCTCCTGTTTATTTTTTAATTATTCTATCTTTTGCATGGATTGCAGCAGGATAGGTAGAATAAAGCTATTATAAATAATATGCCATTATCTACTGAATTTGAAATACCGCCCATTTCTCCAACTTTATCCATTGGTTTTCCACCTTTATTAAATTGAAGAAGTATAAGAATTAATATAACTAAAGTTGGGAAATTACAGCAGCATTTATCCTTTTTATTCATATGAAACCCCCCTTTCTTGGGCACTGGTTTAATGTAATCTATCTTTTATCATTTGCTTTTTTAAGGGCATAAGTTTTTGAAACAGCTTATCTATCTGTGTATTAGGGATATATGGATTTCTGCTGTTTCTATAGGCTTTGAAATCATTTGTTTATACTATATACTATTCTTATAAATATAAATTTGTGATATAGAATTGTATATTTTTTTATAAATTTTATAAGTGCATATAATATATAATATTAATTTATGCTTATCTTTTCATAAGTCTAGTTATATTATAAATTTGCAAAATTGAATCTATTAATTTAGACTTATCACTATCTACTAACGGTTTCATTGCATTTAAAATTTCAATCCTTTTATCCATTTCTTTAAAAGATACATTATTTTCAGTTTGCTCTCCACTCATAAAATTTTGCACCATAGAAGATAATTGGCTTAAATCTACATTGTTAAGTAATCCTGTTAGCTGATTAGGATCCATATTACTAAATAAATTCCCTATTTGATTTATATCAAAATTATTATTTCTATCCTCATCATGATATCTTTTTTGTTTTTTACTGTGCTTAGACATACATTCACCTCCATATATTTTTGCATTATGTTAAGAGGGCTGATAAAAAACAGCCCTCAAATTTTTTATTTTCTGCAAGGAGTACAGCAAGAAAGGAAATACAGTGCAATTATAAACAATATACTGTTATCTATTAAATTTCCTCCACCAAAGAACGTAGGTACTACAGATGATTGAGTATCACATGGATCATCTGACACTACAGATCTAAAACCACCATAGCTGCCTTTTTTATTGAATTGAAGAATTATCAATATCAATATTATTAATGTTGAAAAATCACAGCAGCAAGAATTAGCTAAAGATGTATTTTCTTTTTTATTTTTTTTACTCATAAAATATATCCTCCTTTTCATTAAGAGCTTTCCTTAAAGCCCAAGCTTTTTTATTTTCTATCTTTTGTTAAAATTTAGCAATCATCATCTGTATCTAAATTGATAATATTAGTGTTTTCACTACTGTCATTACATAAAATCAATATTGCGAATATGATTAATATAAACCATCCATTTTCACTAAAGAAGTTGTCTGTATGTCCATGATGATGATGGTGGTGATGGTGGTGTTTTCTATCACAATCGCATCCATAGCTGCCAAAGCCACAACCGTCTCCATTGCATAAGCAGAATATTATTATAATAATTATCACCCAAATTACTAGGTTATCATTTTTTCTTCTCCTTACTGCTCCGGGAGCTCCAATTTGTCTTGCAGCTGCAATTTCTTTCGATACACTGTCCATCCAATCACTCCTCCCTCTCAGAAAATTTTTCTATCATTTGTTTTCTACTATATACTATTCTAATAAATATCTTTTGACACAAAAAAAAACTGAGTTTAAATAATTTTAAACTCAGTTTTTTTAATCAATTTTTTAATTTTCCTCAAATTCACCAAATAAAATATCTAAAATTTCTTCTCTGCCTTCTTTTGTTAAAGAAGAATAAAATAATATTTTTTCTTCACTTTTTAAACCCAATGTTTCTTTTATAATTTTTTCATTTTTTGCAATTTCACTTTTTTTGAGTTTATCTTTTTTAGTTGCTATTATAACTGTATTATAATTATAATGTTTAATCCAATTATACATAAGAATATCATCATCACTTGGTTTATGGCGACTGTCAACTAATAAAACTACCTTTTTTAAAACTGGTCTATTTAAAAGATAATTTTCAATTATCTTTCCCCAGCTTTCTTTTTCAGCTTTTGAAACTTTAGCATATCCATAACCTGGCAAATCTACAAGATAAAATTTATTATTAATAAGAAAAAAATTTACTAGTCTTGTCTTACCTGGAGTGGAACTTACCTTTGCAAGACTTCTTCTATTAGTAAGGCTATTTATAATTGAAGATTTACCTACATTTGAACGTCCTACAAAAGCTATTTCAGGCCTATTATCAGTAGGATATTGATTAGGCTTTGCTGCAGAAGTTATAAATTCAGATTGTTTAATTAACATTTTTCCCTCCACTAACTAATGCATTTGAAAGTACATCATCTATTTTTTCAGCTAATATAAACTTTAATTTATTTTTAATAGTTTTAGGTATTTTATCCATATCTTTTTCATTATCCTTTGGTATTATAACAGTATCTATACCCGCTCTATAAGCTGCAAGACATTTTTCTTTTAATCCACCAATAGGTAAAACTCGTCCTGTAAGAGTAATTTCTCCTGTCATAGCTACATTATGTCTAACACTTTTTAAACTTAGTGCAGAAACCATAGCAGTAACCATTGTAACACCAGCAGATGGACCATCCTTTGGTACAGCCCCTTCTGGAGCATGTATATGTATATCTTTTTCTTTATAAAAGTTAGGATTTATACCATATTTTTCAGCATTAGCACGTATATAACTATACCCTGCTCTAGCAGATTCTTTCATTACATCTCCAAGCTGACCAGTTAATTCAAGCTTTCCATTTCCTGGCATAACACTAACCTCAACTGGCAAGGTATCTCCACCATATCCCGTCCATGCCATTCCCATAACTACGCCAATTTTATCAATTTTATCTGCTTTATCATAAGTATATATAGGTGGTCCAAGATACTTTCTTACATAGTTAGAATTAATATTAATTTTCTTTTTATCTTTTTCTACCATCTCAGCTATACTTTTTCTTATTACAGTAGCAATTTTTCTTTCTAAATTTCTTACTCCCGATTCCCTTGTGTAATTTTCAATAATATTGTATATAGCATTATCTGTAAAATTAATAATGTTTTCTTCTATATTATGTTCTTTAAATTGTTTTGGAATTAAGTGTTCTTTAGCAATATGAAATTTTTCTTCATATGTATATCCAGAAACTTCTATTATTTCCATTCTATCTAAAAGTGGTCTTGGTATAGTATCTAAACTGTTAGCAGTAGTAATAAAGAGCACTTTAGATAAATCAAAATCCAATTCTAAATAATGATCTCTAAAAGTACTATTTTGTTCTGCATCAAGAACTTCTAAAAGTGCATCAGCGGGATCTCCTCTAAAATCATTGCTCATTTTATCTATTTCATCTAATAAAAATAATGGATTTTTTGATTTTGCCTGTTTCATGCCATATATTATTCTTCCTGGAATAGCTCCTACATAAGTCTTCCTATGGCCTCTTATTTCTGCTTCATCCCTTACGCCACCTAAAGACATTCTTACAAAATTTCTATTAAGTGCATTAGCTATAGATCTTGCAATAGAAGTTTTACCAACACCTGGAGGGCCTACAAGACATAATATTGGACCTTTTAAAGATTTACTCATTTTCCTAACTGCTAAATACTCTATTATTCTATCCTTAACATCTTCTAACCCATAATGTTCTCTGTCAAATATTTCTCTAGCTTTTTTAATATCTAAATTATCTTCAGTTTCATTATTCCAAGGTAAATCTAGTATCCAATCCAAATAAGTTCTTATAACTCCTCCCTCTGGAGAAAAAAAGCCGCTGTTTTTTAATCTATCAAGCTCATAAATAGCTTTTTCTTTAACAGACTTTGGAAGTTTTGCTTTGTTTATTCTATTTTTATACTTGGATATTTCTTTTTTATCTTCGTCTTCTTCACCAAGCTCCTCTTGAATTGCTTTAAGCTGCTCTCTTAAATAATAATCCTTTTGAACCTTATCAAGTTTACTTTTTACTTTATTGCCAATCTTTCTTTCAATATTCAATATTTCAATTTCGTTATTTATAACTACTAAAAGTTTTTCAAGTCTTTCTATTATATTATAAGCTTCTAATAATTCTTGCTTTTTTTCACTTCTTAACATTAAATATGAACTTATTACGTCTGCAAGTCTTCCCGGACCTTCAATATCTTCTAATGATATTAATATTTCTTGTGGAACATTTCCAGATAATCTTATATATTCATCAAATGACTTTTTAACTGATCTAGTTAAAGCTTCACATTCATTATCTGAGATATCTTCTTCCTTTAATATTTCAATTTCTGCCTTTAAAAATTTCTCTTCCTCTATTAAAGAAATTATTTTGGCTCTATTTAATCCTTCTACAAGAATACGTACTGTATCATTAGGAAGTTTTAGTATTTGCTTTATAATACAGATAGTACCTATATCATATAAATCCTCTTTAACTGGTTCTTCAATTTTAGCATCTTTTTGTGAAACTAAAAAAATCTCTTGATTGTTAAGCATTGCTTCTTCTAAAGCATTAATAGATTTTTCCCTGCCGACATCAAAATGCATTACCATATATGGGAATATTGTAATGCCTCTTAAGGGAATTAGAGGAATAATTTTTATGTCTTTTTCCATTTTTATCCCCTCACTTAAATTTATTTGAATTCAATTATTTTTGTAATTAAAATAATCATAATTTATTTAGACTTTATATATTATACTCATAAAACAATCCTTTTTCAATCATTATAGAAATTTTTAAATGTATATTCAAAATCATAAATTAGTATAATGTTAAGTTAGGGGAGTATTAATACTCCCCTAACTTAAAGTCCTTATATCCTCTATCTTAAACCTATGAGGTTTTGTGAATTTGATTATATAAGATATATTTTTATTTTTTTAAAATTTCTAATGTTATATTATACATAATTAAATTTTATGAATAAAGAGATTTTGCTGTAAGTATGCTATTATTTGAATCTATGATTATACTTTCATTCTTTTCATTTTCTTCTTTTATAAGCGATATCTCTAAAACTTCTTTTATATGGCTTACTGGTATAATTTTAGCTTCTTTTATGTTAGAGAAACTATCCTGCCAGTTTTCTTTAGGAATAATAATCTTTTTTGCTCCAGCTTTAATTGCTGCAGCAATTTTAGCATTTACTCCTCCAATAGGTTTTACATTCCCATAAAGAGATATTTCACCTGTCATAGCAACTTCATTATTTACAGGTATGTTATTTATGGCACTATATATAGCAGTTGTAATACTTATTCCTGCAGATGGACCATCTACTGGTGAACCCCCTGGAAAGTTTACATGTATATCATATTTATCACAATTTAATTCATAAACTCTTTCAAGAACAGTCATTACATTTTCTACAGAACATCGAGCCATACTTTTTCGTATAACTTTTCTATTAAAACTTGTTATTTCTTCTTCTTCTACTATTCCTGTTATTTTCAATTCTCCTTTTCTAAATCTGCTCTTTTTAGCACTTGCTTCAATTTCCATAACAGCTCCCATATTGGCTCCATATACTGCAAGTCCGTTTACAAATCCGACCTGTGGTTTATTGTTAATTTTATTTTCTGGTCTAGGAGAATATTGACCATTCTCTATAACCCATTCAACATCTTCTGCTGTTATTATATTTCTATTATCATTTATAGCAATACCACATGCAAGCTGTACTAAATTAATTGCATCTCTTCCATTAGATGCATACTTACCAACTAATATACGCCCCTTTTCTTCTAACTTTAGTCCTAGCTTATCAACAGAATTTTGTGCAATTTCCTCTATTTCCTCACAAAGCAAAGGTCTAAAAAATATCTCTACACATCTTGATCTAATAGCAGGAGTTATTTCCTCTGGACTTCTTGTAGTTGCACCTATTAATCTAAAATCAGCTGGAAGTCCATTTTCAAATATATCTCTTATATAAGTAGGCATATTACTATCTTCAGAATTATAGTATGCACTATCTAAAAAAACTTTTCTATCTTCTAAAACTTTTAAAAGTTTATTCATTTCAATTGGATGTAACTCTCCTATTTCATCTATAAATAAAATACCTCCATGAGCTTTAGTAACTGCTCCTGGTTTAGGTTGTGGAATTCCTGCAACTCCTAATGGTCCAGCTCCTTGATATATAGGATCATGTACAGAACCTATCAAAGGATCTGCGATACCTCTATCATCAAATCTTATGGTAGTAGCATCTATTTCCACAAATTTTGCATTTGTTTTAAAAGGTGAATTTGCCCTTTTTTTAGCATCTTCTAGTACTAGTCTGGCAGCTGCCGTTTTACCTACTCCCGGAGGACCGTATATTATGACATGCTGCGGATTAGGACCACAAAGTGCTGCTTGAAGAGCTTTTATACCTTTTTCCTGCCCTATAATCTCTTCAAAAGTACTTGGCCTGCTTTTTTCTGTAAGTGGTTCTGTAAGACTTATATTCCTCATTTTCTTAAGATTATCCATTTCTTTTTTATTTTCTTTATCAATAGTTACCTTATTTGTTTTATGATCTTTTAAAGCATTATAAAAATACAATCCCATAATAATAGTAACTAAAAGCTCAATAAAAATTAAAAAATTCGTCATAATATTTCCCAATTTTATATTTTGTCATAAAAATATAAAATTAGTAAACCTCCCTTCCATAGTAAAATTATAGTAAATTTATCCTTTTTTTATTATGTACAATTACTTCTTAATTTATTCCACTATTTTCTATATTTTTTATATTGAATAATTATATTAAAAATGGTAAATAAAAAAGAGCAGATTACTGCTCTTTTTTATTTACCATTTTAAGCTGTTTCTATTCCTTTTCTTCCTCTTCCTTTTCTTGATGGCTTAATAGGTAATCTTTTTTCACCTTCTGCCATTATAAGTTCAGGTTTTTTAGTTTTTATAGTTTCTTCATTTATTATTACCTTTGCAATAGCTTCATTAGAAGGTACTTCAAACATTACATCACGCATAATATCTTCTATTATTGCTCTTAATCCTCTTGCACCTGTATTACGCTTAATTGCTTCATCAGCAATAGCATTTAAAGCCTCTTTTGAAAATTCAATTTCTACATTATCCATTTCAAAAAGCTTTTTATATTGCTTTACAAGAGCATTCTTAGGCTCAGTTAATATTTTTATTAAAGCTTCTCTATTTAAAGCTTCTAATGTAACAACTATAGGAAGTCTTCCAACAAACTCTGGTATAAGTCCAAATTTTAGTAAATCTCCTGGCATTATATCCTTTAAAAGTTTGCTAATATCTTTTTCTTTCTTTGATTGAATTTCAGCACCAAAGCCCAAAGCACTAGCTCTAGTTCTTCTCTCTATGATTTTTTCAATTCCATCAAAAGCTCCACCACAAATAAATAATATATTTGATGTATTTATTTGTATGAATTCTTGATGAGGATGTTTTCTTCCTCCTTGTGGTGGTACTGAAGCTATAGTACCTTCTAGTATCTTTAAAAGAGCCTGTTGTACTCCTTCACCAGATACATCTCTTGTTATAGAGGGATTTTCAGATTTTTTTGCTATTTTATCAATTTCATCGATGTATATTATACCTTTTTCAGCTCTTTCAATATCATAATCTGCATTTTGAATTAATTTTAAAAGTATATTTTCAACATCTTCTCCTACATATCCAGCTTCTGTTAACGTAGTAGCATCTGCAATAGCAAAAGGTACATTTAAAAATTTTGCTAAAGTTTGTGCAAGAAGTGTCTTACCTGAACCTGTTGGTCCTAAAAGCAGAATATTACTTTTTTGTAATTCTATATCATCATTATCTATATTAGAATTTATTCTTTTATAGTGATTATATACAGCTACAGACAATGCTTTTTTAGCTTCATCTTGGCCTACAACATAATTATCAAGATATGCTTTTATCTCAACAGGCTTTGGAAGTGAATCAGTTTCTATTTGAATATTATCATCAAATTCATCACTTATTATTTCTGAGCAAAGTTCAATACATTCATCACATATATATACTCCCGGCCCAGCAATAAGCCTTCTTACAGCATCTTGATTTTTGCCACAAAAGGAACATTTTAGCTGTCTTTTATCATCATTCTTTGCCATTATCTCACCTCACTTTGCATAATTTGCAAATGCCAATTATGCAAGTTTATTTCTTTTAAGTTTATTTCTTTTTAGTTATAACTTCGTCAATTAAACCATAAGCTGCTGCTTGCTCTGCTGTCATAAAATTATCTCTTTCAGTATCTTGTTCAACCTTTTCTAATGGCTGACCTGTTCTTTCAGATAATATTGTGTTTAATCTTTTCTTTATCTTTAAAATTCTATCTGCATGTATTCCTATATCAGTTGCTTGACCTTGGAAACCTCCTAAAGGTTGATGTATCATAATTTCACTATTAGGTAATGCAAATCTTTTACCCTTAGCACCAGCTGCTAAAAGAAAAGCTCCCATAGATGCTGCCATTCCTATACATATAGTAGAAACGTCTGGTTTTATATATTGCATTGTATCATATATTGCCATTCCTGCTGTTATAGATCCTCCTGGACTGTTTATGTAAAGATATATATCTTTATCAGGATCTTCTCCTTCAAGGAATAAAAGCTGAGCAACTACTAAGCTTGCAGTAACATCGTTTACCTCTTCACTAAGCATTATTATTCTATCTTTTAAAAGTCTAGAATAAATATCATAAGATCTTTCTCCTCTATTTGTTTGTTCAACAACTACTGGAACCAAACTCATAAAATCTCCTCCTTTTTATTTTTATGTAATATCTCTAATTATAATTAATTGCCAGATATATCTGGCAATTAACATCATTTTATTTTATGCAACAGCTTTGCTATTTTCTACTAATAGCTTTATAACTTTTTCATTCTTTAATTCATTAGATATGTAATCTTTCTGAACATCAAGAAGCATCTTAGCAGTTTTTTCAATATCATTTTCACCATATTGTTTAGCAATTTCTTCTGCTCTATTTTGAAGTTCTTCCTCAGTTACTTCAATATTTTCAATTTGGCTTATTTTTTCTAAAACTAAATCAGTTTTTACTCTCTTTTCAGCACTCTCTTTCATAAATTCTCTAATACTTTCTTCAGTGCTGTTTGTATATTCATAATATGTTTTAAGATCAAGTCCTTGATATCTTAATCTCATTTCTAAATCTCTAATCATATTATCTATTTCTTTATTTATCATAACTTCTGGAATATCTACAGAAGCATTATTAACTGCAGCATCTATAACTGCTTCTTCATATTCACGAGTTGCCCTTAAATCATTAGTTTCTTGAAGTTTCTTTCTTATATCAGCTTTTAATTCTTCTAATGTATCAAATTCTGATACTTCTTTAGCAAATTCATCATCTAATTCTGGAACTTCTTTTGTTTTTATTTCTTTTACAGTAACTTCAAAAACTGCAGGCTTACCATTTAATTCTTCTCTTCCATATTGTTCAGGGAAAGTTACATTTACATTTTTAGTTTCTCCTATAGCCATACCTACAAGCTGATCTTCAAAATTATCTATAAATGAACCTGAACCTATTTCTAGAGAATAATCTTTAGCTTCCCCTCCTTCAAAAGGAACACCATCAATAAAGCCTTTAAAATCTATAACAACTATATTACCTTTTTCTACAGTTCCTTCAGCCTTAGTTTCAATTCTAGCATTTTTTTCTGCCATAGATTTTAATTGAGCATCTACTTCTTCATCAGTAACAGGATATTCTACTTTCTTAACTTCTAATCCTTTATATTCTCCAAGTTCAACTTCAGGATATACTGTAACTTCAGCAGTGTATATAAAATCTTTCCCTTCTTCTATTTGAACTAAATCTATTTTTGGATAATCTACTGGTTTAATATCATTTTCCTTTATAGCTAAAGGATATGTTTCATCACAGCAAATGTTGATAGCATCTTCAAAAAATACGCCTTCTCCATAATATCTTTTTATGATATTTATTGGAGCTTTTCCTTTTCTAAATCCAGGTATATTAAATTTTTTTGCATTTTTAACATAAGATTTTTGAAGTGCTTCCTTGAATTTTTCAGCTTCTACGCTTACTTCAAGTTTTACAGTGTTCTTTTCTATTTTTTCCACTTTAACGTTCATTATACTTTTCCTCCTATAAATAAATTCACCGGAGCACATAAATGTGCTAATGCATTTTAACCATAATATTATACCATATATTCATAAATTTACAAACATTATAATAAAACAAAACAACATTATAATAAAATTCTTTAAATAAAAATTTATAAAAATAAGAACTTCTAGTATTTTATATTATATCTCAAATACTTGATATTTTACAAGAATTATTTTTATTAGAAATTTATTGGCTTATAATTATATTTCCATTATTCACCTTTACAAATTTTGATGTTCCATTATCCATTATTATCTCCAGTCCTTTATCTTGTATATCTCCAAATTTTAAATTTTCTCCTTTTATACTTGTTTTACTTTTATGACTATTTTTATTTTTAACATTTACTGTCCATAAATACTTTGTAGCTGAATTACGTATATATGGTAGCTGAGAAAAATATGCTATATTTTCATCATCTATAAATTTAGGCAAAGTACACCAAACATAATTAGGTCTTTTTTTAAGAACAGTATCTCTTTTATATGATTTATAACTCAAATCCGAAATATTCTCAACTTTTCCATCTATATTTATAAACCATATACCTTGAGAAATACCATCAAAAATAACTATACCTGTATTGGAAGGATTTAAATTAAATGAAATATTAGGATTATCAGTACTTATATGTTTAAATTTATTTGTTCCTTCACTATATTCATACACAGCTTTTAATTTTATTCCATTATCTAAAGTAATGTCATATGATTTTTCTTCAATTTCATCTTTTGAAGTTTTTTCCTCTGTATTTGCATTTTCTATGTTTATATTTTCTATATTTGTATTCTTTGTATTTTCTTTTTGCTGTGAAGATACTATTTCTTTGTTGTTTTTTTCAGTTTCATCTGTATTTTTTTGATTGTTATTAATTAAAATATTTTTCAAATTGCCTTTTAAACCAAATAAAACTCCAAATAATATTATAAAAATAATTATTGTTACAGTTATTTTTATTCTACGTCTTTTTTTATATTTTTCATATTCCTTACTAAAAATACTTGGTTTCCCCACTTTTAAATTCTCCTTCCCATTATCTATTGTATAACCTGTATATTATAACTATATAAGTCATATATTATTTCAACATAAATCATATATTATTTCAATCCATCCTTATTATACCTCAATAATATAAATCTTACTATAAATAATCTATATTACCTATCTATTTTAAATAATATTTAATAACATTTTCAATTAAATTTAATAATATTTATTAAATTTATATAACATAATAATCTTACAAAAAATCTTTTTATTAAATATTAACAATTATGTATAACTGAAGCAACACTATTTTATAATAACATAATTTGACATTCAATAAAAAAATTATTAAACTTATTTATAATGAATTCTTTATATGAATAAAAAATAACGGAGGCTTTTTATGAAAAATCAAAAGATAGAAAAAAATAAAAGTTTAAAAAATACTTTACTAGACTACGTTATTTCAATTGCTGCAGCTTTTATTATTGCCTTAACATTTAGAAGCTATGTTTTTGCTAGAGCTGATGTAGATGGTGAATCAATGATGTCAACTCTTTATGATAAAGATGTTATATTTGTGGAAAAAATAAGCAAATTAACTCATAATTTTAAAAAAGGTCAAATTGTAATTTTTAACTCGAAAAATTATAATGAAGATATATATGTAAAAAGAATAATTGCTACTTATGGTGATGAAATAGAAATAAAAAATGGAAAAGTATTTTTAAATGGTTTTGAACTTGAAGAACCTTATTTAGACAAAAACACTGTTACTAATCCAGGTCCATTTATGACAAAAAATAAAAAGTATAAATTAAAGGAAGATGAAATATTCGTCTTAGGAGATAATAGAGAAAATAGTGTAGATAGCAGAATTTTAGGGCCTATTAACATTAAAGATATAGAAGGACATGTGATATTTAGAATATATCCTTTTAATGAAATAAAAATTTTTAAATAAAGAACTTACAATATTTTATTACTGTAAGTTCTTTATTTATTATTTATTTCTTCATATTTATTTCATAAAATTTGGTTTTGGCATTACAAATAAGTTAGGTTCCTCAAGATAATCCTGAACTATTCTAAGTGCTTCTCCAAATCTTTGATAATGAACTACTTCTCTTTCTCTTAAAAATTTTAATGGTTCTATTACGTCTGGATCATCAGCCATATTTATCAGCCATTCATAAGTTGCTCTTGCTTTTTGTTCTGCTGCTAAATCTTCAGTAAGATCTACAATTGGATTACCCTTTACTTGTATATATGCTGCATTAAATGGAACTCCTGTTGGATTTGATGGATAAATCCCTTTATCATGATCTACATAATAGCTGTCTAATCCTGCTTTTTTTATTTCTTCTAAGCTTGCACCTTTAACTAATTGATTTACTATAGCTCCAACAATTTCTAAATGAGCTAATTCTTCTGTTCCAATATCATTTAGTGTTGCAATAGCTTCAGGCGTAACCATTGAAAATCTTTGACTTAAATATCTAAGTGAAGCCGCTAATTCCCCATCTGGACCGCCATATTGAGTAATTATTAATTTTGCCATGGCCGGATTGGGATTTTTTATTTTAACTGGATATTCAAGTATTTTATCATAATTCCACATAATATATCTCCTTCCTTTTACTTTACAGCTTATAATTTGCTTCATATTCCCAAGGCCATGGCTCTTCTATCCATTCCCAAGGATATGCACTAAGGGAGTCGTTTTGATTTATCATATCAAAAAGCTTATCATATTCACTTCTAAGAGTTTTTAGCTGCTTTACATAGCTATTTCGCTTTGCTAAAGCATTTTTATCCATAGGATGAGTATTAAGATAAAGCTGAAGATCTTCTAACATAAATTGTACTTGAGCGATTTGCTTTTTAAGTTCCATTTTATTTATATTTTCATTCATTACTGTGCCCTCCCCCCTTAGTCAAAATCTGGTTCATTATAATATTCTCTATTTTTTTTAACTTTTGATTTGTAAACAGCCTGTGGATCATAAGGCGCCTCAAATTTACTGTAAAGTTCTGGAAAGGCAGTCCCTCTTTTTAAAGCTTCTAAAGGCTTGAAAAGTTCGCATAAATTCTGATAAGGAACATATGCAGTAGCCAATCTTACATTTTTTATAACCATCTCCTGTGGTATACATTCCTGCATAGGAATACAAGGTTCATTATAAATCCCATCTTCGGGTTTTAGAATATAAGCCATATAATAATTTATCCTCCTTAAAAGTTACTCACATAGTTTTAATATATGTTTTATCAAAATATTTGCTACATAAAATTTTTTAAAAAAATAACTTATACATAAACCATAAAATATAGGTATATGTATAAGTTAAGTAACAATAAAATATTAATTGTATTTATCTATCTTTCTCCTAACTTAAGATTTGGTACTGCATTTAAATTTAAATCTGCAAATCTTCCATTTATATATTCAAAATATGCTGCACTTCCTATCATTGCGGCATTATCTGTGCAAAGTATTGGAGATGGAAATAACACTTTAATTCCTCTTTTATTTCCTTCTTTTATTAAAGTTTCTCTTAAAGTAGAATTTGAAGCTACTCCACCTGCTATTGCTATTTTATCTACTTTTTTTATTTTGCAGGTTTTAATTGCATTATCTACAAGAACATCTATTAATGCCTTTTGAAAAGATGCTGCAACGTCTGCTTTATTTATTTTTTCTCCTTTCATCTCCATATTATTTAAATAATTTAAAACAGCTGATTTTAGTCCACTAAAAGAGAAATCTAATGTTTCATCATGAAAATTAGCTCTTGGAAATTTTATTGCATCTGGATTCCCTTCTTTTGAAAGTTTATCTATTTTAGGCCCTCCAGGATAGCCAAGTCCTATGGCTCTTGCTACTTTATCATAAGCTTCACCTGCTGCATCATCTCTAGTTTCTCCAATTACTTCAAATACCCCATAATCTTTCATATATACAATAAAAGTATGTCCACCAGAAACTACAAGACATATAAAAGGCGGCTCTAAATCTTTATGCTCAATAAAATTTGCACAAATATGTCCTTCAATATGATTTACTCCTATTAATGGTTTGTCTATAGCATATGCTAAAGATTTTGCATACTGCATACCTACTAATAATGCTCCTACAAGTCCTGGACCATAAGTTACACCTATAGCATCTATATCTTTTAAAGTTAAATCAGCCTTATCTAAAGCTTCTTTAACAACACTGCTTATAACTTCAATATGCTTTCTTGAAGCTACTTCGGGTACAACTCCTCCAAATTTTTTATGTATGTCTATCTGTGATGCGATAATATTAGATAAAACTTCACGACCATTAACGACAACTGCTGCTGCTGTTTCATCGCAGCTAGATTCTATAGCAAGTATTTTTATATTTTCCATAACATTACCTTCCTACTTAAAAATCTATGATAAACTTTATTATACACAAAAATCTATGTTATAATCAATTATGTATAATTAAAAAAGAAGGAGTTAATTATGTCTGATACTTATGCAAAAGTTATAGTAAAAGGTTCTCCAATTTCAAAATCTAATTTTAAACTTTTTAATATAAAAGGAAGAGCCATACTTCCATATAATTCTGGGAAATATCATGATAGGTATGCTTTATATGAAGAAGAAATAGCTTATGAAGCAAGAGCACAAAATCCAAATACTATATTAAATGAAGCATTAATTGCTGTTCTTAAGGTATATTACAAAAGTCAAAAAAGGCATCCTGATACAAATAATATAACAAAAAGTATTTTTGATGGTATAGAAAAGAGCGGACTTATAGTTAATGATGCTCAAATAAGAAAACTTATTATAGAAGAATTTTATGATAATAAATTCCCGCGTTTTGAATTAGAGCTTTTTGCTGAAAGTTCTTATTGTATGAATTACAATATATCTCCAAAAAAAGTTAAAGATACTCCCGTAATTTACGAACCACCAAGCAATAAAAAAAACTTATACATAAAAAATACTAAAGCAAAAACACATTCTAAAAATAGTACAAACACCATATGTCAAATATGCAATAAATCTATAAATAAAGAAAATTCTATAAGTGCAAACAATGGCAAAATAATAATTTGTAAAGATTGCTTTACAAAATTATTTTAATTAAAGTAAAAACAGAGGGTAAATTTATTCCTCTGTTTTTATATCTTCTAATTTTATTGTAATTTTATAACAATCTTTCTTATTTTTTAAAATATCTTTTGGAATTTTTATAGTTTCTATTTTACTTGGAATCATTTTATCTTTATTAATTTTTACTTCTAATTCATTATCAAAATACACATTAATAGATTTTTTTTCATAAGGCTTATTTATTCTAAATTTTATATTTAAATAATTTTCTATATTATTTAAATTGATAAAATTAGGCACAGCATAACTTATACCATCTGCACATATTATTTCAATATTTTTTTCATTGTATCTTTTCCCAAATATATAATAAGCTGCATTTATTCCTGCTTGAAAAGCTTCATCTACTATATCACTAGCTGAATCGTGTAAATACAATACATTACCACATGCAAATATACCATCTAAGTTTGTATGCATGCTTTCATCTATTTCAGGTCCTTTTGTTGAATTTAAAATTGTTACTCCAGCTTTCCTTGAAATTTCATTTTCGGGAAGTAAATCCACAGAAAGTACTAAAGTATCACAAGCTATATATTCCTCTGTCCCAGGAATAGGAACTTTTTTTTCATCAACTTCTGATATTGTTACTCCTTCTACTCTATCTTTACCATTTATATCTACTACTGTATGATTAAATTTAATAGGTATATTAAAATCAGTTAAACACTCTTTTATATCTTCTTCTTTACAATTTGGATAAGACATAAGTTCTATTACTGATTTAACATTCCCTCCTTCTATAGTCATTCTTCTTGCCATAGCAACTCCTATATGTCCTGAGCCTAATATTACTATTTCTTTCCCTGGCAAGTAACCTTCTAAGTTTATAATCTTTTGTGCTGAACCAGCTGTAATTATACCTGCAAGTTTACTTCCCGGCACATTTATTGCTCCTCTTGGTTTTTCCCTGCTCCCCATAGCTAATATTACTGCTTTTGCTTTATAAAATTCTATTCCATCTTCGCTTACAACCTTTATTTCTTTATTCCCATTTAATTCTATAACAGCAGAATTACATTTATATTCAATTTTAAGTTCTTTTATTCTTTCAATAAATTTATATACATACTCTGTACCTGTAAAAAATTCATATTCCTGCTCTTTATCTCCAAATCCAGTATGTATGCATTGATTTAATGCCCCACCTAAAACTTCTTCTCTTTCTAATATCAAAACTTTTTTTACTCCTTGTTCTCTTGCTCCTATAGCTGCTGAAAGCCCAGCTATACCACCACCAATAATTATTACATCGTATTCAACCATAAATTAATCCTCCTTGTAAGGCTGCAAGATGCAAATACTAACATATATCGAAGTATATTTTACCATAGTAAATTTTTTTATCCTATATTTTTAATAAAAAAAAAGCCAAAAATTTGGCTCTTTATAATCTAAATGTTTCTTGCCCATTTGCTTGATACAGGGTAGCTATAATCTTTGCCATTTAAAACATTTACTATAGCAATTATAGGAAATACAATACCTGCTATACTAAAACCTATAATTCCAATAATTCCTATAAAAATTATTGTAAGTATACCTGATGCTATTAATGACAAAATAATTAAAATTTGAAACATAAGTGCTTCTTTTGCTTGAGTTTTAACATAATCATCTTTTGAAATAAGCATTACTATAAGTGGAATAATTATAGGTGCTCCAAAAAAAATACCTCCATGGCAAATAGCAGCCAAAATTTTTTGTTCAGTAGTAAGCATTTAAATCCTTAAATCCTCCTTAAAATTAATCTTTATATAGCATATTCATTTTATTGTAAATCTGATAATAAGTATATAATTATTTTTTGTTTAAAAGTTCTTTCATTCCAAATTTAATCAATATAAATGAAATTACAAATGGAAAAAATTTATATAGTAAAGGATTTAAAAGGCTTTGTGCATTTTTAGCATTATAATAATCTTTTATAATAGATACAACAGTAACAACGAAAATTATAATTCCACAAATAAAAAAAATTAAAGAATGTTTTTTTAAAATACTCTTTTTCATAAGTACACTCCTTTGAATACGCTATATAACATTCTACTATATATTCTATAATTTTATTATACAATGTTTAGATATCTTTTTCAAAAATATCTAAACCATTTTAAAAAATTTCTTGAAAATTTTATACTATTAGTGCCAGTAAAACTGGTATCTTTTTAATTATTTTTTTCCAGTTATCAAGATAAATTGTGATACATTATGACATTATCATAAATCAATCATAAAAATCAACAGAATTTTAAAAATTATGCTTGACTGATTAAGCTTTCTGCTTTATAATATTTTTTGTCGGTAATCGTTACAGTAGAAATACTGAAAAACGACAAAACATTAATAAATAAAGGGGTATAGCTCAATTGGTAGAGTAGCGGTCTCCAAAACCGTTGGTTGCGGGTTCGATTCCTGCTGCCCCTGCCAAAGTAACTAGAAACATAAAAAAAGAGTTTTAGTATATTTTAGTGTATACTAAAACTCTTTTTTATTTTACTTTAAAACAACTTCAATCCATTGGTGTTATGAAGAAAATTTAACTACTTTAATCTGTTGTTTAGATAATTACCTATTAAAAGGTTATTTGAATAGATATTGTTAATACTTTTTAATTTATGGCTAAATCAGTTTCATCTTTAATATTAATAATTTCATTAAAAATTTCATCACTATTGATTTCTCTAATCATATTAATTAATTCACTAAATATTATAAACTCCAATTGTAAATCAGTGTTTTTTTCAATATTTTTTAAATATTCCCATGCATTTTTATTAATACTTCCTGTAGTAACTATAATTCCTTTTTTTATGCCATCACCAACCATAGCTCCAACTAACTTTTGGCATATTTCTCTACCTATTTCAAATGTATCATATTCACCATTACCATCATTGTATCTTTTACACTCTACATATGTATCTCCATTTAATATAATATCTTTACCTCCATCACAAGAAGCTTTAGTTAGTTCAACACTTTCGTACTTTCCAGATTTTTTAAATAACCATGCACAAAATTTTTCAAATTCTCTACCTGTCATATTTTTTATTAAATTTTCTGCTATTTTTAAATCAATTTCACTTAATGAATTATATTCTTTAAATGAATTATGATCTTTAAATATAAATTTAAAGATTTTTACTATTATTAATTTAATCCATTCATATGATAATATTGCCAATATAAAAATAAAAAACATTTCTCCATAATTTACATCTAATAATTTTAAAATAATTTCTCCCATAAAAAATCACCTCATATAAATTATTGGCACAATATATATTTTTATACTTATTTGAATAATATATAAATTTATTAATAATTATGTTTATATATTTTCATAATTTTGTCAATAATTTAATTGAGGTGATTTCATGAATATAAAAAAATTAACTAAAAATATTGCTAAAATATATTTTTCCATAAGTGTGATTACATTAATTTTATTTTTTTTATTAATTTTATTTACTCCTAAAATTTTAAACTGGATTTTGTTTAAATAAAAAATTAAAATTTCCATGATTTTTAAAAATCGTGGAAATTTTAATTTTTATGAAATATCCAATAAAATTTCATATTAAGAATTTACTGATTTACATCTGCTTTTTTACTTTCTTCTTTTAATTGTATATTTTGAAGTAAAGTTTCTAAATTTTTTAAATTATACTTTAACATATCCTTATAATTTATGTCATCTTTATAAGATATAATATTTAAAGTATTAATATTATACTTTTTTATAAGAAAATCATTTGCTTTTAGTTTTTCTTCATTGTCATACAAAAATATAATATTGTTATTCCCTTTAATTTTCTCCTCTAAATCAGAAATTTTTTTCTTATCTTCTTCTGTAAGTACTAAACCATAATTATATAATTTTAAGCTGTTAAGTCCATAATTTTTTATAAAATAATCAAGTTCATCACCATCTACTATGAATGTATAGTCTTTTAATTGTTCAGTAATATTTTTTAATTCTTTTTCATATCCATCAATTTCTTTTATTAAATCATTAAAATTCTTCTCATATATATCTCTATTTTTTGTATCCTTATCTTGTAATGCATTTTTAATATTAAGCATTGCTATTTTATAATTTTCTGTATTTGACCAAAAATATGGATTATCATTTATAGTTTTATCTTTATATAAAATTCCACGCTCTAATTGTATTATTTTAACACCTCTTGATATATTAACAGGAGCAACCTTATTTTTATTTAGCTCATTTATAAAATTTTCAATCCATGGTTCCATTGCATTCCCAAAATAAAAGAATATATCTTTTTTACTTATATAATCTAAATTTTCTTTTGAATAATTAAAATTAAAAAGTTCATCCTTATTAGTAAACATATATTCTATATTGTTTTTATCTTTTGATATATCTTTAACCATATTATAAAGAAACTTATTAGTTGTTACTATATTTAATGGAATTTGTTCTTCATTTTTATTCTCTGATTTTATATAAGGTTTAGTTTCTTTAGATTGGACAGTACAAGATACAAATATAAATACAAAAGATAAAATAAATATGCCTATTATATTTTTTTTCAATTTATACACCTCTGTATTATTATAATATGGTATTTACTATATATATTTTACATAATATATATGTTAAGTGCAAACTAAACTTTCTATATATTTAATTCCCATGTTTAATATTATAATAATAGTTTATTATATAATTGCCTTTTTTATTTATGTGTATTAATATAAAAATATATGTTTATGTAAAAACTTAGGAGTGAAAATTTATGGAATTTATTGTAGATAGTGTTGAAAAAACTATTGCTCTGGGTGAAAAAATTGGAAAACTTGTAAATTCTCAAGATATTATATGTTTAATAGGTGAACTTGGAACAGGTAAAACTCATATAACAAAAGGAATAGCAAAAGGTTTAGGTATAAAAGAACATATTACAAGTCCTACATTTAATATAGTAAATGAATATTATGGAAGATTAAAACTTTATCATTTTGATGTATATAGAGTTAATGATCCTGATGAAATATATGCTATTGGCTTTGATGAATATATATTTTCAGATGGAGTAAGTATAATAGAATGGGCTAACTATATAGAAGAACTCATCCCAAAGGAATATTTAAAAATTACTATAGAAAAACTCCCTAATTTAGGTGAAAATTATAGAAAAATAACTTTAGACGCATATGGAGATAGATATAATTATATAAAGGAGATTAGTTTATGATAGTATTAAGTATAGATTCCTCAACAGAATGTGCTAGTTGTGCACTTGTAAGTGATGAAAAGCTTATTGGAGAAATAAATTACAATAGCAAAAAACAGCATTCTATAATATTAATGCCAATGGTGGATAAACTTCTTAAAGATTTTAAATTAACTTTAGAAGACATAGATGGATTTGTAGTTTCAAAAGGACCTGGTTCTTTTACAGGCCTTAGAATAGGTATGTCTATGGTGAAAGGGTTAAGTCAAGGAACTAATAAACCTTTTGTTTCTATATCCTCACTTGATGCACTTGCTTTTAATTTTCCTTGTAGTAATTCTATTGTTTGTCCTATATTAGATGCACTTAGAGATAACGTATATACAGCTTTATATTATTTTAATGATGGAAATTTAAATAAACTTACAGATTATATGACACTTTATATAGATGATTTAATAGAAATGATAAAAAAATATAATAGTCCAGTTATATTTGTAGGAGATGCTGTACCTAAATTTAAGGATAAACTTGCAAATAATATCTTAAATACCTATTTTGCACCTAATCATCTTAATGTAGTTAAGGCTTCTTCATTAGGAGAATTAGGCATAAAAAAACTTTTAAACAAAGAATACGATAATCTTTATACTTCTGTACCAATATATTTAAGAAAGCCTCAAGCTGAAAGAGAGTATGAAAAGAAGATGAGTATAAAAAATGAATAAAATAGAAATTGTACCTTTTAACGAAAATTATATAAATGATATTTTTAAAATAAGTACTATGAGTTTTACAACCTCTTGGAGCTATGAATCAATAAAAGAAGAATTAAATAATAAATTTGCTAAATATGTAGTGGCAAAAATAAATGATATAGTAATAGGTTTTGGAGGAGTATGGCTTATATTAGATGAAGGACATATAACAAATATTGCAGTTCATCCTGAGTATAGAGGTATAGGAGCTGGTGATATGATTGTTGAAGCTTTAATTGAACTTTGTAAATTAGAAGGAATAAAATCTATGACTTTAGAAGTTAGAGCTTCAAATATAATAGCACAAAATTTATATAAAAAACATGGTTTTATAGAAGCTGGTATAAGAAAAAATTATTATTCTGATACTAAAGAAGATGGAATTATAATGTGGAAATATAATTTATAATTTAAAAGGCAACTTGTAAATTTACAAATTGCCTTTTAAATTATAATTTTATATTTCATTATATTTTTCTTTTTTGGCTGAAAAATCAGTATTTTTATGAAGTACTGGAGATAAACCTTTATATAAAGGTGTTGTAATGACTGCAATTACTATACCTTTTAAAATATTAAAAGGAACTATTGACCATATTATAAGAGTTTTTAAATCTGTAACCTTTGGATTAATTGCTTTTGCCATATCTATAATAGCTTGAAGTCCAAATCCTCCTGCTGTTGCATAAAAAGGTATTAATATAAAATAATTAAATAATGCAGCAGTTATTGTCATAGCAATGTTCCCAAGAATCATACCAAATATGGCATTTTTCTTTGATTTGTGTCTTTTGTATATATATCCTGATGTAAATACAAAAGCTGAACCTACTAAAAAATTCGCAAGTTCTCCAATCCACATTGTTTTTGAACCTGTTATAGCACCATTTAATATATTTTTTAATAATTCAATTATTACACCTTCTACTGGACCTAATGCAAAAGCTCCAATTAATGCTGGAATATCACTTAAATCAATTTCTAAAAAAGATGGAAAAATTGGTAATTTAAAACTAAACATCATAATTACAAATGATATAGCCCCTAAAAATGAAATTTTTACTAATGTGTTTATATTTTTGTTCTTCATTAAAGTCCCCTCCTTATAATATTATTTTGTATATTTGTATAATTTAATTCACAATAAAAAGCCCTGACAAAACTGTCAGGGCAAACAAGCTTATAAATTAAATATATTTCTAAATATATTTCTTCTTTCATCCAGACTTTACTGTCGGCTTCGGAGTTACACCGAATCTGCCATAAAATGGCTCGCGGGCTATACCGCCGGTCGGGAATCCTAATTTCTTAGTCACCCTGCCCTGAAGATTATAATTATTAAATTTTATAAAAAAATTATATAACAATTTCATACATAAAGCAAGTATTATAAAAAATTTTTAATAATTATTCTTTTTTCATACTAAGGGATATTCTTTTTCTCTTTTCATCTACGTCTATAACTTTAACCTCTACTATATCTCCAACTTTAACAATATCTAAAGGATGTCTTACAAATTTATCTGACATTTGGCTTTTATGTACAAGTCCATCTTGATGAACTCCTATATCTACAAATGCTCCAAAATCAGCTACATTTCTTACTGTACCCATAAGTACCATTCCTGGTTTAAGTTGAGTTATATCTATAACCCCTGTTTTAAATATAGGTTTAGGAAGCTCTTCTCTTGGATCTCTTCCTGGTTTTTTTATTTCTTTAACTATATCTTTTAATGTAGGAATACCTATACCTAATTTTTTAGCTAAAGAATCTATTCCTTTTTCATTAATTCTTTCATCTATATCATAAAGCCTTGAATTTTTTAAATCATCTAAAGTATAACCTAAAATATTTAAAAGCTCTTTAGCGGCTTTATATGATTCAGGATGAACAGATGTATTATCTAAAGGTTCATCACTTTCCATAACCCTTAAAAATCCTGCACATTGTTCAAAAGCCTTTTCTCCAAGCCTTTTTACTTTTAAAAGCTCTTTTCTATTTTTAAATTTCCCATTTTCTTCTCTGTATGCAACTATATTTGAAGCTATTGTTGAGTTTATACCAGATATATAAGATAAAAGTGATGGTGTAGCTACATTTAAATCAACTCCAACAGAATTAACACAATCTTCTACTACCCCTCTTAATGATTCATCTAATTTTTTAGGACTTACATCATGCTGGTATTGTCCTACTCCTATAGATTTGGGATCAATTTTTACAAGTTCTGCTAAAGGATCTTGTAATCTTCTAGCTATAGATATAGCACCTCTTATAGAAACATTAACTTCAGGATATTCTTTAGATGCAAGTTCAGATGCTGAATAAACAGAAGCTCCTGCTTCACTTACTATTACATAATAAATTTCTTTACCTGATTCTTCTTTAACTTCTTTAATAAGTCTTGAAAGTACTTCTTCTGATTCTCTGCTAGCTGTTCCATTGCCTAAAGATATAACATCTACATTATATTTATAAATTAATTCTTTAAGTTTTTTTATAGAACCTTCTATATCGTTTTGAGGTTCAGTAGCATAAACTGTTGCCTGATCTAAAAATTTTCCCGTATCATCTAAAACTGCTATCTTACATCCAGTTCTAAATCCAGGATCATATCCTAAAACAACTTTTCCTTTTATTGGAGGCTGCATAAGAAGTGATTTTAAATTAGCCTTAAATATTTCTATTGCTCCATTTTCTCCTTTTTCAGTTAAGTCTGCTCTTATTTCTCTTTCAATAGAAGGATATATAAGTCTTTTAACAGCATCTTTTATAGCCTCTGCAATATAATAGTCTGTTTCTTTATTTTCTTTTAAACATTTTATATTTAAATATTGTATTATTTTATCATTATCTACAGTAATTTTAACTGATAATATTTTTTCTTTTTCTCCTCTGTTAATAGCAAGAATTCTATGAGGTGGAATTGATTTTACAGCTTCACTATAATTATAATACATTTCATAAGGTGTAGGTTCCTCTGAGCTTCCATTAGTTTCAATTATACCTTCACGAAAAACTAAACTTCTTATCCATTTTCTATAATCAGCTACATCTGATATCATTTCACTTATAATATCCATAGCTCCCTTTAAAGCTTCTTCTTCATTTTTAACTTCCTTTTCTTCATTTATAAAAGTTTTAGCATATTCTTTAATATCTCCACTAAATTCACCATTAAATATTGTTTCTGCTAAAGGCTTTAAACCTTTTTCTACAGCTATAGTGGCTCTTGTTCTTTTCTTAGGTTTAAATGGTCTATATATGTCTTCAACTTCTGTAAGAGTTTCTGCTGCCTCTATATTAGCTTTTATTTCTTCAGTCATATTACCTTGCTCTTCTATAAGTCTTTCAACATCTTTTTTTCTATCTTCAAGATTTCTAAGATATGTAAGTCTTTCTGAAAGATTTCTAAGTGTTATGTCATCAAGACCTCCAGTAACTTCTTTTCTATATCTTGCAATAAAAGGGACTGTATTGCCTCCATCTAAAAGTTCTATGAAATTTTCCACTTGCTTTATTTTTAAATTAAATTCTTGAGCAAGTCTATTTGAAATATTTCCCATAATATTATTTGTACCTTCTTTCTTTAAATTGTTACATTAAATGGTAAAATAGTATACTCTATACTATATTATTTTACAAAACTATCCTGCAAATTAAAAGATAAAATTTAACTTTAGTTATATAAAATTATAAAAGTTCATATTATTTATAGATAGTAATAATATAAAGGAGTACAAAGTGAAAAAAAATATAACTGCATTTATGATAATAATATCAATATTATTATTAACTTATAGTATAAATATTTTTAATAGAATTTATAGTTTTAACCATACAATAGTAAAAAATAACATAAATTATTTATCTTCCGACTATTTTAAAGGAAGACTTGCAGGGAGTCTTGAAAATTTAGAAGCTGCTACATACATAAAAAATGAGTTTAAAGAAATTGGTTTACTACCTTTTAATAATGATTACTATGATCCATTTGATTCAATTTATCCTCAAAAATTAAATCAAGATCCATACTTTAAAATATTAGATAAAAAAGGATCTTTGGTAAAAGAATATAAATACGGTGTAGATTATAAAGAAGAAATGTTAAGCTTTAAAAAAAACCATATAGTTTTTAGTAATAAAGACTATATTAAAGAAGGAAATGAAGCTTTACAAGTTATAAAAGGAAATAATAGTTTTTTATTCTTTGTACCTCAAGGAGAGGACCTTAGTTTTAGAAGTTCTTTTATGGCTTTTGAACCTTCTTCTCAAGATATGTATATAATGCTTTCTAAAAATGCACTAAAAGAAGTAAAAAATTATTTATCTAAAGAATATACAATTTCATGTTTTATACCTTTTGAAGTAAAAGAAACAAAATTAAATAATGTTACAGGCTATATTAAAGGGAAAAACTCTAGCCTTCCACCCATTATAATATCTGCTCATTTTGATCATGTAGGTTCTGATGCAAAAGGAACAGTATATAATGGTGCTCTTGATAATGCATCTGGTACTGCATTTTTACTTGAATTAAGTAAATATATATATTCTTTAGGAACTCCAGAGAGAGATATAATTTTTGTAGCCTTTAATGCTGAAGAATTTGGGCTTTTAGGTTCTAAACATTTTGTTGAAAAATACTTAAATGAAATTCAAGGAGCAAAAGTTTATAATTTTGATATGATTGGCAGCAGTTCTGTACCATTAAATATAATGGGAGGTAAAGATGATTCTGATAATACAAAATTTGTTCGTTCTATAGTTTCTACACTAAATAAAGAAAAAATAAATTACAATCTTACATTTGAACCTTCCAGCGATCACGAATTTTTTAGAAAAAATGGAATTGATGCTGTAACTTTCTGTGACAGTGATATGTCTAGAATTCATACTCCAAAAGATGATGCTCAATATATAGAAGTTTCAGCTATTGATAGAGCTTTTAATGTAATTTCTAAAGAAATAATAAAAGAAGGATTTGATAACAATATTTTTCTTATATATTATAAAGATATTATTATATTTTCATCATCAACGTTAATTTTGTTTATTTTTATATATCATCGTATAAATAGCTCAAAAGAATAAAATAAAGCAGCAGTTTAAATTCACTAACTGCTGCTTTATTTTTATATATCTAATTTACCATTACTGCTTTGCTTTAAATATTCTTTGATAAATAAATCTATTTCTCCATTCATTACACTTTCTATATTCCCATCTTCTATTCCAGTCCTATGATCTTTTACTAATGTATAAGGATGAAAAACATAAGAACGTATCTGGCTGCCCCACCCTATATTTTTAAGTTCTCCTGTTAAATCTTCTATCTTTTCTTTATGTGCTCTTTCTTTTAAATCTATAAGTTTTGCTTTAAGCATTTTTAAAGCTGTTTCTCTATTGCTATGCTGACTTCTTTCGCTTTGACATTGAACTACTATTCCTGTAGGTATATGAGTTATTCTTATTGCTGATTCTGTTTTATTTACATACTGTCCTCCTGCTCCACCAGCACGATAAGTATCTACTTTTAAATCTTCAGGTCTTATTTCAATATCTTGATCTTCGGTAAGTTCAGGAAGAACTTCAACAGAAGCAAAGGATGTTTGCCTCTTTCCATTTGCATTAAAAGGCGAAATTCTAACTAATCTGTGTATTCCCTTTTCTGCTTTAAGATATCCGTAAGCAAATTCTCCTTCTACCCTTATAGTTACTCCTTTAATACCAGCTTCATCTCCACTTTCATAATCTAAAGTTTCAATTTTATAGCCTTTATTATAACACCATCTTGTATACATTCTTAAAAGCATTTCTGTCCAATCTTGTGCATCTGTTCCTCCTGCTCCAGCATGAAGAGTTAAAATAGCATTATCTTTATCATAATCACCAGAAAGCATAGTTTGTATTTTAAATTCCTCTATTTCTTTTTTTATGTTTTTAATATTTGTTATTATCTCTTTTTTTATTTCTAAATCTTCTTCATCTTTAGAAAGCTCTATTAAAACTTCTATATCTTCTAATTCACTTTCTAATTTTTTATATTTATCTAATTTATCTTTAAGGATTTTTGCCTCTTGAGTTATACTTTGGGCTGTTTTTAAATCATCCCAAAAATTCTTTTCCTGCATTTTATTTTCAAGCTCATTTATTTTTTTTTCTAAAGTTTCTAAGTCAAAGAGACCCCCTAATCTCATTTAATTCTATTTTTAGATTTCCTAAAGAATTTATTGCTTCATCAAATTCTGAAAACATACATATCACTCTCCATTTTATTTTGCAAATTGAAATAAATATAAGTTATATGAAAATTAGCTGCAATATATGAAATATGTAAACTAATATATTTCATGTATTGCAGCAATAAATTTCGTAACAGTTTTTATATTAAAAATATTTTAAGCTAATCTTCCGCAGCAATTTTTGTATTTCTTCCCAGATCCACAAGGGCATGGGTCATTTCTGCCAATTTTTTTATCTTTTTTTATAGGCTGCTTTGGAAGAGATTGTTCAGCATTTGTACTAGTTTCAACAGCTACTTTTTCTCTTTCAGGTGCTTTTTCAATTTGAACGTGGAAAAGATATTTAACAGTATCAAGCTTTATGTTATAAATCATTTCATTAAACATTTCGCTTCCTTCAAATTGATAAGCCTGAACAGGATCTTGCTGCTTATATGCTCTAAGACCAATTCCTTGTTTTAAATGATCCATATTATCTATGTGGTCCATCCACTTACTATCTACTACTCTAAGAAGAATAACTCTTTCTATTTCACGCATTTGTTCTGGAGTAAATTCTTCTTCTTTCTTTTTATATATATCTAATGCTATTTCTATAAGTTTTTCTTTAATTGCTTCATTCCCCATATCTTTAAGTTCTTCTATAGAAATAAAGCTTTTAGGAATACAAATTTCATCTAAATAAGCAATAAGCTTTGATAAATCATCTTCAAATTCTTCTTCAATTCCAGAAATATGAGAATCAACTGCAGAATTTATAACATCTTTTATCATATCTTGAATTTGTTCTTTTAAGTTTTCCCCTTCAAGAACTTGTGAACGCTGTTTATAAATAATTTCTCTTTGAGTATTCATTACATCGTCATAGCCTAAAAGAGTTTTTCTTATATCAAAATTATTACCTTCTACTTTCTTTTGAGCATTTTCTATAGCAGAAGAAACCATTTTACTTTCAATTGCTTCATCATCTTGAAGGCCAAGTCTTTCTACCATACTTTGAAGCCTTTCTGAGCCAAATATTCTCATTAAGTCATCTTCTAAAGATACGTAAAATCTTGATTCTCCTGGATCTCCTTGACGTCCAGAACGTCCTCTAAGCTGATTATCTATACGTCTAGATTCATGTCTTTCTGTTCCTATAATCTTAAGTCCTCCAAGTTCTGTAACACCTTCTCCAAGTTTAATATCAGTACCACGGCCTGCCATATTAGTAGCTATTGTTACCATTCCTTTTTCTCCGGCATGAGATATAATTTCAGCTTCTAATTCATGAAATTTAGCATTTAATACTTGGTGAGGTATTCCTTTCTTTTTAAGCATAGAAGAAACAAGCTCTGATTTCTCTATACTTACTGTACCTACAAGTACTGGCTGACCTTTTTTGTAAGTTTCTTCTATTTCTTTAACTACAGCATTGAACTTACCTTTTTCTGTTTTATAAACTAAATCAGGATGATCTATTCTTATCATAGGCTTATTAGTAGGTATAACAACTACATCAAGACCATATATTTCTCTAAATTCTGTTTCCTCTGTAAGAGCAGTACCTGTCATACCAGAAAGTTTTTGGTACATTCTAAAATAATTTTGAAATGTTATAGTTGCTAAAGTTTTAGATTCCTTTTGAACTTTTACTCCCTCTTTAGCTTCTATTGCTTGATGAAGTCCATCACTGTATCTTCTTCCTTCCATAAGTCTTCCGGTAAATTCATCTACAATAACAATTTCTCCATCTTTTACAATATAATCTTTATCACGTTTCATATGATAATTAGCTTTAAGTGCTTGAACTACGTGATGTTGAATTTCCATATTAGAAGCATCTGTATAATTGTCAAGTCCAAAAAACTTTTCAGCCTTTAAAACACCTTCGTCTGTAAGCATAACTGCTCCAGCTTTTTCATCTACAGTAAAATCTTTATCCTTTAATAAAGTTTTTACAAACATATCTGCAATTCTATAAAATTCTGTAGATTTATCTCCTTCTCCAGAAATTATAAGAGGAGTTCTTGCTTCGTCAATTAATATAGAGTCAACTTCATCCACAATAGCAAAATTAAGACCCCTTTGAACTCTTTCTTCTTTATAAATTACCATATTATCTCTAAGATAATCAAAACCAAATTCGTTGTTTGTACCATAAGTTATATCTGAATTATAAGCTTCTCTTCTTTGTTCATTATTTAAATCATGAAGTATTACTCCAACACTTAAACCTAAAAATTCATAAATTTTTCCCATCCATTCTCTATCTCTTTTAGCAAGATAGTCATTAACGGTAACTATATGAACACCTTTTCCTGAAAGAGCATTTAAATAAGCAGGTAAAGTAGCTACTAAAGTTTTTCCTTCACCAGTTTTCATTTCTGCTATTCTTCCTTGATGAAGTACAATTCCTCCAATAAGCTGCACTCTATAATGTTTCATGCCTAAAGTTCTCCAAGCTGCTTCTCTGCATACTGCAAAAGCTTCAGGGAGAATATCGTCTAAAGTTTCACCATTTTTTAGTCTATTTTTAAATTCTTCTGTCTTTCCTCTAAGTTCTTCATCGCTAAGACGCTGCATATCTCCTTCCAAAGATTCTATTTTATCAACAATTGGAAGTATTTTTTTCACTTGTCTTTCACTATAACTTCCAAATATTTTGTTTATTAATCCCATAATTTTTCATCCTCACTATCTTATTCAAATTAAAACAAACATTTATACTTAATAGATTATATCATCTAATTAAATTCCATTCAACTTTTTACAATTATTTAAATTATTTTGTTAAACATAATAAAGGACACAAGCTTTAAGCCTATGCCCTTATGGTTAATTTAATTTACTTAAAATTCCGGTTCAATTAAACCATAATTTCCATCTTTTCTTTTATAAACTACGTTTACATCTCCAGTATCAGCATTTGAATATACGAAGAAATCATGACCTAAAAGATCCATTTGAAGTACTGCTTCTTCAGATGACATTGGTTTTATTGCAAATTTTTTAGTTTTAACTATTTTAGGTTCTTTAACTTCATCAGCACTATATTCATATATAGGTATATTTTGATATTTTAATGGAACATTTGAATGATATTTTCTTTCAAGTCTTGATTTATGCTTAACTATCTGTCTTTCAAGTTTATCGCTTACTATATCAATAGCTGCATACATGTCAGAGTTGGCTTCTTCGCTTCTTAAAAGTACACCATTAAACCTTATGGTTACTTCAATTATTTTTCTTGCCTTCTGCACACTTAAAGTTACAAAAGCCTCTTGTTCACTATCGAAAAATTTATCCAATCTAGATAATTTTTTTTCAATAGCATTTCTTAAGCCTTCTGTAACCTCGATGTTTTTCCCTAATATGTTTACCTTCATAAAGACAGCCCCTCTCTACTTATATTAAATCTATAATATAAGATTTTAAATAGTAAATTTTTATTTCTTAAGTATATTTTGTTAATATAATTTTATAGCGAATTTTACCAAATATCAATAGTAATTTTTATAATTAACAAAATATTTAATAAATTCACATTTTTATTACTTATGTTACACAAAATGCAATAATTTTTGATTTTTTATATTTAAAATATTATATTTATATATAGCGTTGCTTTATAATTATATGTATTTTTTTATTTTATATCCTTAAAGATTTTTAGTTAAATTTTAATAATCAGAAATTTATAGAAAAAAATGTAAATTTTTTAATTAGCTGCAATTTCATTAACCTCAATAAGCTGTAATTTAATTTTCATTACACAATTTATAGTATATGTAAATTTCTATTGCATCTATATATAGTTATTAATATTTAATAAAAATCCCTTTTGCAATATAATTATTTTATAATAATTTACTATATATATTTTAAAATATATTTAAAATTCTTATTTTTTTATTTTTTAAAGTAGTTTCAAGTAAAACTAAAGAAATAGCATTAAATAACCCTAATAAATAATATTAAAATAATAAAAAAATAATGTGATGTATTAGCCATATAAAAACCGATACACCACATTATTTTTACTATAAGTTAGTTGACCTGGTCTTTGCCCCCACACTCGCCTGCTGGAGTTTTTGCTACTCGGCATTATCCTCTCACTACTCACTCTCTCGTAAATTTACGGCAGGACTTACTTCTAAGCCGCACCATGCTCATTAAACATTTGTTTAACTTACGTGGGTCGTTTTGCCTGCGACTGGCATCGACTTTCAACCACAAACCTAACTTATCATTTTTTATTATACTCTACTTTTTGCTGCTGTCAATATAATGACCTCTTTCGCTCCTTTAGATAAAAGCTCTTTGCTGCAGCAAAAAGCTGTAGCTCCTGTAGTAAATACATCATCAATAAGTAATATTTTTTTATCTTTAAAATATTTTTTATTTACTGCTTTAAAACTGTTTTTTAGATTTTCCCAACGCATATCATCATCTAATCCTATTTGATCTTTTGTATATTTTATTTTTTTTAAACAATTTACAATAGGTTTTTTATTATAATTTGAAATACGTTTAGCTAAAAATTTGCTTTGATTAAATCCTCTATGGCTAAGAGATTTTCTATGAATAGGAACAAATGATACTATATCATATGAAATTTGTTTTTCTTTTATAGTTTCAAAAAGAATATTGCTTAAAACTTCACCACATCTAAAATCACATTTATATTTTAATTTTTTAATTAGTTCCATTACTATTCCATTATAATAAGTAGAACTATAACACAAAAGTTCTATATTATCCTTTTTTAAATTAAATTCTTTATTTAAATTATTTATTTTTCTACTGCATTTAATGCAAAGAAAACTATCTTCATGGCAGTAATCATTACAAATAATACAATTTTCATCATTGTTGTATATTACACTTAAAGAACTTTCTATTAAATATCTAATAATCCCTTTTCCCATGCTTCTTTATTAAAACATCTTATTATATTTTTAGCTTTATCCATATTTTCACTTTCAGTATTAGCTAAAAATATGACTTCTTCTCCTTTTAAATATTTGTTTCTTCCTGCCTTTGCACAAAAATATATTAATTTTTTATAATCAAAATATAAATTGTCTGCATGATATACTATTATATCTGTATCCTGCATATTTATAGATTCTTCTTTGTAATCATTTGTAATTAATATAGCTTTTTTTATTTTAGAAAAATTATATAATATTTTTTCATCATTTTCATTGGCTATATAATACATAATATTTTTGCCTAAATTATCTTTAAAATTTATAAAATACGAATAGACATTATATACATCTTCTTTACTTGGAAGATAAATTATAATTTTTCTATCATTAGAAATTAAAAATTTTAAATAATCATATATTATATATGGAATATCTTTATTTAAATCTACTCGTGTAATTACATATCTTGGCTCTATTAAAGGCATTCTATTAATTCTTGTAGGTATAATTATATCCTTTATATTTTTAAATATACTCTCTATAGAAAAACATATTGCTTTACCATTCTCATCTAAACATTTTATAACTAAATCTAATATTTCATAACTAGTATATTCTGGAAAACTATTTACATCATCATATACAACTAAATTATATTTATTTTTTAATTTTACAGCATTTTTATAATTACATATGATTAAAGAAGCATTTTCAGAAACATAACTATTTCTTATATAAGTATAATCTCTAAAGTCAGTGTATTTTTTTATTACATTTAATATTTGAATATTATTTTCATTTTCTCCTGTTATGTAAAGAACTTTTTTATCTTTGTCTATAAAATATAGTAAAGTTTTTAAAAGCACATTAGGCGGATTATAAGGAGGGGAAATAACATTTAAAGCTTTTTCTCTTCCTAAGCACCAATTAAATATACTTTCAGAAATTTTATCTTTATAATTTATAAAATTAGATGTTTTATAAATAACTATAAAAATCCCCTGCCTTTCCTACCTTTATAATCTTTTATTTTTCATTGTCTATTATATTTTTAATTCTCCAATTTAAAGCAGAAAATCTTTCAAAGCTTTTATTATTGTTTATCATAAATTGTATTGCTTTAATAGAACCTACTAAAACTACCATTTGTTTAGCTCTTGTTATTCCTGTATAAAGAAGATTTTTATTCATAAGAAGGGGAGGCCCCATAAAAGCAGGCATAATAACTACAGGAAATTCGCTGCCTTGACTTTTATGTATAGTTATAGCATAAGCTAAATCTAATTCATCTAATGAAGTACTATCATAATATACTCTTTTTTCATCATCAAAATTTACTATAATAGTATCATTTTCTTCATCTATTTCTTCTATATAGCCTACATCTCCATTAAATATACCTGTTCCTTCAGGCTCTCCTTCTCCTTTTATTCTAGTCCATTTTATACTATAATTATTTTTAATCTGCATTACTTTATCGCCGGTTCTAAATATAATATCTCTAAATACCTTTTCGTTTTTATAAGGTTTTTTAGGATTTAATATTTCTTGAAGTTTTTTATTGAGATTAAAAACTCCTAAATTCCCTTTTCTCATTGGAGAGAGAATCTGAATATGCTGCATTTTATTCCATTCTTTATTGAATTTAGGTAATCTTATGTTTATAAGTTCTATTATTGTGTTTAATATTTCATTTTGATTATCATTTCTTATAAAATAAAAGTCTTTATTTTTTTCATTTAAAATAGGCATTTCTCCACTATTAATTTTATGAGCATTTACAATAATCATGCTTTCTTTTGCCTGTCTAAATATATGTTTAAGCCTTACAACTTTAACACATTTACTCTCTATTATATCTCTTAATACATTACCAGGTCCTACAGAAGGGAGCTGATCTACATCGCCAACTATTATTACTCTGGTGCCTATAGAAACAGCTTTAAGTAAACTATTCATAAGCATAATATCTATCATAGAAGCTTCATCAATTATTATTACATCACATTCTAAAGGTGAAGATTCATCTCTTATAAAATCTAAATTTTCATCTTCACCTATTCCTATCTCTAAAAGCCTATGTATTGTTTTTGCTTCTCTACCTGTAGCTTCAGTCATTCTTTTAGCAGCTCTTCCAGTTGGTGCAGCCATAAATACTTTCATACTAGCTTTTTCAAATATACCTGTAATACAATTTATTATGGTAGTTTTCCCCGTTCCAGGACCTCCAGTAATAATTTCTATTCCATTTTCAAAAGCCCCTTTTATTGCCTCTATTTGAGTTTTTTCAAAATTTATATTATTTATTCTTTCAAATTCCTTTATCTCAAACTCTACATCAATATTTATAGGTTGGTATTCGCTAAAGGCCAAAGTAAGTATTTTACGCGTTACTCCAAGTTCACAATAATAAAAAGGTATATTAAAAACACATTCTTTTCCATCTATGACTTCAACCTTTACATTTCCCTCAAGAGCACTATTATATAATACTTTTTCTATTTCCTCTTCTGACACTAAAAGTAATTTTTTGCACTCTTTTACTAATAGATCTAAAGGCATATAAGTATTTCCCATAGAACAAAAATCATTTACTATATACTTTATACCACTTTTTATTCTAAAATCAGAATTCATTTCTACACCAAGATTTCTAGCTATTTTATCTGCAGTTTTAAAGCCTATTCCTGATATTTCTTCGCAAAGTATATATGGATTTTGTTTTACAATATTTATGGAATCAATGCCAAATTTTTTATATATTTTTATACATTGATTAGGAGTAACTCCATAGTTTTGAAGGAAAAGCATTATATTTTTAATTTCTTTCTGTCTTAAATAAGATTCTTTTATAATTTCAACTTTTTTATCTCCTATTCCCTCAATATCTATAAGTTTATCTATATCATTATCCAATATATCTAAAGTTTTATCTCCGAATTTTTCTACAATCTTCTTTGCAGTTACAGGTCCTATACCAGATATAACTCCTGATGCTAGATATTTTTCAATATCATAAGCTGTACTAGGAACTAATTCTTCATAAGCTTCTACTTTAAATTGTTTACCAAATTGAGGGTGAATAACCCATTGACCTTCAATTTTTAAATTTTGTCCTTCTGTTAAATATGGTATAAATCCAACAAAAGTAACTTTTTCATTTTCAGTTTTTATATTTGCTACTACATATCCATTATCTTCATTTTGAAATATTATATCTTCAACTAATCCTTGTATTTCTGGCATAAAATCGCCCCTATATTTAAAGTTTATATTTATACATTTTTAACAATAAAATATTATATATATAGAATACTTCAAAATAAACTATTTCTCAACCTTATATTACTTAAACATAATTTTTTAATAAAAAACTCAAATTTTAAAAATCCTATAGTATAATAAAATAATAATCTAAAAAGAAAATATGTTTTATATTAAAAGAGATCGTTTTTTAATATATTCATAAATTAAACTTTAAGTTTTATATATACTAAATTGGGTTGACTATTATGTTTAAAAATTTTACTATATAAATAAACGTAAAATTAGCTATAGGAGGCAAAATTTATGTTAATTAAAAATTGTAAAATAATATTTGAAAATAAAATTGAATTTGGAAACGTTCTAATAAAGAATGGAAAAATAGAGAAAATAGACATTGAATTTTTAGATAATAATGAAATTGATGATAATGAAATTATAGATGCAAAAGGTTTATATCTTTCTCCCGGATTTATAGATATTCATATTCATGGTGCAGGTGGCTGCGATACAATGGACGGCACTGTAGAATCTTTAAATACTATAGCTAAAACAATCGCTAATTATGGTACTACTTCCTTTCTTCCTACAACAATGACTTGCCCTATAGAAGATATAAAAAAAGCAGTTGATTCTGCTTCTCAATGTATGAAATATGGTACAGAAGGAGCAAATATACTTGGAGTTCATCTTGAAGGTCCTTTTATAAGTCCATATATGATAGGTGCCCAAAATCCAAAATATATTCAAAAGCCTTCTATTGATACTTTTAATCTTATTGCAAAAGATAATATAACTGCCATTAAAAGTATAACATTAGCCCCGGAAATAGAAGGAAGTAAAGAGCTTATTAAATATTTAAAAGATAAAAACATAATAGTTTCTATAGGTCATTCTAAAGCTACATATAAAGAAACTTTAGAAGGAATAAAATGTGGAATTAGTCACTCAACTCATCTTTATAACGCTATGACTCCTCTTCATCATAGAGAACCTGGAATAGTAGGTGCTGTTTTTGATACTGATATTACTACTGAAACTATTTCTGATGGAATTCATATAAGTTATCCATCGCTTAGAATTGCATATAAACAAAAGGGACTTGATAAAGTTATTTTGATAACAGATGCAATGATGGCTTGCGGTATGCCAGATGGAAAATATTCTTTAGGAGGTCAAGATGTATTTGTTAAAAATGGTGCTGCAAGGCTTAAAGAAGGTAATTTAGCCGGATCAATATTAACTTTGGATGATGCAATAAGAAATATATATAAAAATTCAAATTATAAACTTTATGAAATAGTAAAAATGGCAACTTATAATGCTGCTAAACATTGCAAGGTTGATAACAAAAAAGGCCTCATAAAAGAAGGTTATGATGCAGATTTAGTTTTATTTGATGAAAATATTAATATTAAAAAAGTAATTATTGGGGGCAAAATATTTAAATCTTAATAAAATAAATTAAAACTAATAAATTAAACCCCAAAATATTATTTATAATTTTGTCTTAATCTAAAATTATAATTTTATAATTAAATTACTATAATAGCTAAACTACCCTTTTATTATATTTTAGGTTAAGTTTCACTATATTTATCTATTTTAAAAATCTATTTTTATAAATAAATAGCACTTAATTATTAAAAATATTTTATAGATTAATTATTCTATTTTTCTTTAAAATAAGAATTTAATCTTTTTTCTAAAAAATAAGATATTAAAGGTATGGTTATTAAAATTATAAATAATGATATAAAAAAACTTGGATTTATTTTGAAAACAAGAGCTATTTTATTTATAAAATTTATAAAAGAATATATAGAAAGAATTGCACTTCCTAAAAGTACTATAGCTATTAATATAAATGCTTTTGAAAAAGTTACCCTTATTATATGAAAAAATTTAGCTAATTTCATAGTAATACCTCTTTTCTTTTTATATATTAAGAGTATTGACAATTTAAAATAATTTATTTATTAAATATTAGTTATACAATAAAGACTGCTTATTTGCAGTCTTTATTGTATATATTCTTTAATTTCATTAACTTTATCTAATCTTTCCCATGGAAGGTCTAAATCCGTTCTACCAAAATGTCCATAAGCTGCAGTTTGTTTATATATTGGTCTTCTTAAGTCTAGATTTTTTATTATAGCAGCAGGTCTTAAATCAAATACTTTATTTATAATTTCTATAATTTTATCATCTGAAATTTTTCCAGTTCCAAATGTATCAACCTCTATAGATACTGGTTTTGCAACTCCTATAGCATAAGCAATTTCTACTTCTAACTTATCAGCTACACCAGCAGCAACTAAATTTTTAGCAACATATCTTGCTGCATAAGCTCCAGATCTATCTACTTTTGTTGGATCTTTACCTGAAAAAGCACCACCGCCATGTCTTCCATATCCACCATAAGTATCAACTATAATCTTTCTTCCAGTAAGACCAGAATCTCCTTGTGGTCCTCCAACAACAAATCTTCCTGTTGGATTTATGAAGTATTTTGTATTTTCATCTAAAAGATCTGCTGAAACTACTTTATTTATAACATGTTCCATTAAATCTTTTTCTATTTGTTCTCTTGTTACTTCTGAATCATGCTGAGTGGATATAACAATTGTATCTATTCTAATTGGCTTATCATCTTCATATTCTACAGTAACTTGTGTTTTTCCATCTGGTCTTAAATAAGATAAAGTTCCATTTTTCCTAACTTCTGAAAGTCTTCTTGCCATTTTGTGTGCTAAAGAAATTGCAAGAGGCATATATTCTTCTGTTTCATTTGTAGCGAAACCAAACATCATACCTTGGTCTCCAGCTCCAATGGCATCTATCTTATCCATTTCTCCTTTTTTTGCCTCAAATGCTTCATTTACTCCCATTGCTATATCTGGAGATTGCTCATCTATAGAAGTTAATACAGAACAAGTATCACAATCAAAACCATATTTAGCTCTGGTATATCCTATATCTTGTATAGTCTTTCTTACTATTTTAGGTATATCTACATAACAATTAGTAGATATCTCTCCCATAACTAAAACCATTCCTGTTGTAACTGCAGTTTCGCAAGCTACTCTAGCATTTGGATCACGAGATAATATTTCATCTAATACAGCGTCAGAAATTTGGTCACAAATTTTATCTGGATGTCCTTCTGTAACAGATTCAGAAGTGAATAATCTTCTCATTTATAAATTTCCCTCCTATGCTACATAAAAAATAAAACCCCTTCATAACGAAGAGGCACGATTAACGTATCCTCTTATCTTGCAGTAAATACTGCTGGAATTGGCACCTTTGTTGTAAAACTGGTTGCCGGGCTTCACAGGGCCATCTCCCTCCACCTCTCTTGATAAGAGATTATAATTTGGATTACTTTTAATTCTAGTACATAATATCACAGTAAAAAATTTCTGTCAATATTTATCGAATAAGCTATTTTGTAGTTATTATACTCAAAATATTATTTATAATATCAAACTAATAATTTTCAAATACTAAACTTTTTAGATATCTTAGAATTATAAAACAAAGTACTAAAGTTTTTAAATAAGTTAAAATTATAAAAAATTTAATATTCTAAAATTTAAATAGTTTAAGATTTAATTTTTTTATATTTTTCTTCTATATTTTTAATATTTTCATATTCTTTATCTGAAAGTCTCTGCTTTAACAAATTTAATGCATTTATTATATCTGCATTATTTATATATTCCTCTATTTTACTCTGATCTATAGGGGACAATGTTTTTGAAACAGTCAGTATTTTTTCTTTATCTAAATCTGTTATAAGTACATTATTTTTATTAATTGAATTATTAAACACTGATAAATTTTCCTCTGTATTTTCTTTATTATTGTTTTGATTTATTTCTTTATTATTATTTTCTTTATTGCTTTCTTTTAGTTTATTATCAGCTAAGCTATTATTTAAATTTGTAGTATTCTCTTCTTTTAATGCATCTAATAATTCTTTTTCATCTTTATAAGCTCTATCAAATTTAAATCTTATTACGCTTTTAGGTAATGGAGAAAATTTTATATTTTTTTCATTACTATCTGCTATTTTTTCTTTTTCAGAAGTTTGAGTATTTTTAATATTATTATTTAAATTTTTACTCTTTTTAGGTAAAATAGTTTGTACATTAATTTTTTTAATATTTTGAAAAATATTTATTTGATTAATACTATATTTTTCGTTTAAATAATCTTTATTTGTATATACAGTTGCAACTGTATATATAATAGTAAAAAATATAACAATTACAGAATAAAATTTTTTAGACATAAATAAAACCACCTCATCGTATTAGTATCACCTTATTTAATATTTTTATTCATTCTTAATATTTTTATATTTAACAGCATATATATTATTAAATAGTTTATTACAATATAAGTAGAATGAACTTTATTGGCTACTGAATATTGATAGATATTAATCTCTTTTTAATAAAAAATCAATATGATAAGGAGGTTATTTGTTGAGTAAAGTTAAAACTCATTATAAAAACCCACTAGCTTATTACGAAATTGCAAATTTCCTAAAGAATTATATGGATGAAAATACAGTTATTGTATGTATAGGTACAGATAGATGTATAGGGGATTGTTTGGGACCATTAGTAGGAACTTTTTTAAAAGAAAAGTTTTTCCCGTTACCCGTATTTGGTACAATATCAGAACCTATTCATGCTTTGAATATTGATAAAAAGCTCTCTGAAATAAAAACTCTTTTTCCTAAAGCTAATATTATTGGTATAGATGCCTGCTTAGGAGATGATGATAGTATAGGTGAAATTCAAGCACGAGATTATCCTATACACCCTGGAAAAGGTGTTGGTAAATCGTTACCAGAGGTAGGGAAAATTTCTATTATAGGTATTGTAGATTCAAGCGACAATAATGAATTATTTACTAATAGAAATATAAGATTAGATTTAATAGTTGAAATAGCTAAAGTAATAACTCAAGCTATTATACATTCATATTATTTATATGAGAAAAATAAAGCAAAATCAACTTAAAATAAAAATCATTTTTATAGTTAAATATAAAACACATAAAATGCGTAATATCTAATCTTTTAAAAAGATTTATTTTAAAATAGCCACAAATCAAGTATTTTCGTTAAACTTACTAACGTTTAAACAAATAATACTTAATTTGTGACTATTATTTTACAAAAAGTTTTTTAACTTTACTTAATGTCATCACGCATTTTTTATTTATTTCGGCTTATAGGTCTATATATTTTTTAACATCTAAATTAAAATTTATCCTGATATTAATGAAACATCATATCCACTAATTCCAGTATCTATTTTATCTATATATTCTAATACTTTACCTGTTCCTTCTGCCACGCAAGAAACAGCATTGTCAGCTATACGTACAGGTACCTTAGTAACTTCAGCTATAAGGCTATCCAATCCGTTTAATAAAGATCCTCCACCAGTCATTAATATACCTTTTTCAGCAATATCAGCTGCTAACTCAGGAGGAGTTTTTTCAAGGACTGAATGTGTACAATCGGCAATAGCATTGACAGTTTCCCTTAAAGCTTCTCTCATTTCCTCTGAGGATACAATTATATTTTTGGGAAGTCCTGTTATAAGGTCTCTTCCTCTTATTTCCATAGTAATTTCTTTTTCTCTTTTATAGGCTGATCCTATATTTATTTTTAAATCTTCTGCAGTTCTTTCTCCAATCATTAATTTATGTTTTTTTCTAATATATCTTATTATAGATTCATCAAATTTATCTCCAGCTATTTTTATAGAAGCTCGTACTACGATTCCGCCTAAAGAAATTACTGCTATATCTGTAGTACCACCACCAATATCAATAACCATGTTTCCACTTGCTTCGGTTATATCAAGATTAGCACCTATAGCTGCTGCTAAGGGTTCTTCAATTAGATAAACTTTTTTAGCTCCTGCATTTATTGATGCATCTCTTACAGCTCTTTTTTCAACTTCTGTTGCTTGAGATGGAATACATACAACCACTCTAGGAGCAGATATTTTTTTACGACCACAAGCTTTTTTTATAAAATGCTTTAGCATTGCTTCTGTAATATCATAATCTGATATTACTCCATCTCTAAGTGGTCTTATAGCTACTATATTCCCTGGAGTCCTTCCTATCATTTGTCTTGCTTCTTCGCCAACAGCTCTTATTACATTGTTGTTTTTATCAATAGCCACTACAGAAGGTTCTTTGAGTATAACACCCTTTCCTTTGAGGTACACAAGTACTGTAGCTGTACCTAAATCAATCCCCATATCAGTTCCAACTTTAAAAAACATTCCCTTCTCCTCTCTATCTCTCATATAATATAGCAAGTTATATTTAACTTGAATTTATATTAAAATTAAATCATATAGATTAATTATAATAGGAATGCTTTTAACCTTCAATAGCTTTATACTTCATTTTAGTGGCTTTTCCACCTCTAATGTGCCTTTCTGCTTTATTAAAATCTAAAATCATTTTGGCTTCATCTGCAATTTGAGGATTTATTTTGGGTAATCTCTCTGTCATATCTTTGTGTATAGTGCTTTTACTTACTCCAAATACCTTGGCTGTTTTTCTTATTGTAGCTTTGGAATCAATAATATAATTTGCAACTTCAAGTACTCTTTCTTCAATGTAGTCTTTCAAAGTGCTACCTCCTTAACCCTTCTATATTTATAATATGCTTTTATACCCTGTTAAATTACTTTCATTAGCCATTTTCCGATGTTCATTTCGGTAAATGGCTAATGAAATGTTAGTATTTTATGCTATTTGCAAAATAGTATAATATTTTGCAATTTAAAAATAAGTTGATTTTATAACTATTTAGAAAGCGTATATTTTACATATTTAGCAGGATCAACTTTATTTTCATTTTTAGTTATGTCCTTACCCTTTACAACTTCAAAATGTAAGTGGCTGCCATATTTTTCATAGCCTGATCTAAGACTTGTGTTTCCTACTTTACCAATTACTTCACCTTTTTTAACTGATTTATCTTTTGATACTTTTATATCTGGGTCTAAATTGGCATATACAGTAGTTAATCCATTTTGATGATAAATGGCAACATATTTTCCATATTCGCCTTCACCAACTTCTAATACTTTACCATCTAAAGCAGCTACTACTTCTTTACCTAAATCAGTTTTAATATCAATACCTAAAACTGGTCTATATGTGCTAGTGCTATCTGACCATACAGGATCTTCGCTATATGCTCTTGCAAGTGTTCCTTCAACAGGATTAGCAAATTTAGTATCAACAGTTTTTGATACTGCAGCTGAAGTTTTGTTTGTTGAAGTTTTAGTCTGAGTATTATTAGTTTGAGTATTATCTACTGTAGATTTTGAAGGAACAGTATTTTTCTTTACTTGAAGAGCATTATCATACTCTTCATTAGCCTCTTGAGCTACAATTTCAGAGCCTTTTGTATCCTTTGCTGATTCCTGCACTACTGGTGGCTTTACAGGAGTCTTGTTACTTTTTGAAGTAACTGCTGCTACAGTAGCAACTACACACAAGCAAACAAAAAGTACTACATAAAAACCCTCCTTTTTAAAAAAGTTTGACATTTTGTTGAAATTTTTTTTGTCCATACAAACACCTCCTTTTTGTAGTTTGTCCAGTAGATACTAAAAAATACATATTTTATGAAAAAAATTTACTATTTTTTTCTACATTTTTTGACATAATTTATATAAAAATAAGCTGATGTACAAATAACCATTTAGTTAATTGCACATCAGCCATTTCATTTTTGTATTATATTCACTTAAAAGAAACTATTATAAAAAATGATGAGGGATTCCTTGCATTTCTTCTTTTTTTATTTTATATGTTATAAAATATTTTATGACTATCTCACAAAAACTATTTTTCTTAGAATTGATCACTATATTTTTGAAGTAAATCAATAATAAAACATACTACTTCATTGTGTAATGAAAATTTATTTAGAGTTTATTGTGGTTTAATCATATTATGCATAATAATATATTAATTTATTTTTGTCTAAAGCTTATGATAAAGGTATTACAAAATATATTATGCATAAATAATTATTTTATTTCATCTATTTTATTTATATTAACTCCTTTATAGTAGTGAGTTAATATTTCTTTATAGTTACTTCCAGTGTCAGCCATAGCATCAGCTCCCCATTGGCTCATACCGACTCCATGTCCATAACCTTTACAAGTAATATTTATTACTTTAGAATTAAATGCTATCTGAAAATTAGAGGATTTTAAATCAAGCATACTCCTAAAATCCGAACCAGTTATTGTAATATCTCCAATTTTAATTTTTTTTACACTTCCCCCACCTTCAGTTCTTTCTAATATAGATATTTGATTTTTTAATTTATTTTTTGAAACTTTAGCATTAGGATATTTTGAGTTAATTATATTTGCTAACTTGCTATATGTATACTCTGTAGAACTTTCATAATTTTTTAGTTTTTTATCTAAACTACTATCTACACTTTTAAGGTATGGACTATCCCCTGAGAATACATCTACAGCATTTTCAGTTCTGCCACTACTTATGGCAAAATAAAAAGGCCTCATAACTAACTTTCCATCATAAGTTAATACTTCCCCTACAGTATCTGAAACTGCTTTTGTAATTTTACTCCAATACTCAGCTGCCGAAGATTTTTTCCAACCATTAAATCGTTCTTCTTTGCTTAAATATGCTTGACAATGTACTGTATCGCATAAATCTGCCCCTTTACCATTAGAACAACTGCTCCCTCCAAATTCTTCCATATGGGCTAATGCATAAGTTCTTGCTGCTACAGCTTGAGCTTTTAGAGCTTCAATATTAAATTCAGCAGGCATTTCTGCTGAAACCACTCCTCTTACATATTCCTCAAGATCCATCTCAACTATTTTATTTTCTTTAGTTATATACACCTTTACTTTATATTCTTTATTATTATTTTTCAAAATTATATCATCATTTTTTAATTCATAATTTTTTAATTTATCTATACTACTATTATTATTTCCTATTCCTACAACAGATATAGATAATATTATTATAAAAGTTATAACTATTGATATAGAAATAAATAATTTTTTTACATGATTAAAGATAATAACTTTCTGCATAAAAATATCCCCCTCTTTAGTTAATAGCTATAATAAAACCAGCTATAATATAGTTTATTAAGGGGGGATATTAATTATTACCATATAATATTTTATCTAATAAATTACTCTTTCTATATCAGCTCCTAAAGCTTTAAGCTTACCTTCTATATTTACATATCCTCTATCAATATGATATACATCTAAAATTTCGGTATATCCTTCTGCAGCAAGTCCTGCTAATATCAAAGCTGCACCTGCTCTTAAATCTGTAGCTTTAATTTCAGAGCCTGTGAGTTTGTCAACTCCTTCTATAACAGCTGTTCTCCCGTCAATTTTTATATTTGCACCCATTCGTTTTAATTCTTGAGCATGCATAAATCTATTTTCAAAAATAGTCTCTGTTATAATGCTAGTTCCTTTAACTAAAGATAATAAGCTCATCATCTGAGCCTGCATATCTGTCGGAAACCCAGGATAAGGCATAGTTTTTATATCTACAGGTTTTAATTCTTTTCTTCCATCAACAATAATACTATCACCATCTATTTCTAAAAAAACTCCCATTTCTGTAAGTTTTGCTATAACAGGCTTTAAGTGTTCTTCATTTATACCGCAGACTTTAATTATACTTTTTGTTATTGCAGCTGCTACCATATAAGTTCCAGCTTCTATTCTATCATAAATTGGTTTATAGGTAACACCTTTAAGGCATTTTACCCCTGTTATTTTTATTGTATCACTTCCAGCTCCAATTATTTCGGCTCCCATAGCATTTAAAAATTTTGCTAAATCCTCTATTTCAGGTTCTGCTGCTGCATTTTCTATTATAGTTTCTCCATCTGCTAAAACTGCCGCCATCATTATATTTTCTGTTGCTCCAACTGATGGAAAATCTAAATATATTTTACTTCCTATCAACCTTTTGGCAGAAGCCTCAACATAGCCATGTCCTATATTTACATCTGCTCCTAAAGCTGTAAGTCCTTTTAAATGAAGATCAATTGGTCTAGTACCTATGTTACATCCTCCTGGAAGAGATATTTTAAATTTCCCAAATTTAGCTATCATAGGGCCCATAATTAAAAACGATGCTCTCATTTTTCTTACTAATTCACTTGAAGGCTCTCCAAAGGTTAATTTACTTGTATCAATAAATACTTTATTGTTATATTTATCTATTTTTGTATATGCACCTATAGATTTTAATACATCACTTATTACAAATACATCCTCAAGCATAGGAGCGTTTTCTATTATGCATTTATCTTCACTTAATATACTTGCTGCTATTATTGGTAGTACGGAATTTTTAGCTGAACTTATACTTACACTTCCGCTTAATTTGTTCCCACCTTTTATTACTATTTTCTCCATATATATCCCCCATTTCATTAATAAGTTTCTATTATTATAGGAGTACCAATAATGATATAGTTTCCTGAAGTATAACTGCATAGTGCATAATTAAAATCTATATATTTACCATTATTTTTTATAACAGGATATTTACCAGTATAAGCAGTACTAGTGTAACCATTTTCTATTTTTACAGTGTCTATGTTTTTTACCCCATTATCTTTTAATAATACTTCTATATCTTTATTAGTTTTATAAATATCTTTACTTGGAATTTGAGCTTTTATATATTGAAAATACTTCGCTTTATTATAATTTTCTCCCAAAGCATTATCGACAAGCTTTTCTAAACTATTAATACCATTTGTTGATCCCTTTTTTATAATGTTTAATGTGACAGTATTATAGCTATCACCTTTTGTGCTTTCTATGTAACCGTAAATATTATTATTTCTAAATTCTATACAATAAATATTACTTTCTTTAGTAATATTAGTTATAACGTCTTTTAAATTTAATGATTTTAAAATTTTATTACAATAATTTTCACTGTCTTCTTTTGTATTAACTACAGTTTTTATACCATATTCTTCTACACTTCCATTTACTTTAGTTAGTATTTCATTGAAAAAATTAATATTTTTTTTAGCAAATGATAAATTCTTATTAATCCCCCCAAAAAGTATTATTAAAATTAAAACTAGTATAAATAATTTATTTCTCATTTTTTCCTCCTGATTTTAACTTTTTATATAGGTATTAAAACTTATACCCCCTATTTTCTTTATAGATTATTGACAACAAAACGATATTTTATTCTTTAATATATTATTAATATATTAAACTTGCAAAAAAACGTGAAAAAAAAAGAAGGCATTAGCCTTCTTTGAAATATTTATAAATATTTTTTAACCTTTATTTTTTATTTATGTAAAACTATATAAATTCTGATACTCTATCTTTTTTGTAGCCAAAACTATATAATATAGCATCTACTATTCTTTCAGAAGCTTTTCCATCTCCATACGGATTTATAGCTTTAGTCATATTTTGATATTCTTCTTTATTTCTTATTAAATTATTTGCTTCTTTAGTAATACATTCTATATCTGTACCAACAAGTTTTACAGTACCTGCTTTAACAGCCTCTGGTCTTTCTGTTACTTTCCTTAATACTAAAACAGGTTTGCCTAAATGAGGGGCTTCCTCTTGAAGACCTCCCGAATCTGTCATAATCATATAACATTTGTTCATAAGATTATGTGTCTCTTTTGTGTCAAGTGGAGGCAAAAGGTGTACTCTTTCTAATTCGCCTAAACATTTATAAACCACATCTTTTACAACAGGATTAAGATGTACAAGATAAACAATTTCTACATCTTCGTTGTTTTGTACTATATTTTTTAAAGCTTTGCATATATTTTCAATTCCTTCTCCCCAGTTTTCTCTTCTGTGGGCTGTAACCATTATTACTTTTTTATTTTTAAAATCTATACTATTTAAAATTTCATTGTTAAATATATAATCTTTGCACACCGTAAAATTCATTGCGTCTATTATAGTATTACCTGTAACAAAAATATCATTTTCTTTTACACCCTCATTTAAAAGATTTTTCTTGGAAGTTAAGGTAGGTGCAAAATGTAAATCAGCTATAGATCCTGTAAGTTTTCTATTCATTTCTTCAGGAAAAGGAAAATATTTATTAAAAGTTCTAAGTCCTGCTTCAACATGCCCGACTTTAATTTTTTTATAAAAAGCAGCAAGTGCTCCAGCAAAAGTTGTAGTAGTATCTCCATGTACAAGTATTAAATCAGGCTTTTCTTTTTCAAATATTTTCTCTAAGCCTTGAAGAACATTTATAGTAATACCAGTTAAACTTTGTTTAGATTTCATTATATTCAAATCAAAATCAGGGTTTATATTAAATAATTCAAGAACTTGATCTAACATCTGTCTATGTTGTGCAGTAACACATACTAAAGATTCTATTTCATTTCTTTTTTCAAGTTCTTTCACAAGAGGAGCCATTTTAATAGCTTCAGGTCTTGTTCCAAATATTGTTATAACCTTAATTTTTTTCATTTGTATCCTCCTTATCTTTAATAAGAACCGTCTCCTATTAAAGAATCATCATTTTTAATCCATTCTTCTACATATATAATTCTAAATTCATTTTTTGTATCTCTTATTATAACTTTATCTATTCCAGCATTTATAATAAATCTTTTACATAAAGAACATGGAGATGCATTTTTTACAAGCTCACCATTTGATTTTTCTTTACCAACTAAATATAATGATGCCCCTATCATATCTTGTCTTCTAGCTGATATTATGGCATTTTGTTCAGCATGTACAGACCTGCAAAGCTCATACCTAGTACCTCTAGGAATATTAAGCTCTTCCCTTCTGCAATATCCTAAATCACAACAATTTTTTCTTCCTCTGGGCGCCCCTGTATATCCAGTAGATATTATTTCATCATTTTTTACTATTAAACTTGCAAAATTACGTCTTAAACAAGTTCCTCGTTCAAGTATAGTTTCGCATATATCAAGATAGTAATTATGTTTATCAATTCTTTCCATAAATCCTCCACTTAAAATTTACGAAGATTTTTATTTTTATTTTATTGTATATTATATCTATATTATAATCCTAATTTTATGTTTAGTGAATAAGCAAAGAGGATACAAACATTATGTTTATATCCTCTTAATATTATACTACTTAGTTCCAAAAAGTCTATCTCCTGCATCTCCAAGTCCTGGAACTATATATCCATTTTCATTTAATTTTTCATCTATAGAAGCTACATATATATCTACATCAGGATGAATATCCATAACAGTTTTTATTCCTTCTGGAGCTGCAATTAAACACATAAGTCTTATATACTTTGCTCCTTTGTTTTTTAATAATGTTATAGCATCTACTGCAGAACCACCTGTTGCAAGCATAGGATCAGTTACTATAACATCTCTTTCTCCTATATCTTGTGGAAGTTTGCAAAAATACTCAACAGGTTTTAATGTTGTTTCATCTCTATAAAGTCCAATGTGTCCAACCTTAGCAGCAGGGATAAGTTTAAGTATTCCATCAACCATTCCTAATCCTGCTCTTAAAATTGGTACTATTGCAATTTTTTTACCTGCAAGCATTTTACACTTTGCTTTACATATTGGTGTTTCAATTTCTACCTCTTCAAGTTGAAGGTCACGAGTAACTTCATAAGCCATAAGCATCGCAACTTCTTCTACAAGTTCTCTAAAATCTTTAGATCCTGTATTTTTATTTCTTATAAAAGCTAATTTATGAAGTATTAAAGGATGGGCAATTTGTGTAACTTTACTCATTTTTTGTTCCTCCTATTTCATGTACTTTTTCTCAATTTCAGTAATCTTATTTATTCTTCTTAAATGTCTATCTCCTTCAAATTCAGCATTTAAAAAAGTATCAACTATATCTAAAGCTATGCCTGTTCCAACAACTCTAGCTCCCATAGCAAGAATGTTTGCATTATTATGTTCTCTGCAGGCATGAGCACTAAAAGTATCACTGCAAAGTGCTGCTCTTATACCTGGAACTTTATTAGCTGCTATACTTATACCAATTCCTGTCCCGCAAATTAAAATACCTAAATCATAATTTTTACTTGCTACTTCTTTAGCAACAATTTCTGCAAAATCAGGATAATCACAAGATGCCTCACTAAAGGTTCCAAAGTCTTTAAAATTATATCCCTTTTCTTTTAAATGTTTTACTACTTCTTCTTTAAGCGAAAAACCTGCATGATCGCTTCCTACTGCAATTTTCAAAATTATCACTCCTTAATCATAATTTTTACTTGCTACTTTTCTTTAGCAACAATTTCTGCAAAGTCAGGATAATCACAATATGCCTCACTAAGCTTTTTTATATATTATAAATTAACAATGTATTGTTTGACAATTTTAAATTTTTTATCACAAAAAAGAAGATAAACATGCCTATAAGGCACCTTTATCTTCTTTTAATTTATCTATTAAAAGTAAAATACTATTTTTTAAAGATTCAAAAGTTTTTCTGTAAATAGCTATACTGCCGCCATAAGGATCTAAAACATCGCCCTTAACGCCGACATATTCATTAAGTGAATATATTTTATCTTTCATATTTGGAAAATTATTCTGTAATATATCTTTTATATATGAAGTCATAGTTAAAACCAAATCTGAATCTTTTAATATTTCTTCTGTTAATTGTACTGCTTCTCTATTGCTTATATCTAAATTGTAATTTTCTTTTATTAAAATAGCGGTATTTTGGGAGGTTTTGCTTTTAGGAACAACTGAAAGTCCTGCTGAAGCAGCAGTTACATTATTTAAAGTACAAAGATTATTAAATATAGCCTCAGCCATACAACTTCTACATGTATTTCCTGTACATACAAATAATATTTTCATAAACTCAAACCTCCTCTTTAAACATCTATAATATTAAATCCTGCAGATTTTTTTAACCTGTTCATAATAGCAATGCCTAATTCATTTTCATCAAATGCTTCTGATAATATAATATCTACACCGGCATCATCAAAAGTTCTAAGTGCTTCAAAAAGATTTTTTCCGATATTTTCTATTTCATTTCTGCTTCCAAGAGATATTACTATTCCCTTTGGATAAAGATTTTTACTTTCATCAGTAGCTAAAATCCCAACTTTTTTATTTTCATCTATACTATTTTGCACTATTTCATTTATTTTTGCAATAGTTTTTTTCAAATCTCCTCGTATTATTTTAAGTGGTGCTTTAGGTGCATAATGTCTATATTTCATACCTGGAGCTTTTGGCTTAAAATCTCCTTTAGGTTTTTCCATGACTGCAGTATCTAAATATATAGAAGGTTCTACTTCTTTTAACATATTTAAAGTAATACCGCCAGGTCTTAATACACATGGTGGATTTACAGTACAATCTACTATAGTAGATTCTAATCCTACATCGCATCTTCCACCGCCTAATATAAAATCAACTTTACCATCTAAATCCTCAATACAACGTGAAACTTCAGTAGGACTTGGTCTGCCTGATATATTAGCAGAAGGAGCTGCTACAGGTACTCCTGCTTCACGTATAAGTTCTCTTGCTATTATATTTGATGGCATTCTTATCCCTACACTTTTAAGTCCTGCACTAGTTTCATCAGGTATTATAAACGATTTATTTAATATAATAGTTAAAGGTCCTGGCCAAAACTTATTTATAAGCTTTTGTGCTACTTTGGGGATATCTTCAACTAAATGTTCTATATTAAAATCAGCTACATGAACAATTAAAGGATTGTCTTGAGGTCTTCCTTTAGCAATAAATATTTTTTTAACTGCTTCTTTGTCTAAAGCATTAGCTCCAAGTCCATAAACTGTCTCAGTAGGGAATGCTACAAGTCCTCCATTTCTTAAAACTTTTCCAGCCTCTTTCAAAGCATCTTTATCTAAATTACATTCATCTAATATTACAACTTTTGTTTTCATTTTTATTACCTCTTAGTTTAATAAAATTTTAAATTATTTTTGTCATTATAAGACCAAGCATTATTCCTGTTAATATACCAATGCTGCTGGTTATTCCGTCCCAAAGTTTATTTGATTCTGGCAGCATCTCCCCGCAAACAACATACATCATTATTCCAGATGCAAAAGATAAACAAGCCCCTAAAATATTTTGAGAAATACTTCCTACATATGCCCCTATCCAAGTTCCTATAGCTGTAGGGAAGGCAGTTAAAAAAGCATATAAAAGTATTTTAGGAACTCTTACATTTGAAGCCATAAGTGGTGCAGATACTGCTATACCTTCTGGTATATCATGTATTGCTATAATTAAGCTCATTTTTAATCCAAGACTTTGTCCTCTAGCAAAACCGCAGCCCATTATAACTCCTTCAGGGAGGTTATGTAACATAAGTCCTAAAGCAGCCATAAAAGCTACTTTTAAATGCGTATTATGTTTAAATTTACTTTCATTTATGTTAACTTTAGTGTCCATCATTACTATGCATATTATTCCCAAAAAACAAAAGAACAAAGTCCCTATAAAACTCCAACTAGACATGGCTTCAGGAATTAAATCAAAAACTACAATAGAAAGCATGAGACCTCCTGCAAAACCTATTATAGCTCCTAAAAATTTTTTTGATGGCCTTTTTACTATTATTCCCAAAGAAGCACCTATCATAGTACCAATAAGAGAAACAATACTGCCTAACAAAATTATTAAAATTATATTGCCCTTATCCAATTTTTACCCCTTTTTAATAAATTACTCTTACTTATATTTTATTTATTAAAATGTAGGTGAAGAACTAAAAATTTTATTTTCTAGGAAACTCTATATTCTTTTATTCTTTCAATTGCTTCCTCACTATAATAAGCTGTAATGCAATTTTTATATATTAAATCCAAAAGTCTATATTTGTGATATCCTCCCTTATTAATTATAATATAAAAATAATTATTTTCGGGATGATGTTTCTTTATTATATAATACTTATGAGCCAAATAAGGATACTTTTTAAGTAAATTTTCATCTATAGGTTTTATATTTTTATTTCTAAATTTAGAAGTAGTTATTATTATAATTTCCATATTGGAATTTTTTCCTTCTGCAAAAACCATGGCTACTTTATCACATAATATATTGATACTTTCTCCAAATTTTTTTAATTTAATTTTTAATTTATAATTTTCAACACTATATTTTAAATAATTATTATTTATATTTATTACTATAGCTATTAGTATTAATAATTCTATTACAAATAAATAAATAAATAAAAATATATTAAATCTACCTGATAAAAATAATATTAGAGGAAGTACAAAAAAAATAAAGCATAAAGTAAGCAGAAACCTTTTATTAGATTTTTCTTGCTTTCTTATAGCTTTATTTATATTCATTAACTTCACCTCAGAATATTAAAATAATTTATAAATACAAACTTTTAATTATTCCCCATAGCTTCCATTTTTTTAGCTTGATCCTCAGTAATAAGAGCTTCTATCATTTCTTCAATATCTCCATCCATAAAAGCTTCAAGTTTATAAAGTGTAAGTCCTATTCTATGGTCAGTAACTCTACCTTGAGGATAGTTATAAGTTCTTATTCTTTCACTTCTATCTCCTGTACCTACTTGATTTTTTCTATCTTCTGCTATTCCTGCATTTCTTTGAGCTTCTGCAATTTCATAAAGTCTGGATGCTAAAACTTTCATTGCCTTTTCCTTATTTTTAAGCTGTGATTTTTCATCTTGGCAAGATACAACTATACCTGTTGGAATATGTGTTATTCTTACAGCAGAATCCGTAGTATTAACACTTTGTCCGCCATGACCTGATGATCTGAAAACATCTATTCTTAAATCATTTGGATTTATGTTTACATCTACTTCGTCAACTTCAGGAAGTACAGCTACTGTTGCAGTTGAAGTATGAATTCTACCGCTGGATTCTGTATCTGGAACTCTTTGTACTCTATGAACTCCACTTTCATACTTTAATCTACTATAAGCAGATTGTCCTTTAACCATAAATACAACTTCTTTGATTCCGCCAAGATCTGTTTCATTTATACTCATAAGCTCAACTTTCCATCTATGACGTTCTGCATACCTTGTATACATTCTAAATAAATTTGCTGCAAATAAAGCTGCTTCTTCTCCTCCAGCTCCAGCTCTTATTTCTATAAATACATTCTTTTCATCATTAGGATCTTTGGGAAGAAGAAGTATTTTTAACTCTTTTTCTAAATTTTCTTTTAAACTTGTTAATTCTTTTATTTCTTCCTGTGCCATTTCTTTAAGCTCTTTTTCAATATCTTCATTAAGCATTTCTTTATTTGCTTCTATATCTTCCACCACTTTTTTATATTCTCTATATTTATTTACAACCACTTCAATATCCGAATGTTCTTTGCAAAGTTTTTGCCACTCTTTTTGATCTGCCATAATTGAGGGATCACTTATTTTTCTTGAAAGCTCTTCATATTTATTTTCTATAAAATTAAGACGTTCTAACATCATATTATCACTCCATACATTATTTTCACAATTTATTATTATAACACAGTAAATAAAATTTGCGAAGAATTTTTTAAATCTTAACTCCAATAACTACTCTATCTAATCCCGATAAATCTTTAACAACTCTAATGTCCGTATAATTATATTGTTTTAGTATATCTGAAACTGCCTCTGCTTGATCATAACCTATTTCATAAGCTAAAACTCCTCCACTTTTTAAAACCAAAATACTTTCTTTGGTAATTTTTTTATAAAAATCTAATCCATCTTCTCCACCACAAAGTGCAATATAAGGTTCATATTTTTTTACATCTTCCATAAGAGTCGGTATTATATCTTTTTTTATGTAAGGTGGATTAGATACAACCACATCAAAATATAAATTTTCATCTATTGCAAATTTCAATAAATCGCTTTTTACAACACTTGCTCTAGATTTAAGAGAAAGATTATCTATATTCTTTTGTGTAACTTCTAAAGCTGTATCATCTATATCAGAACATACAACAATTGTGTTTTCTAAAAGTTTAGCTATTGAAAGTCCTATAGCACCACTACCACAGCATACATCACATACTTTTTTTAATTTTCTTTTATTTATTTCTTTTAAAACTTCTTCTACTAATACTTCAGTATCAGGTCTTGGAATTAAAACACCTTCTTTTATATAAAAATCTATTCCCATAAATTCTACAGTTTCTGTTATGTATTTTATAGGCATTCTAAGTTTTCTTTTTTTTATTAGTCCAAAATATTCATAAGCTTTATCCTCACTTACTTCTAAATTCCCATTAATAATTATAGACATTCTATCTAAGTTTAAAACCTTACCTAAAATTAATTGACAGTCTAAAATATAACTTTCTATTTTTTCTTCTTTTAAAATTTTATATCCTTTATTTAAAAGTTCTTTTATTTTCAATATTTTCATTCCTTTATTTTTTTATTCTATACCCTCTGCAGCTTTAAGTGCTTCAATAGCTACTTCTATTTGACTTAAATCTGGTTCTTTAGTTGTAAGCTTTTGAAGCATAAGTCCTGGATATGATAAAATTTTAGATAATTTACTTTCACTCTTACCCATCCACTTTATAATTTCATAAGTTACACCTGAAACCACTGGAAGTAATATAATCCTATATAAAATTCTCTTCCATAAAGAACTCCAACCTGTTAAAGAGAAAATAATAATGCTTACTATCATAACTAAAAATAAAAAATTTGTTCCGCATCTTGGATGAAGTCTACCAAATTTTTTAGCATTTTCAGGGGTAAGTTCTTTGCCGTTTTCATAGCAAAATATAGTTTTATGCTCAGCACCATGATATTCAAATACTCTTTTTATATCTTCTATTTTGGAAATAAGATATATATATATCAAAAATATAGCAACTCTTATTATACCCTCTATTATATTTAGCAATACAGCATTTATATTCAAAGTCTTTTTAAAAAAATTTGCTGCAAAAGTCGGAAGTAAAAAAAATAATAAAATAGTAAAACCTAATGACATTATAAGAGATACAATTGCAATTATATCATTACCCTTATCTTTAAATTTTTCTTTAAACCATTTATCAAATTTAGATTCATTCTCATCATCCTCAAAAAATGAAGATGAATAATTTAGTGTTTTTATACCAACTATGAGAGAGTCTATAAAAGATACAAAACCTCTAATTATAGGAAGTCCTAAAATTTTATATTTTTTAGTATACGGAATGGTTTCTTCTTTATCTACAATAATTTCACCATTAGAAGTTCTTACTGCTGTAGCAATTCCCTTTCTTCCCCTCATCATTACGCCTTCAATGACTGCCTGTCCACCAACTGTTACATTTTTATCCATAATTTAAATACCCCTTTATATTTCTATGCTTTTTTATTTTTTTCATATTCTTCCTTGTATTTGAAATAACATTTAGGGCAAAGTGCTTGATATTCAATATTATTTTCTTTATCTATAGCAATTTGTTCTCCTTCAAATACAAATTTTCCATTAATAATTCTACCATTTAAAAGAGCTTTTTTCCCACATTGGCATATATTTTTTAATTCTTCAATACTATGAGCTAAAAGGAGAAGTCTTGAACTTCCTTCAAAGCCTCTCATCTGAAAATCCGTTCTAAGTCCATAACATATAACTGGAATATCCATTAAAACAGCTATTTCAAAAAGTTCATCTATATGCTTTTCCTTTAGAAATTGAACTTCATCTACAAGAATACAATCTAAATTTCCATTTTTATTTATCCAATTTCTAACTTCATTGCATATATTATGTTCTTTGTTTATAAGAATATCTGCCTCTCTAGTTACTCCAAGTCTTGATACAATTTTATTTCCACCTTTAGTATCTGTTTTAGGCTTTATTATAATTACTTTCATTCCTCTCTCTTCATAGTTATGTGCAACTTGTAAAAGATTTGTTGATTTACCACAATTCATTGCACCATATCTAAAATACAGCTTACTCATCTTTCTTTCTCCTTTGTAAATAAAGTGCATAAGTATATTTTATCAGACACTAATAATTTATTAAAGATAATATTTTAACTTTATAAGTTATTTTTCTATTTAAGCTTTCACCTTATCTTGACGCATAATATCTACCATGTTATAATTTACTGGTTAAGAATATGAGTTCATGTTCTAAAATCGAAAGAGGTGAAAAAAATGAGAGAAGGCATACATCCAGAATATAACCACGATGCTGTGGTTAAGTGTGCATGTGGAAATACTTTTACAACTGGTTCTGTAAAAAAAGAACTAAAAGTGGAAATATGCTCTAAATGCCACCCATTCTTCACTGGCCGTCAAAAGATAGTTGATGTTGGCGGAAGAGTTGAAAAATTCAGAAAGAAATTCAACATCACAGAAGAATAAAAAAAATGGGAAAGATAAAACTTTCCCATTTTTTATTTCTATATTTATTTTTATATATTTATCTTCCTATGTCTTTATTTAATATATCAAGTTTTGTAAATGTCTCAAGAAATTCTTCATTTCCTTTTGTTTTTGACATAAGAGCTATAAGCTTTTCTGTTACTGAGTCTATATTATTATCTCTATACATAACTTTTCTAATATTAAAAGCCACTTCCTGCTCTTTTGGAGTTAAAAGTAAATCTTCTCTTCTAGTACCTGATTTATAAATATCAATCGCAGGAAATATTCTTCTTTCTTGAAGTTTTCTATCTAAATGTACTTCCATATTACCTGTACCTTTAAATTCCTCAAAAATCATATCATCCATTCTACTTCCTGTTTCAATAAGCGCAGTAGCAAGAATAGTAAGGCTTCCACCTTCTTCTATATTTCTTGCAGCTCCAAAAAATTTCTTAGGATTAATAAGTGCTCCTGGATCTAATCCCCCTGATAAAGTTCTACCAGTTGGAGTTATTGTAAGATTATACGCTCTAGATAGCCTAGTTAAACTATCTAAAAGTATAACTACATCTTGCCCTTGTTCCACCATTCTTTTAGCTCTTTCAAGCACCATTTCAGCTACTTTTGCATGATGCTCTGGTTCTTCATCAAAAGTAGAAAATATAACTTCTCCTTTTATAGAACGCTGCATATCAGTAACTTCTTCTGGTCTTTCATCTATTAATAATACTATAAGTTTTACTTCTGGGTGATTTATCGAGATACTATTAGCAACTTTTTTTAGAAGTGTAGTTTTACCAGCCTTAGGTGGTGCTACTATAATTCCTCTTTGACCTTTTCCTATTGGGGAAATTATATCCATAAGTCTTGAAGATAAATCTAAAGGACTTGTTTCTAATTTTAATCTTTCATTTGGATATATAGGTGTTAAAGTTTCAAAACGCTTTCTATTAACTGCTCTTTCAGGGTTTTCACCATTTACACTTTCAACATATAAAAGTGCTTTAAACTTTTCACCTTCTTTAGGTATTCTAACTTTACCCTCTACCATATCTCCAGTTCTTAAATTAAATCTTCTTATTTGAGATGGGGAAACGTAAATATCATTCGGACCTGATAAATAGTTTTCTCCTCTTAGAAATCCAAAATTATTTTCTATAACTTCTAATACTCCTCTTGCAGTGTCCGATTCATTAATCATTTCTTTTAATTTTTCTCTTTTTTCTTCATAAGAAGGTTTTATTTCAGAAGGTTTTACTTCAGAAGGTTTTACTTCTTCTAAATGTTTATTATAAGATTTAACATCATCTAAATTAACTGTGTTTTCCTCTTTTTCTTGATTATCATTTATTTCATTAGTTTCAATTGTTTCATTATTAAAATTTTCTTTTTTGGGAGATATTTTTTCTCTTAATACAATACCATCTTTTTCAATTGATACAGGAGAAACTTTTTTGATTTGTTCTATTAATTCAGCTTTTTTAAATTTAGATATGTTTTTTATTCCTAACTCTTTAGCAATTTCTCTAATTTCAATCAGAGTCATGCTATCAAAATCTTTGCCAAGCAAACAATGCACCTCCAAATATTTTTTATATACCTTAAACTTTAACCCTATATTAATAAATCATTATAAATATCCAAAATTAATGCCGGCCTCTTAGTAAAATAATAATATTCCATATTTAAATAATATATATTACCTGTCATGTCTATAACATTGCATCTTCTTTTTCCATCAAATGCTTATATTTAAATCTACTATGATTATTATTTTACTAAGCTATATTTATTCTCATACTTGGATATGTATAAAACCAATACTCTAAATTATATACTATTTTATTATTTAAATCTATATAATTTGCAAAATTATACATTCTTATTTTAAACAAAAAAAGCTGCAATTATGCAGCCCTTATATCATGGCATATATGGATTTATTTATTTGATTGTATTTTTTTATTCTCCAATTAACTTTTCTACAATCACCAATAAAAAATAATGGCATACCTAAAATTTCACAGCCCCCAATGACCATATCACGTTTTAAAATTTCATTTATATTATATTTATAATAATGATATTCTCCGCACAATGGACATTTTAATCTAAAGCTTACTTCTTTATTTTTATTGACCCTTACATCTAAATTTAAAAAACTGTTTTTTAATTTATTTAATTCAAATAAAGATATTTCTTTTATTTCATACTGGCCGTAGTGATTTTTTAAGGCAATGCTAATGTCTGTAGTAAGTAGCACCTTTTTCACCCCCTGAATTAAAAAATATACTTCCTTTCTTGTATAATTTAATAATTCTATAACTTTTTATAAAATCCTGCAAAAAATATGACATTTTTTGCAGGATTTTAATAAATTAATTCGACAAAATAAAAATATACCCATATATTTATTTTTATTTTTTATTTTTAATATCTAATGAAGCTTTTATAAAATCTCTAAAAAGTGCATGAGGTCTATTAGGTCTTGATTTAAATTCTGGATGAAACTGTACCCCTACAAACCAAGGATGATTTTCTATTTCTATAATTTCAACAAGTCTTTCATCAGGACTCGTTCCTGAAAGTATAAGTCCCGCCTCAGTTAATTCTTTTCTAAATTCATTGTTAAATTCATATCTATGTCTATGTCTTTCATAAATAAGCTCTTCTTTGTAAGCTTTAAAAGCCTTACTTTCTTTTAAAATCTTGCATGCATAAAGCCCAAGCCTCATAGTTCCACCTTTTTCATCTATATCCTTTTGTTCTGGCATTAAATCAATTACAGGATATTTAGTTTCTGGATTTATTTCTGAAGTGTTTGCATTTTCATATCCAAGTACGTTTCTAGCAAACTCAATTACAGCGCATTGCATACCAAGACATATTCCTAAAAAAGGAATGTTATTTTCACGAGCATATTTTATAGCTTTTATTTTTCCTTCTACTCCTCTATCTCCAAAACCTCCTGGGACTAAAATACCATCCACATCAGCTAAAAGTTCTTCTGGATTTTTATTTTCCATATCTATAGAATCAATCCATTTAATATTTACATTAGCATCATTAGCTAATCCACCATGATTTAATGCTTCTACAACCGAAATATATGCATCATGCAATTCAACATATTTACCAACTAATGCTATATTTACATTTTTAGATAAATTTTTAAGTTTATCAACCATGTCTATCCAAGGTTTATTATTAATTTCACTACAATTTAAATTAAGTTTTTTGCAAACTAAAGAATCTAATCCTTCTTTATGAAGCATAAGTGGTACTTCATAGAGATTTTCTGCATCTAAATTTTGAATAACTGAACTTCCTTCTATATTGCAAAATAAACCTATTTTGTTTTTTAATTCTTCAGATAAAGGTTTTTCTGATCTGCACACTATAATATCAGGTTGAATTCCTATACTTCTCAATTCTTTTACAGAATGTTGAGTTGGCTTTGTCTTTAATTCACCAGCTTTCCCTAAGTAAGGTACTAAAGTTACATGAATAAAGCACACATTTTCAATACCAACTTCATATTTTATTTGTCTTATAGCCTCTAAAAATGGAAGTGATTCAATATCACCAACAGTTCCTCCTATTTCAGTAATAACTACATCTACATCTTTTTCTTTAGCAACTCTATATACCCTTTGTTTTATTTCGTTAGTTATATGAGGAATAACCTGAACAGTACCTCCAAGATAATCTCCTTTTCTTTCTTTTGATATTACCGACCAATAAATTTTACCTGTGGTAACATTACTATTTTTACTTAAATTTTCATCTATAAATCTTTCGTAATGTCCTAAATCTAAATCTGTTTCCGCTCCATCATCTGTTACAAAAACTTCTCCATGCTGATAAGGGCTCATAGTTCCTGGATCTACATTTAAGTATGGATCAAATTTTTGAATAGAAACTTTAAATCCTCTATTTTTTAAAAGTCTTCCTAAAGAAGCTGCTGTTATTCCTTTTCCTAAAGAAGATACAACTCCACCTGTTACAAAAATATACTTTGTATTATTCATAAAAAACCTGCTCAACATATAAATATAAATAGAGCAGAATTTCACCCCCTACAATAAATAATTTTTTAAAACAATGTCAATTATTTTAAAAAATGTCCCAAATTTTATACTATTGGCACTAGTTTCAATAGTGCTTTTTTAATTATTTTTGTGCAGTTATCAACAGAAATTGTGGTATATTGGGACATTATCATAAATTAATCATACATAAATTAATCATACATAATAAATATAATAAATAATTGACAAATATAAAATAGCATGGTATAATGGAAATTACCTTAAGTATACTGTTTTTTTGATTTTAAAAATACTATAATATAATAGCATAATCTTATTTATTATGCTATACATTTTTGTTACTTTTTTTATATTTTTTTATCTGTTACATTTAATTTTATAATAAATCTATCTTTTATAATATACTTTTGTTGATGATGTTATCTATTTCAAAATACATATCTCTAAACTCTTTATTTATAAAAAACTTTTCTTCAGCCTTTTTATAATTGTAATTAATTGATTTTTGACTTTCTATAAGAAAATCCTTATTAAGCATTTCTATATCTGCACATTTATATTTTTTTAGAAGTAAAAATAATAAATACTTGCATTCTCTGTCTTTTAATATTTTAGGAATATCATTTTTGCTTATACCTTTAATTTCGCATATGGTTTCTATTATTTTTATATATTTGTCCTCTTTTTTAGTAATTGTATCCAATATTAACACCTCCACTACCTATTTAAATTATTGTCAAAAATTCCTAAAATAAACCTGAAACAAAAAAATAGCTATTGCAAAATAAAAATTACTTCGCAATAGCTTTATAAATTCTTTTTATGCTTTAATATTTATTTTAAGCTCAGTTTTTTGAGGACTTTGTCCTGCTATAATCATATCATAATTTATTATAACTTCTCCTCCATTATCATTCATATTAACTATTAAATCTTTAGTATTTATTGATATTTCAATAACACCATAAGGAGTACTATAAATTGTTTTATCTTTATTTCCTTTTATAAATCTCATGTCTCCTGTTGTTGTCCCAGTTCTTGTAAGTAAAAAGTCATTTTCTGAAATTCTAATTTTAGTTTTTGTTCCTTCCATTCCTGATAATTCTGTTTCATCATAAACAGCATAGTAATAATTATCTTCTATATAAAATTCTCCTGGCGTAACAACTTCTATAGCGTCATCTTCTAAATCTTTTTGCTTGCTTACTATTGTAATAATAGCCCTTTTACTCATTTGTGTTCCTCCAATTAAGTAGTTAATTAGTTATTATTTCTCTCTATAGCAAGTTCTATAAGATCATCTATTAATTCTTCATAAGGCTTGCCAGATGCCTGCCACATTTTAGGATACATACTTATTTTAGTAAATCCAGGTATAGTATTTACTTCATTTAAATAAGCTTCTTCGGTATCTTTATCTACAAGAAAATCTACTCTTGCCATACCAGCACAATCTAATATTTTATAAACTTTTATTGCTGTTTCTTTTATATACTCTAATTTATCTTCACTTAAAGCAGCTGGTATTAAAAGTTTTGAAGCTTCATTTTGATACTTAGCTTCGTAATCATAAAATTCTTTAGCTGGAATTATTTCTCCTGGAACTGCAGCTTTAGGATAATCATTCCCAAGCACTGCAACTTCTATTTCTCTAGCATTTAATCCTCTTTCAACTAATATCTTTCTATCATATTTTAAAGCCTCTTTAATACCTTTTTCAAGTTCTTCTTTATTATGAGCTTTTGTTATTCCAACAGAAGATCCACTATTAGATGGTTTTATAAAAATTGGATAAGTTAAAATATTTTCTATATTAGAAATAACTTTGTCTTTATCTTCTTTGTACTCATAGGCATTTACTACTACATACTCTGCTTGTTTTATTCCAAATCTTTCAAGAAGGTATTTAGTATATATTTTATCCATACAAACTGCAGAAGACATAACTCCTGGGCCTACACAAGGAAGATTTAATAACTTGCAAAGCCCTTGTATAGTTCCATCTTCCCCATAAAGTCCATGAAGCACAGGAAATACTACATCTACTTCTTTATTAAATAAAAACTTATGGCCATCAGGAGTTTTATAATATTCATCTTGCTCCCATTGTCCATTTTCAATTTTATCTATACTTCCTGTATATTCAAACCATTTACCTTCTTTAGTAATTCCAATAGGATAAACATCATACTTGCTTTGATTTATATTTCTTAAAACTGATGCTGCTGATACTCTAGAAACTTCGTGTTCTGTTGATTGACCTCCAAAAAGTACTGCTACCTTTTTCTTCATAAACCATTCTCTCCTTATATAATACAAAAATTACTATATAATATTATATCACTAAATTATCTTATTTCCACTTATAAAAATAAAATAGAAAAAGATTAAGAATATAATGACAGAAGTTATAATCTTAATCTTTTTCTATTTTTTATAATTAATTTCCCATGTATTAAAACCTTTAAAAGATAAATTCATATTTTACATAGTTAACTCTCCATTAGGAGTATTAATTATTTGAATTATTTTTTGTTCAAATCCTGTTGCTGCATTTATATAAACTATAAATTTATCATCTTTGTAATTTCCAACAAATTCATAACACAATACTTCTTTATTAGATTCTGTTGGTATCAAAGCAAGCCTTTCAGTAGTTATATTAAGTCTTTTACTAACTTTTGATTTTGCTTGAGTCTGTGTTATTTTTGGACTATCTATTTTTCTATTTTCATCATGAGCAACTAAATATTTCTCAGATTCTATTCCTAATATACTTCCATCATCCATAGCTATTTTAAGTTTTATTTGATCTGGATATATAACTGTTTTATCCTCTTTATATACATAATTTATTATTGCTGTATTATCATATCTTAGACTATATGTAGAAAACATATTTTTATAACCTAATTTTTCAAGATATTTATTACCTAAATCTATTGCTTTTTTCATATCAATAGTTGGATTATTTATTATTCTATTATCAAGCATATATACTATTTTACCACCGTTTTTACTAATTTCAATATTTACTACATTTTCATTTTTCTCTCTTCCTTTTAATGTAACATTAAATCTATAAGAAGGAATTCTTGTTTTTCCATCACTAGATAAAGTTTCAATTTTTTCAATTTTATCTTTCCCAATAACTTTATATACTACATCTTTTGCAGCCTTTTCCGAAACTTCTTTTTCAGATAATACTTTAGGTTTTATTTCAAGAACATTATCTGAAAAAGGTCCATCATATATTAGAGCAGGATATTGTGCAACTTGTTTTTGTATATTTTCAAATTTATTAGTAAGAGTTTCCTCTTCTCTATCTTTTGCAAAAACTCCACTTGTTTTCTGCCTTATCTCTCCCCATTTCACACTTCCTTCATTTATTGCCATTAATGAATTGTTTAGATCATTTTCAAGAGTAAATGCATCATTTTTTAATCTATCTATTGTATTATATTCCTCTTGTGTTAAATCTCTTCCCTCAGAAGAAGCTTTTACAAGACTATAGCAAAAATCTCCTACCTGCGATATAAATTTACTGGTATTATTTATATATTGCTGTTCAATAGGCAGAGAATGTAGCTTATCATTAGCCATTGCACTATATCTAAATATCTCTTGGAATGTAACAATCTTTTGTTCCCTTGAACCTGTTACTGCTGCTTTGCCTAAATTTACTCTTATATTCTCTACAGAAGTTATTAAGTCGTACATATTTTTACTATATTCCCCTTGAAGATAATTTCTATAATCATTTCTTTCAAGAGTCATCAAAACTGCAAATGTAGTTGAAAATACAACTATTAAAGTTACAGCTAAAGTATATATAATTCTTTTTTTTGTCATTTTCATTATACTAAGCCTCCTATGAATATTTTCCCATAAATTCCTTTCTTGTAATTTCTCTAAATAGTATTTGTAGTTATATTTGTTATTATTCAGTAAAAATTAAAACCCAGCTTATATAGACAATATTAATTACTTATTATCTATAAAACCGGGCAGATTTTATTTTTTAAAAATATCATTAAATACTTCAACTATTTTAAATTTTATTATAATTTTATCTCCATTTTCAGCTCCTTTTTCTTTATTTAATTCACCTTCTTTATCTTTATTTAATAAGTCTTTATTTTTATCAGTTTTTTGATTATCTATTGCATTATATTCTTCCTCTGAGAGCACTTTTTTCATAGTGCTCTCTGTTTCTTTATAAGCTACTTCACCTTTATTTATATCTATAAAACATAAAGGAGGAAACATAACACACCACCAATTTTGGCCTTTTCCGTTTCCTATAATTATTCTATAAGCTTCATACTCACCTTGTGGCAATGTTATATTACCATAAGTTTTTATAGGAAAATTTTCTTTTGATAATGTAGTATTTACACTATAATTATATCCATTTGATTTTATAACAGATTCTGCTATTTGCTTTATTTTTTCATCATTTGCTTTTAGTATATTTCTTGATTGTTCAATGCTTTTTGAATTTTTTAATTTAGGATTTATATATTTTAAAACTTCATCTCTAACTTTAAGTTTTAAAGCTTGATCAAAAGAAGTATCACTATTTGCTATTACATGAAATCTTATAATTTTATTTTCTATTGAATATTGAATTAAATTTTCATTATCAGCACTTTTAACACTAGAATTCCCTATAGATATAGTAAATATAATAATTAAACAAACTAAAACATAAATTATTTTTTTCATTGTATATCCCCCTGCATTGTTTTATTTGTTTAATATTATTTCCAGTATTTTACTAATTATTCAATTAAAATATTTTTATTTAGTTATTCCGATTCTTCGTACTTTGAAATTTATATTAACATTTATATCTGCATCTTTATAAACTTCATCCCAATTATCTTTAACTTCATTCCATAGAGATGGTTTCCTCTCCTCTAAATATTCTCTAAGTCCTATAGGATCTACTTGAAAGTTATTTTGAAGCATTTTAGCTATTGTATTACATTCTTTGCTAAGTGAATCACTAAAATTTTTTTCTATAGAATTAAGTTCCTCTTTTGAAAAAACATTGTTATCTATATAATATCCTTTAAGCTGCCCTTCAATCTTAATATCTATATTAAATTTTAATTTATTTTTATCACCTGATACTCTTAACTTTCTATCTATATCTTCAATATTAACATCTATAGGATGACCTTCTTTATATATAACTCTTTTCCCACCTTTTGCATTTCCTCTCATTATTTCAAGATCAGCAACTTCAAGCCTTGTTAAATAACCTTTTAGTCCATAATTTTTTATTATAGCTACACCAGATAAAGTTATTTCATTTTTTTCTTTTTCAATCTCTAATTTTGGTATAATAGCATTACCATTTTGCCCTAATTGAATAAGCATTTCACTTACTGTAACAGGTAATATTGTAGAATTTTTTTTAGTATTTTCCATAAGTCCTGTTAAATAATATTCAACATTCTTTTCCATAGGCGGCTGATATTTAACGTATTCCTCTGCACTGCCTTCTACTACTACTATCTGCATCATTTTATTTAAATTTGGATGTCTTTCTATATAATCAATTATTTCTTTAAATATATCTGGATCTTCTAAAATTCCACTGCTTATCATAAGAAGTTTAGTTTGACTTAAATATATACTTCTACTGCTTTTACCAGTAGCTTCAAATATACCATCTTCCATAGATGCTGCATCTACATTTATAAATTGATCTTTTGCTGTTCCGCTTTTCCCCGGCCCTAATTCACTCATGTCTGGGAAACCATATGTTATAGAAAGCTTTTTTTGCTGAACTCTTCCTTGAAATGGATCAGATAATTTCATTTCTTTAGCTTCTTTTTTATTTGAATAATCTTTACCAAGATCAACGGCAATTACAGATATAAAAAGCTGTTTATCTATTTCCATCTTATCCCAGCATCCAGTAAATAAAGTAGAAAATAAAAGAGAAGCTAAAATTATAGATAATATTTTTTTATGTCTCACTTTTATTTTTCCCCCTTTCTTTTGCTCTACCAAAAAACAGCAATATTAGAGGTAATATTAAAAAACTAAATACAGATAAAACCGGATTAATTTTTTTAGAAACATCATAAACTTCAGCTATATTTTGAGGATATAAAGCTATTATGTATACAATAGGAGCTAAAATAATAGAGGACAATTTTATATCGTGTAAATTGAAAATATTTTTAATAATATCTCCAGAAAAATAATACATATTTACAAATGTAGTAAAATAAAAAAGCACCCATAATGCCATAACAACACCTTCCCATCTTTCAATAAAAGCCCCTGGCATATTTATAGCTCTAATAAGTGTTATTGTAGGCCAAAGAAGTTCTTTTGTATGTTCCTTAGAAAAAAACATTATACAAAGTATAGTAACTATAGCATAAAATATTGTAATTATACTTATACTTTTAAAAAATGTTTTTCTTATTCCATCTTTGTCCTTCATATATGGCAAAACCATATATGCAATTTCAAATCCACCAAATGCAAAAGTAGAATCTACTAAAGCTCTTAAATAATCATCAGGTTTATGCTGAAGAACTGGAAGTAAATTTGTTGCTTTACCTCCTTTTATTGAAAATATAAGTGTTATAGCTATTGGTATAAACATTGCAGGAAAAGCTATTTCATTAAATTTAATCAAAGCTGGAATTTCTCCTCTTACTAAATATATTCCTGTAAAAATCATAACTAAAATTATAAATTCTGTTGGAGTTCTTTCAAGCAGATACATTTTTATAACTTCTGTAAAAATTCTCATACCCAAAGATATAGAAAAAATAAAGTGTATGCAAAATATAATCCCAAAAATTTTACTCATTGCTTTGCCTAAATTATCTTCTAAAATATTATAAAAAGTCTGGTAATTATTTTTTATAATTACTTTATATATTAAAGATAAAAATAAAAAAACTATTAATCCTGATAATATAGCAACAAACCATCCATCAGTTCCTATTTCATTTGCCATAAGATTAGGATATGCAAATACTCCTACTCCTGTAACAGTTACTACAATTGTAGAGAGTAATCCATATTTGCTTATAAATCCTTTATTATTCATAAATTGGATTCCTCCATTCTTATATACAGTACTTTATTTTTGCCTTATTTTATCTCTAGGTTCTATAAACTCTGGTCTATTTTTAAACATATTAAGAGGAGCTCTTATAAATATGTCTTTAAAATCTTTTTTATGTGGATGTACTATTGGAGATAAATAAGGTATCCCAAAACTTTGTAGTTTTGCTAAATGTATAAGAATAATTATAAGTCCTAGTGATATACCATATAATCCCATAATAGTTGCAAGTATTATAAGAAAGAATCTTGAAATCCTTAAAGCCGAACTTAATTCATAATTAGGAGTTATAAAACTTGCTATAGACGTTACAGAAACTATTATTATCATAATAGGGCTTACTATTCCTGCACTAACTGCAGCCTGCCCAATTATAAGACCTCCAACTATACCAATTGTAGAACCTATAGCTTTAGGAAGTCTTACTACTGCTTCTATTAAAAACGACATAGCAACTTCCATTATTAAAGTTTCTACAAAAGCAGGAAATGCTACTCCTTCTCTAGAAGCTGCTATTGAATATGCAAGTTTGGTTGGTATAATAGAAACATGAAATGATGTTACTGCAACATATAAAGCCGGCATTATCATTCCTATAAATATAGCTAAAAATCGTATAATTCTAAGCATAGATGAATTCATCCATCTTTGATAATAATCATCTGGTGTTTGAAAAAGACTTGGAAATGTTGCTGGTGCTATAATTGCAAAAGGAGAATTATCTACAAGTATAGCAACTCTTCCTTCATAAAGTGCACCAGCTACTACATCTGGCCTTTCTGTGCTTTGCATTTGTGGAAAAGGGGACCATTTATTGTCTTCTATAAGCTGTTCTATATATCCACTATCTAATACCGCGTCTATATTTATTTTATCTATTCTTTCCATTACCTTTTGAAGAATATCTTTATTTACTATGTCATCTATATAAGATATAACTACATCTGTTTTTGATCTTACTCCTATAGATTTAGAAACAAATTTAAGCCTTGTATCTCTAATTCTTCTCCTTATAAGTGCAGTATTAAATCTTATAGTTTCTGTAAATCCATCTCTTCCACCTCTTATAACTGTTTCTCCAGATGGCTCTGAAACTCCCCTTGCAGGCCATGACCTTGTTGCTATAACATATATAGCCGGTATACCTTCTATAAACATTATAGTTTCTCCTGACATTAAAGCATTTACCCCTTCACTGAATTTTAAAATCTCTTTCATGTCTGAAACAGTTAAAATGTTGTTTTTTATATCCATTACATTATTTACCCGTTCGCTTCTAAGCATTACAGATTCTAAAATAAAATTATTTATAATTTCTTTATCTGCCATACCATCAATATATGAAATAGCCGCCTTCCATTGTCCAATGTTAAATTCTCTATACACAATATCAGAAGCATCTTTTAAAATTTCTTTTAAATATGATATGTTTTCATCTACTTTAGGAGTTATTAAATCTCTGATTATTTCTTTCAAAACTATCACTTCCTTAATTTTATGTAATGTGTAATTATATATTTTGCATTATATTGTTATTTTAAATAACTCTTATTTTATTGTTTAGTTTTATGCTAAATATCTAATAATTACAGCTTTATATTTAAAAAATATAAAACTATCCCTATAATAATAGATCCTATTCCTAAAATTCTTGCCTTTCTTGCTATATAATTTAAATGACTTCTTTTAAAAGAATAAGTATCTATAAATGCAGCTATTATCCCTTGCACTAACATTAATATTAAAAAATATTTTGAACACAATTTTATAATCTGCACAGTATTCCTCCATTTTTATAATTTTTATAGATTAGTATTATTAAATATTTTTCGCTGTAAATTTATAAAATATACATTAATAAAAATAAAGCATACTACATTAAATTTTTAAATTTAATGTAGTATGCTATTTATAATTTTTATGTTATGATTATCCAACAAAAATATTTTCCCTTAGAACTGATAAATATATTTTAAAGTAAATCAATAATAAACATACACTCATGTATAGCGAAATTTTATTTACAGCTTATTGTAGTTTAATCATGTTATATATAAGTCTTTAAAAATTAATTTATCATTCTAAAAAATACAATATCTCTTTTAAAATATATTCCTATTTATTATTTTAAATTGTTCTTGTTATAAATACTTCATTATATTTTTCTTTAAATTTGTCATAACATTTTGCAGCTTTCATAATATCATCAAAAAATCCAAATACAGTAGGCCCGCTGCCACTCATCATAGAACCTAAAGCTCCTAATTTTAGCATTTCATTTTTAATATCTTTTAATACACTATATTTTCTTAGAGTTACATTTTCAAGTACATTTTTCATAAAATATGAAGCTTGTATTAAATCATTATTTTCTATTGCTTTTATTATTTCATCTGTTTTAGGGTGCTTATGTATTTTATTTATGTCTAAATTTTGATAAACCTCTTTTGTAGATACACCAAATGGAGGTTTTACTATAACTAAAATATGGTTTTTAAAAGGTTTAAGTATAGTTAATTTTTCTCCAATTCCTTCACATAAAGCTGTTCCTCCTACAATACAAAATGGAACATCTGCACCTATTTGAAGTCCTAAATTTATAAGTTCTTCATCTTTTATATTAGGATTAAATAAAGTTCTCATAGCTTTTAAAACTGCTGCAGCGTCTGTACTCCCACCTGCTAACCCTGCCGCAATAGGTATATTTTTTTCTATATATATATCTACTCCAGATTTTATATTATATGTGTCCATAAAAAGTTTAGCTGCTTTGTATGCCAAATTTCTTTCATCTTTTGGAATATATGCTTTATTACATATTATATTTATATCTTTTTCTGATTTATTAACTGTAATTAAATCATAAAGTTCAATTGTCTGCATTATCATTTTTAAAAGATGATAATTGTCTTCTCTCTTACCAACTACATCAAGTGACATGTTAATTTTAGCATAAGCTTTTAACTGCATATCATTTTCTTCCTTCCATATAAATTTTAAGTATCATTATATTATATTATTTTAAAAAAATAAAGCTAAATTAAAAGATAAACTTTTTTTATTTACAATAAATTCGTTTATCTTTTAACCTAGCTTTATATATTAAATTTATACCATAGTTAAGGTTTTTTCTGACTCATTTTCACAACTTATTTTTTCTTTTATTAATTTTACAAGAGGTTCATATTCTTCAAAAAATACTATTATCAAATCACCTGATCTTATATTTTCAATAGCTTTATTAAGAGCTTCAGCTTCATTTAATATTATTTCCATATTTTTGGGGTTAAATTTTGAATTTAAAACTCCCTTTTCTAAAAGTTTAGCTACTTCCATAGGCTTTCTTCCTCTTTTGTCTTTATCTTCTTTTATATATATATAATCAAAATATGTCCCTGCAATTTTTCCAAGTTCTAAAATATTTTTATCAAGTCTATCGCCTGGTACTCCTATTACCCCTAATAATCTATTGTGTTTTATTTTTTTTGCTCCTTCAAGCACAGCTTTATACCCTTCTATATTATGTCCATAATCTAATATTACAGTTCCTTTATTTAAATTATAAATATTAAATCTCCCGGGATTTTGTTCTTCATTACATCCAAAAGTCATTAACCCTTTCCTAATTACAGAATAATCAACATTAAGAGCTACCAAAGCTCCACACGCTGCCATAGAATTTTCAATATTATATTTTAATTTTCCATTCATAGCAATATTTATATTTTCTATTTTTATAAGAGGAAATGCATTCCCTTTTTTCTCAATATATATATATCCTTCGTGAGAATAGATGCCAAAACCACCTTTTTTTAAGTTTTCTCTAAGAAGTTTATTATTTTTATCCATTGAAAAAAATATAATATTGCTTTTAATTTTATCGATAATTGTTCTGCTTACAGGATCATCTGCATTAATAACTACATAACCTTCATCTTTAACTGCTTCAGCTACAAGAGATTTAACATAAGCTAAATCTTCTATTGTATTTATTCCATCTATGCCTATGTGATCTTCAGTTATATTTGTAATAACACCTACATCTGCTAAATCATAAGCAAGACCTTTTTTTATTATTCCACCTCTTGCAGTTTCAAGAACAGCAGCATCAACTTCTTTATTTCTAAGTACTGTCATTGCACTTTTATACCCAGTTGTATCTCCTTTATCTATACACTTGTTGTTTATATATATTCCACCTGTTGTAGTCATACCTACATTATAATTCATAAGAGAAAGTGTATGCCCTATAAGTCTTGTAGTAGTTGTTTTACCATTTGTACCAGTTACAGAAACTATAGGTATACTTCCTTTACCTTCTTTAAACATCATATCAATAATAGCTCCTGCTACATTTCTTTTTTTACCTTCATAAGGATAATGATGCATTCTTATTCCTGGAGCAGCATTTACTTCAATTATAGCTCCATTTTCATTTAAAGGTACACTTATATCATTACAGCAAATATCAATTCCGCAAATATTTAATCCAATAGCTTTAGCAGCCCTTTTACAAATTTCTATGTTTTCTTTACATATTATATCTGTACAATCTATTGCTATGCCCCCTGTTGAAATATTTGCATTTTCTCTTAAGAAAAGTTTGGTACCTTTAGGAAGAATAGAGTTTAAATCCCATCCATTTTTGTTTATATAATTATTAAGAGATTCATCTATTTTTATTTTAGTTAATGGTTTTTCGTGTCCTATTCCTCTTCTTTCGTCTTTATTTACTTTATTTATAAGTTTTCTAATAGTACTTACACCATCACCTACTACAAAAGGTGGTATTCTTTCTGCTGCAGCTGCAAATTCACCATCTACTATGCATACTCTAAAGTCTCTGCCTTCTATATATTTTTCTACCATTATATCTTTATAACTTTTACTTAATATGCTATATGCTCTTAAAGCTTCTTTTTCATCTTTAATGTCTATAAATACGCCTTTCCCTTGATTTCCATAGCGTGGTTTTAATACTATAGGATATCCTATTTTTTCACTTTTAAATAAAAGATCCATTGGATTTTTTATTATATCTCCTTTAGCTACGGGAATACACTGATTTGAAAGAATTTCCTTAGTAAGAAGTTTATCACAAGCTATATCAATAGATAGTCCACTAGTGTCACTGCATATAGTAGCTTCTATCATTTTCCCATATTTACCATAACCTAATTGAAACATACTATTAGAACCTATTTTTAAAACTGGTATACCTCTTTTTTTAGCTTCTTCACATATAGCTAAAGTACTAGGTCCTAATTGTTCATTTAATAAAATTTCTCTAAGAAGCTTTATTCTTGATCTTATATTGAAATTTTTTTTGTTTATTAAAGCATTTATTATATCTACAGCTAATCTTCCAGCTTCTACTGCAGTATTTTTATATTCATATTGATATATTATATAGTACCTGTCTTCTTCTATTTCTCTAGCTTTTCCATAAGCTACTTCAATTCCAATCATGTTTTGTAATGCTATAATACAATGCTCACAAATATGTGCAAGATAAGTACCTTCTTTTAATCTTTTAAAAAATCCTCTTTCTTCATCTATTCCACATCTGTGTTTTTTTAATTCAGGCAGTAGTTTTATTAAACGTTCATTAAATCCTTCTATTTTATTACTTGGAATTTCACAATAACCTTCTAAGTCCAAGTCCATTCTTATACATTTTTTATGAGAGTATATATTTCTGCCCTCAAAAACGTTAACGTCCACTATTTTCATTTTTACTTTGTTTATCCTCCTTAATTGGCTGCCTTATATTTAAATTGAATTTATCGCCATTTTTTAAAACATGCATTTTAATGTCAAACATAGAAAGTATTTCTTCAGGGTTTTGTTCTGAAACATTAGTGTAAGTTATAGAACTTCCATCTATTATATAAACTGCTCCTGAACCTATTACTTTAAATTTACCTTCTTTGCAAATCACAATAGCAGTATCTTCATCAATACCTATACCTAAGCTTTCAGGATTTTCTGCTATTGCAACAAGAAGCCTTCCTATCCTTCCTCTTTGTGCAAAATGCTGATCTATAACTACATTTTTTATAAGTCCAAGACCTGGTGCCATTTTTAAAGTACATTTTTTAGGAGATTCTTCATCTTCACCTGTGATTATCATAGTGTCACTTACTACCGAAGCTCCTGCAGATGTTCCAACATATACACAACCCTTTTCATAACTTTCATGTATGATATCATATAAAGGAGTTCCCCCTAATATGCTTGTTATTTTTAATTGATCTCCACCTGTGAAAAATACTAAAGAAGCTTTTTTTATCATTTCTATATTATTTATCTTATGAGTATCTTTTCTATCTTCAACATTTAATACATTTATGTTCTTTACTCCAAGATTTTCAAATATATTTTTATATTCACATCCAACTTCTTTTGGAAGATCTGTAGCTATAGTAGCTATAACCAGTTCATCTTTTTCTTTATCTATCTTACTGCAAACCTCTTTTAATATATTTTTTTCTCCTTTTTTATCTTCAGCCCCTCCTATTATAATTAAGTTTCCTTTTAGTATTTCATCCAAGCAATATCACATCCTTAATCACATATATCTTATATTCTTTCCACATAAAATTTCCTTATACAGTATTTTTTAAGTTTTATACCACATTTTTTATTTTGTATTATTTTTCAAAACTTATACAAAATTTATATTAAAATAAAATTTGTTATTAATCTTTAATAATATTTAAAGTAATTTTTTATATAATTTTATAGTGTTTAATAAATTTTCACTTTATAAATATTTAAAATAGATATTTAAGGAAGTTTAAAAGCCATGTATAAATACGGAAAATCCTTTTTATACATGGCTTTTATTTATAAATTTACAGATATATTTTTTACATAAGAGCAGCAGAAAAGTATAGAAATAATAATTTTTATTTTTAATATATTTTACTATTTTATATTTCTACTGCCTGGTTTTATATAAGGTAAATTTTGTTTGCATAAAGGGCAATTATCTTTATCATAAACATCTATGTTTAATTTTATAGAACTATATACCTCATAATCTATTTTTTCAGAACTTCTATCAACTATACAAGCTATTCCTACAACTTCTCCACCTAAAGATTTAATAACCTCTGCAGTTTCTATAGAGGATTTACCTGTGGTAACTACATCTTCTGTTATTAAAACTTTTTCACCCTTTTTTATTTCAAATCCTCTTTTTAAAGTCATAACTCCATCTACTCTTTCTGTAAATATTGCCCTCTTTTTTGTCTGTCTTCCAAGCTCATAAGCTACTATTATACCACCCATAGCTGGACCTACTACTAAGTCAAAATCAATATCTTTTATTTTTTCTTTAATTACGCTTATAACTTTTTCTGCTTTATCTGGGTATTGAAGAAGTTTTGCACATTGGCAATACATATTACTATGTTTCCCAGAAGATAATAAAAAGTGTCCTTCCAAAATAGCTTCACTTTCTTTTAATATTTCCATAACATTATTATTCATAATTTTTCATCCTTTCTTATGCTATACCTCTTATTTCATTTAATGATTTTATCCCATTATCATTTAAAAATTTTTCTATACCATATATAATATCTAAACATATATCAGGTTTTAAAAAGTTTGCCGTACCTATTTGAACCGCATAAGCTCCTGCCATAATAAATTCAATAGCATCTTCATAATTAGTTATTCCTCCAATACCTATTACAGGAATATCTACAGCCTTTGCTACTTCATATACCATTCTTAATGCTACAGGTTTTATTGCAGGTCCTGAAAGGCCCGCAAAAACATTTTTAAATACTGGCTTCCTTTTTTTTATATCTATTGCCATTCCTTTTAAAGTATTTATAAGCGATAGGGCATCTGCTCCAGCTTCTGTACATTTATACGCCATATCTACTATATTTTCAGCATTAGGAGAAAGTTTTACAATAAGTGGTTTTTTACAAACTTCTTTTACTTTACTTACTACATCATAAGCAATTTTCGAATTAATCCCAAAAGCCATACCACCTGACTTTACATTTGGACAAGATATATTAAGCTCAATCATATCCACATCTGAAAGACTTAATTTATAAGCCCCTTCAATATATTCTTCTAAAGTAGAACCTCCTAAATTAGCAATTATAACTGTATTAAGTTTTTTCATTCTATTTAATTCATTATTTATAAAATAATCTATACCTGGATTTTGAAGTCCAACACTATTTAGTATTCCACTTGCTGTTTCAAAGACTCTAATTCCTTCATTTCCTTCTTTTTTATTTAATGTAAGCCCTTTTGTACATATGCCTCCAAGCTTTTCTACATCATATATATTAGCATATTCTTCTCCAAAACCAAAAGTCCCAGAGGCTGCTATTACAGGATTTTTAAAATCAATTCCACATATATTAACATTAAGCATCTAACACTATTTCCTCCCCTAAAAATACAGGTCCATCTTTACATGTCCTTTTATTTCCATTAGTAGTTTTACAAGTACATACAAGGCAGGCACCTAATCCACATGCCATATGTTTTTCCATAGAAACATAAACAGGTACATTTTTTTCTCTACACATTTTAATAACTTTATTCATCATAACTTCAGGTCCACAACACAAAACTACATCATAATTTTCAGGATAAAATATATCTGTTATATAACCTTTATAACCAAATTTACCACTTTCAGAGGCTATATTTATGTTTGAAACATATTCTTTAAAATTTTCTATAGAAAAAGTTTCATCCCTAAAACCTGCAAATAAATCTACAGTACAATTTGTGAGTTTTTTAGTAAGGTATAGCATTGGAGCAATGCCTATTCCCCCAGATACTACAGCAACATTGCCTTTTATGTTCTCTACATCAAATCCATTACCTAAAGGCCCTAAAAGTTCTATTTTGTCTTCATATTTAAGTTTTTTTAAAAGTTCTGTTCCTTTTCCTAAAACAGAGTATAAAAAATATACTCCATTTTCATCTTTATCATGTACACTTAAAGGTCTTGGAAGAAGAGGATATTCACCCCATCCCCTAATCATAAAAAATTGTCCAGGTTTAACATTAAAATTTCCGCTAACATAAAGTTTATAAATATTTTTTGAAACTTCTATATTACTAATAACTTTATTTTCTGTATAGTTTATGCTCACCTTTTTCCCCTCCAACAGCTTTTGCAATACCATCTCTTATTTTAATAGCTTCTTCTCTTGCACATAAATCAAATTCCATTTCTCTGCCTTCTTTATTTTTATAAGCTAAGAGTATTCCTCTTGAAGAATTAACTACTCCCCCATTACCATCTTTAAGATATAAAGCTACATCTTCACAAGTTCCTCCCTGAGCTCCATATCCTGGTATTAGAAAGAAAGTATTTTCTAAGTTATTTCTAAATTTTAACGCTTCATCTACATGAGTACATCCAACTACTCCGCCAATAAGGCTATATCCATATTTACCAATATATTTTTTCCCTAGTTCATTTATTTTATATCCAACTAAATTATATACTTTTTCTCCATGTGCATTTTCTATATACTGTATATCTTCAGCACCTTTATTAGATGTTCTTATAAGTAAGAATACCCCTTTTTCACCTGTTTTAATATATTCCATATAAGGTTCTAAAGTATCTAGCCCCATATACGGATTTAAAGTTACAAAATCACTTTCAAAATCTCCAGTAAAATGTGCTTTTGCATACATAGCCGCTGTATCTTTTATGTCTCCTCTTTTTACATCTGCAATAGCAATACCGCCTTTATATTTTATATACTCTAAAGTATTTTTATATGCTGTAAGTCCTTTAATTCCTAGTGCTTCATAATAAGCTATCTGAACTTTAAAACATGCCGAAACATCTATGGTTGCATCTATAATTCTTTGATTAAATTTAAAAAGTGCTTCTTCTAAAGAAGTATATTTGTTTAAAAACTCTTTTGGTATATAATTTATAGAAGTATCAAGTCCTACACAAACAGGTCCTTTATTTTTTACGCTCTCATATAATCTATCTATAATCATAATTTCTCTCCCTTTTGCCATTAAAATTTTTATCATAAACAACTAATCCGCTTTTTATAGTTTTAATTATTTCTCCATAAAGTTCCATTCCATGGAAAGGAGTATTTTTACCTTTAGATACAAAATTTTTACAATCTACATTATATTTTTTATTTATATCTACAAGTACCAAATCTCCGTCATATCCAATTTTTATTTCTCCTTTATTAAATCTCATAATATAAGCAGGATTTTTTGACATAAGCTCTGATAACTTATTTAAGCTTATATGGCCTTCTTTTACAAGCTTTGTATAGCATACAGAAAAAGCCGTTTCTAAACCAGATATACCATTGGCACCTTTTTCTTTATCTTCTAAACTGTGAGGGGCGTGATCAGTAGCTATTGCATCAACATATCCATCATTTATAGCTTTAATTAAGGCTTCTATATCTTCTTTTTTTCTAAGCGGTGGATTTACTGCATAGTTTTTATCCTCTGTAAGTGCAATATGATGAGGCGTAACTTCACAAGTTATTTTATATCCTTCTTTTTTTGAATCAATTATATATTCAATTGATTCTTTAGTACTTACATGAGAAATATGAAGATGACAACCTGTAAATTTTGCAAGAGTTATATCTCTTAAAGTCATTGTATTTTCAGCTAGTCTTGTATCAATTTCTGTTAACTCTTCGTTTTCTGCATGAGACATTACTATAATCCCTTTTTCTTTTGCCTTTATCATAGCATTAAGCATTACTTTACTATTTAAAACCCCTTTACCATCATCTGATATAACCTTAACCTTATCTTCTAAAGAGTCTAAATGACTTATATCTTCTCCTTTTAAATCTTTAGTTATAGATACAGTTTGATGAACATCTGCCAATTTAATTTTTTCTACTTTTTCTTCTACATAATTTACAATTTCCATACTGCTGCAGACTGGTTTTGTATTTGCCATTAAATTAACCGCAGTATATCCTCCTTTTACAGCAGCTAAACTTCCTGTTAATATATCCTCTTTATAAGTTAAACCTGGATCTCTAAAATGAGCATGTAAATCTATAAAAGAAGGCATAAGCACTAATCCATTTGCATCTATTACATTGCATTCTTTTTTTAAATCTTTCCCTAATTCATGTATTATTCCTTGTTTTATATATACATCGCCTAAGAAATTTTGTGAGCAATCTATTATTCTTGCATTTTTAATTAAAAGTTCCATATTTATATATCCTCCCCTTCAATTACTCCAAGCAATTTTGAAATAAGAGCCATTCTAACAAACATTCCATATTTAGCTTGTTTAAAATAACAAGCTCTTTTATCTTCATCAACTTCTTTACTTATCTCATTAACTCTTGGGAGAGGGTGCATAATTATCATATCTTCTTTTGCTTTATTAAGCTTTTTTAAGTCAAGTATATAAGTATCTTTCAATCTTAAATATTCTTCTTCATCTAAAAATCTTTCTCTTTGTACTCTAGTCATATAAAGAATATCTAATCTATCTATAACTTCTTCTATTTTTTCTACCTCTATAAACTCTACATTATTTTGATTTAATATTTCTTTTATATAATCAGGCATACATAATTCTTTTGGTGATATAAATATAAATTTATTATTTTCATACCTAGATAACGCCTTTACTAAAGAATGAACTGTTCTTCCAAACTTTAAATCTCCGCATAATCCTATGGTATGATTAGAAAAACTTCCTTTTAAATTTTTAATAGTAAGTAAATCTGTTAAAGTTTGTGTAGGATGCTGATGTCCTCCATCCCCTGCATTTATAATTGGTACAGTAGAATACATTGAAGCTGTTTTTGGAACTCCTTCTTTGGGATGTCTCATTGCAATAATATCTGCATAGCAAGCCACTGTCCTTACGGTATCTTCTATACTCTCACCTTTAGATGTAGAACTTGAATTTGGTTCAGAAAAACCTATAACCTTACCTCCAAGTCTTAACATAGCGGCTTCAAAACTAAATCTAGTACGTGTACTTGGTTCATAAAAAAGAGTTGCTAAAATCTTCCCATCACATACATGTGAAAACTTTTCAGGACATGTTATAATTTGATTTGCTAAATTAAAAATCTCTTCAAGTTCATCTATTGTAAAGTCGTTAGGATCTATTAAATTTCTTCCTTTTAACATTATATATGCCTCCTTATTAACCTCTCTGGATTAAATTAAAGGATAAACCTTTATTTCTTTTATATTTTTCTTTGAATTTACTTCTTTAGTTACCTCTGCCAATGCTTTTGCTGTATCTATAGAAGTTATAATTTGTATGTTGCTTTCTATAGCATTTCTTCTTATTATAAAACCATCTCTGTGAGAATCATTCCCTTTTGTAGGGGTATTTATAACTAAATCTACTTCCCTGTTTTTTATAACTTGAAGTATATTAGGTTCTTCTTCTTTTAATTTTCTTACCTCTTTAACTTTAAATCCTTCATTTCTTAAAAGTTCTGCTGTTTTACTTGTTGCAATAAAACTGTATCCAAGTTCATTTAATACTTTTGCTATATTTAAAAATTCTTTTTTATCTTGATTATTTATAGTTGCTAAAACAACTCCCTTATCTTTTTTAAGCCCCATGTTAGCAGCTATAAAACCTTTGTAAAGTGCTTCGTATATATCTTTGCCTACTCCTAATACCTCTCCTGTAGATCTCATTTCAGGTCCTAAAGAAACCTCAACTTTTGGAAGTTTTTGAGTAGAAAACACTGGTACTTTTACTGCAACTATATCAGGTTCTTTATATATATCAATACCATATCCTAAATCTTTAAGCTTATATCCAAGCATAACTTTTGTAGCAATCTCAACTATAGGTACTAAGCTTACTTTGCTTATATAAGGTACTGTCCTGCTGGCTCTTGGATTAACTTCTATAACATATAATTTTTTTTCATATTCTATAAATTGAATATTAATCATACCTTTAACGCCCAAACCTACAGCCAGTTTTTTAGTATATTTAAGTACCTCATTTTTTATTTCTTTAGATACATTTTGAGTAGGATAAATTGTTATACTATCTCCAGAGTGTATTCCTGCTCTTTCAAGATGCTCCATAACTCCAGGTATAAGTACATCTTCACCATCACATATAGCATCTACTTCTATTTCTCTTCCCATAAGATATTTATCTATAAGCACAGGATTTTTATTATCTTTATTAAATGCATTTTCAAGATAATATTTAAGCTCTTTTTCATCATAAGTTATTTCCATTCCCTGTCCGCCTAACACATATGAAGGTCTTACAAGTACTGGGTATCCTAATTGTTGAGCTTCTTTAAGCCCTTCTTTAACATTCCATACAGCCCTGCCTTTTGGTCTATATATTTCTAATCTTTCCAAAAGCTTATCAAATTTTTCTCTATCTTCTGCCTCATCAATTTGTTCTGAACTTGTTCCAAGTATGTGTATATTTTTTTCCTTTAAAAATTTAGCAAGCTTAATAGCTGTTTGCCCTCCAAATTGCAAAATAACTCCATAAGGTTTTTCTTTATCAATTATATTTAAAACATCTTCTTCTGTAAGAGGTTCAAAATAAAGCTTATCAGATATATCAAAATCTGTACTTACTGTTTCAGGATTATTGTTTATTATTATTGTTTCTATGTCTAATTTTCTAAGTGCTTTAACAGCATGAACAGAAGCATAATCAAATTCAATTCCCTGTCCTATTCTAATAGGTCCTGAACCTATAACTACAACTTTTTTTCTGCTGCTTACATAAACTTCATCATAGTTTTCATAAGTTGAATAATAATAAGGTGAAGCTGCTTCAAACTCTCCTGCACAAGTATCTACCATCTTATAAGCAGGATATATATCCCATTTTATTCTAAGATTGTATATTTCATCTGGACTAGCCTTAATGAGCTCCCCTATGCCTTTATCAGAAAATCCCATCCTCTTTAGTTCTTTTAGAAAATCTCTGGATAATTTGTCTATAGTTAAATTCTTTAATTCTTCTTCTTTATCTATAATATTTTTTATTTTATTTATAAAAAATTTATCTATTCCAGTAATTTGAGACATCTTATCTACGCTGTAATCTCTTCTTATCATTTCAGCTAAAGCAAATATTCTCTCATCATCTGGAGTCATTACTTTTTCTTTAAGCTTTTCTAAACTTAAATTTTTTATATCTTTATGTTCTAAAGTGTATTTTTTAAGTTCTAAAGAACGGATACCTTTTAAAAATGCTGCCTCGAAATTACTTCCTATAGCCATAACTTCTCCTGTTGCCATCATTTTAGTCCCTAAAAATCTTTCAGCACTATAAAATTTATCAAAAGGCCACTTTGGTATTTTAACTACAACATAATCAAGAGAAGGTTCAAAACATGCAAAAGTCTTTCCTGTTACAGCATTTTTTATTTCATGAAGTCCATAGCCTAGTGCAATTTTTGCAGCTACTTTAGCTATTGGATATCCTGTAGCTTTAGACGCTAATGCAGAAGAACGACTTACTCTTGGATTAATCTCTATTACTGCATATTCAAAGCTATCAGGATTTAACGCAAATTGTACATTACATCCGCCTTCAATTCCTATATGATTTATTATATCTATAGCAGCTGACCTTAACATTTGATACTCTTTATCTGATAAAGTCTGACTTGGAGCTACAACTATACTGTCTCCTGTATGAATCCCAACCGGATCTAAATTTTCCATATTACATACAGTAATACAATTACCAAAACTATCTCTCATAACTTCATATTCAATTTCTTTCCAGCCTTTTACGCTTTTTTCTATAAGTACCTGCCCTATAGAACTTAGCTGAAGACCTTGCTCTAATATACTTTCCAATTCTTCTTCATTATTTGCAATGCCTCCTCCTGTACCTCCAAGAGTATAAGCTGGTCTTACTATTACTGGATAACCTATCTTTTGACTAAAATTTTTTCCTTCTTCTATACTTTTTACAATTTCACTTTCGATACATGGCTGCCCTATTTTTTGCATTTCATTTTTAAAAAGTTCTCTATCTTCACCTTTTTTTATAGATTCTATAGAAGTTCCTATAACTTTAACATTATATTTATCAAGTATTCCTTTGTCATAAAGCTCAACTGCAAGATTAAGTCCTGTCTGTCCACCCATACCTGCAAGAAGACTGTCTGGTCTTTCTTTTTCAATAACTTTCTCCACAAATTCTAAAGTTAAAGGCTCTATATAAATTTTATTAGCTACTTCCTTATCTGTCATTATAGTTGCAGGATTACTATTTATAAGTACAACTTCTACTCCTTCTTCTTTTAATGATTCGCAAGCTTGAGTACCAGAATAATCAAATTCTGCAGCCTGACCTATAACTATAGGTCCTGAACCTATAACTAAAACCTTATTTATATTTTTATTAATTGGCATAAGTACTACCTCCTGTTTTCTTACTCATAACACTTATCATACAAATTCATCAAATATATAATTTTCTATATCTCTAGGTCCCGGATTAGCTTCTGGATGAAATTGTACGCTGCGTATAGGCAGTGTTTTATGTCTCATACCTTCTATAGTTCCATCGTTCATACTTATATGAGTTGCTATAACATCTTTAGGAAGTTCATCTACATAATATCCATGATTTTGTGATGTAATAAATACTCTATTTCTTTCTATGTCCATTACAGGGTGATTACATCCTCTATGACCAAACTTTAATTTTTTTGTATGCCCTCCTAAAGCCAGAGCTAAAATTTGATGTCCAAGACATATTCCTGATATTGGTTTCTTTCCTATAAGATGCTTTATATTTTCAATAATTTCTGTTAAATCTTGTGGATCCCCAGGTCCATTAGACAAAAATATACTATCTGGATTTATTTTTAATATATCTTCATAAGAAGTATAAGCAGGGAAAACTGTTAATTTGCAGCCTCTTTTCTTAAAGCATCTAATAATATTTTCTTTAATTCCAAAATCCAATACTGCTATATGCTTTCCAGTGCCTTCTATTGTATATATTTTATCTGTTGTTACATTTTTTACAGCTTCTTTATTACTAAAAGCTTCAAATTTTTTTCTTATATATCCTTCGCCTAATTCTTCAAGGGTTATTATACCCTTCATTGTTCCACTATCTCTAAGTACCTTCGTAAGAGCTCTAGTATCTATTTTTTCTAAACCCATTATTTTATTATTTTTCAGATAATCTTCAAGTTTCATTTCACATCTAAAATTATTTGGATTATTACAAGCTTCTCTTACTATAAATCCTTTTACTTTTATACCTTTTGATTCCATATCTTCAAGATTAATTCCATAATTTCCTATAAGGGGATAAGTCATAGTAACAATTTGACCATAATAAGATGGATCTGTAAGTACCTCTTCATATCCAGTCATCCCAGTATTAAAAACTACTTCTCCTACAGTTTCCTGTAAATATCCAAAGGCTCTTCCCTCAAACATCATTCCATTTTCTAAGATAAGTTTTGCTTTCATAACACACCTCTATATTTTCATAATCTTAAATATAAAAATAAAAGGACATACAAGAGAACAATACGCCTATAGTTCCCTTATATATCCTTTCTGTATTTTAAAAACATTATTCATCTTATTCTTAGAAAAAAAATCTTTATAAAAGAATATAATCATACCAATCACACTCTCCTTTCTGGCCTCACAGGACCAATTTAAAGTACACCTTGTGATTAATTATAATTGTTTATAACTGTGCTGTCAATACAAATAAAAAATTGTTATTATTTTACACTATACTGTATTTAGTTTAATACTTTGTATATATAAATGTTTAATTTTTAATATATTTAAGAAAACCATCATCTACAATTATTTTTAGCTTTTCTGTTTCGTATAAAAACTCTACATAAGATTTTAACATTCTTTCTATAAAATAATACCTATGTATATTGTCCACACGTATATGAAAACTTTCAATAACAGCTTTCATAATATCTTCCATTGTCATATAATCATCTATTACTTCATAAATTCTTATTGCCCTATTTTCATAAAAATCTATATTGTCATCTATAAGTTTTTTTATATTATCATATATTCCTTTATGTGCAACTATATATTTACTAAAGTTTAAATCATAAAGTTTAGATTTACTTTTTATATCTTCACTAAGTATATAAGCATAAGGCATTTTAGCCCCTCTCATTACTTCATAACTTATAAGGCAATCCCCTAAATAAGCAACGTTATCAGGAGTTATAATACATATATGCCCTGGGCTGTGTCCTGGAGTATGAATAATCTTAAAATCAATGCCGCATAGTTCTAAATTTTCTTCTTTATCATCAATCATAATATCTGCCCTGCAAGCCATATATCCATAATGCTCTTTTATATCTTTTAAAGCTTGACTTTGATAATAAAGCTTAAAATCAACTGCACTGCTACATATAAGTGCTTCACGAGTTGACATTGCAATAATAGAGTTATACTTTTTTTTAAAGTATGCATTATTTCCTATGTGATCTGTATGTGAATGGCTATTTAAAATAGCCTTAATTTTAAAATTACTGCTTTCTAAAATATTTTCTATTCCTTCTCTTTCTCCCTTTTTCCATCCTGTATCTAACATTATAATTTCTTCATCATTAATTTTATAAAAAGGTATATATGTCATACCAGTATCAATGCAAAATGTATTCCCTTTAACTTCTTTTATATCCAACTATTTATCTCCTTTCATATCATAACATACAGAATTTTTTATTTAATTTTTATTTAAATTTATAACTTTGAAGCTTTGATTATTTCACAAAAAGTTTTTTAAATATTAACCAATATATATAATAAAAATTTAGAAACAATATAAATTATATATTAATATAGTGGAAATTAACTTACAGCTTATGGCAGGCTAATTATAACTATATATTGCAACAAATTAATATACTATGATACACATTACAGTTGAAATTTATTTACATATTATTGTTTATTAATCATTATTGTAAATTTTAGAAACAACAAATTCTTGAAATTCTTTAAGTGAAATTTCACTTTCAAAAGAAGCTTGTGCCTGCTTATCTCCTCCACCGCCTCTACCACTAAACTTTTGCAAATTTTCTTTAAATAATTTCCCACAATTAACTTCAAAATCTCCATTATGAGCAAGCCATAATTTTTTATCAATGTTTGATGATAAAATTACTAAATAATTTCCCTTTCTAAGTATTATCCTTCCAATATTTTGAACATCATCAAAAGTTTTATCGCTAAAATTTATGTTTACTATGTTAGAGTTTAATCTATTTAGTATGTCCTCTGCTTCATATAGATTAAGATTTTCTTTAAGTTCTTTTATTTCTTTAATCTTGTTTTTTAATTCTTCTGAAATATTTTTTACTTTACTTTCTAAATTATTTTGATCTACAGATAATAATTTCCCTAAATTTACTGTTATATCATGTTTAAATTGATAATCTTCAAAAGCTCTTTTACCACATTTAAAATATACTCTAGTAACTCCCTTATATTTTTCAATTTTTATTATTTTAATAACGCCAATTTCTCCTGTATTTTTTAAATGAGTACCACAACATGGAGAATAATCTATTTTATCAATTTCAACAATTCTTATATCTTTTTCTACTTTAGGCAATTTCCTTAATGGAATATTTTCTAGTTCGTTTTTATTTACAATATAAGATTTTATCTCTAAATTGCTGTATATAATTTTATTTACTTCATCTTCAACTATTTTAATTAACTCCTCTGTCATTTCAGGCATAGATATATCTATAGAAACATAATCTTCTCCAAGATGAAAACTTGAGGTTTCTCCTTTAAAATTATTATAAAATACTGCTGATAAAATATGCTGTCCAGTATGCTGCTGCATCAAATCATATCTTCTTTCAAAATCTAATTTACATATAACTTTACTATTTTTAGGTTTTTTATTTGTTACATGAAATATATGTTCATCTTCTTCAAAAACATGCAAAACTTCAACATCATCTATATATCCTTTATCTGAAGGCTGTCCACCTCCTTCAGGATAAAAAGCTGTTTTATTAAGCTCAATAAGAAATTTTCCTTCTTTTTCTGATATATCTAAAACATCTGCTTCCCATTCTTTAATATATGGATAAATATAATATAATTTTTCTGTCATTATCTTTCTCTCCTTTAAATATTTAAGTACTAAAATTGTAATGAAATGTTATACATATTTTTTAATATTATCAATTATACACCAACATAATAATATAATTCTATTTTTAATATAAATTTTAAAAAATATTATATTTTATAATATTTTAATGAATATTTATACTAATTATAATTAATTGATAACTTAAATAATCTAATAATAGTCTTAATATTTATTCTATTTAATAAATATTAATACGTAATATGTAATAAACATTCATATATTGCAATTTATGTATATTTTTTTATATAGACATACTCTTTCATATGCTGTAAAATTTATATGCTATAAAATATATTTGTTTGTATGTGTAAACCCCCAGCCAACTGAGGGCTAGCTACAATTTTTATTATTAATTTTTCCATACAAAAGGGGGATTTAAAATGGCTGTGCATATAATTGGTATGCCTATTAATCAAGGGGCTGATAAACTTGGAAGCAATCTTGGACCAGATAAATTCAGAGATATGAATATTTTATCAGCTTTAAAAGATCTTGGATATGATGTTAAAGACCTTGGTAACATTGAAGTAGCTAATGTTACTGAAAAACACAAATACAAACACCATCCTAGTTTGAAATATTATGACGTTATAGTAGATGCAAATACAAAACTTGCATTTATGGTATATGATTCTATTTCAAAGGGAAACTTTCCTATAATACTAGGTGGAGATCACAGCCTTGGAATCGGAAGTATAGCCGGGGTCAGCAAAGCTGTAAAAAATCTTGGTGTTGTCTGGATAGATGCTCATGGTGATTTAAACACTGAAAAAACAACTCCAACAGGGAATATACATGGTATGCCATTAGCTGTTTCCATGGGGAAAGGGCCAGATAAACTGGTTAATTTATTCGAACATAGAGTTAAAGTTAAAGACGAAAATATAGTTCATATTGCAGGTCGTGATTTAGATCCTGGTGAAATAGAACTTATTAAAAATTCAAAAATTAAAGCTTTTTCAATGGATACAGTTAGAAAATTAGGAGTAGATAAAGTAATAGAAGAAAGTATAAATTATTTAAAAGATAAAGTAGATGCAATTCATGTAAGTTTTGATATAGATTCTATAGATTCTTCTTATGTCCCAGGTACAGGAACCCCTGTTAAAAATGGACTAACTGTAGATGAGGCAGAAAAAATACTTAAAGCTTTTTCAGCTTCAGGTATGATGGTATCTTTAGATTTTGTTGAGTTAAATCCTATTTTAGACAAAGATGATATAACTGCAAATATGTCTTTAGACCTTATAAAAGTTGTTTTCAAAAATTTAGTTGTTCCTATAAAAGATCAACGTATGCTAGGATAATTACTTAATAAATACTATAAATATCAATTATAAATATAAAAATTAAATATATATACATTAAATAAATTAGTAGAATAATAATCCTTATTAATATATTAATAAGGATTATTATTCTACTATACATATTTATAAATGACTTTTATTATAAAATTTATATAATACTTATTTAATTTATATTATATTTTGTTACTATATAATTATTTAATTATATTTTGATTATATCACAAAAGCCATTTTTCTTAGAATTAACTACTATATTTTGAAGTAAATCAATAATAAACATACTACTCATTATGTAATTGAACTTTATTTACAGCTTATTTGGGTTTAATCATACTTTTATTTTTTTAATATATTTAATTTTACTAAATTACAAATTTTACACTGCTTCCTTCTTTTGCTGGAGTTATTTCAAGTCTTACATCTATTCTTTCTTTAAGCTCAGGTACATGAGATATTATTCCAACAAGTCTTCCCATATTTTGAAGCTCAATTAAGCATCCAATAGCATTATCTAAAGACTCAGGATCTAATGTTCCAAATCCTTCATCTATAAACATTGTATCTAGACTTATTCCTCCTGCATAAGCTTGTACTATATCAGCTAATCCTAATGCTAAAGCTAAAGATGCTTTAAAACTTTCTCCACCTGATAATGTTTTTACATGTCTAGATTTACCTGTATAATTATCAAATACCTCAAGTTCCAATCCTTCTTGTTTCCCAAATTTACCTCTATCTTCTTTTCTTTTAAGAATAAATCTTTCTCCTGTCATTTTAGCAAGCCTTAAATTAGCTGCATCTATTATTTCATCAAAATAAGCTGCAAGTACATATCTTTCAAAAGTTATTTTTTCTTCATTATAACCATTAGCAGTTTTAGCTAAATCACTTATTATTGCATATTGTTCTTCATCTTTTTTTATACACTTATTTATTTTTTCTATTTCTTTTATAGCATTTTGATTATTTTGTATTCTTGAAAATATATTTTTTTCTTGAATTTCTAAAGAATTCTCATAAAGTTTAATGTCTTTAAGTTCTTTAGATAGTTCTTCTACTTCTATATTTTTTAATCCTTTAGTATCATTTTCTGCTTTTTCTAAATTTCCTTTTAATATTTGAAGTTTTTTATAATATTCAGATATTTCTTCTTCTAAAATTTTTATTTCTTCTTCTGTCATTTTAAATTTATTATATTCTTCAAAATCACTAAAACCATACTCTAAAATTTTAGAATTTAATTTATTTTTATATGCTTCTACTTCATTTTCTGCTTCTTTAAAATTTCTATATTTGCTTTCCTTATCTGATTTTATAGAAGCATATTTTTCATTTGCATTATGGAAATTATCTTGAGCTTCTTTATAAGATTTTTCTAAAACTTTAAGTTTTTCCTCAATTTCATTTATTTTTATTAAAAGTTTAGAATGACTTCTAATCTCTTTTGGTATCTCCTCTTCTATACTATTTAGCTCTTTTTCTGCACTTACTACCTTACCATAAAAAGTTGTATATTCTTCTTCTTTCTTTGGAAGATCTAATTCTTTTTCTTCTAAATATTTTTGATTTTCATATATATATTTTTCAGTCTTTTCTTTATCTTTAATAATATTATCTAATTCTTTTATATCATTTTCTATTTTATTAGCTTCTTCTTTTGTTTTAAGTCCTTTTTCATTTACGTATTTAAAAAGTTTATCATAAGGCATTTTTAAAATGTCTTCATCAAGTATTTGTATTAATCTCTTTTTAGTTTCTAAAAGTTCGTTTAAACTTTCTTCCACCTTCGCATTTAATGCTGATAATTTTTGAAGATTTATATTTCTTTCCTCTACTTTTTCATCATAAAGCTTTTTAATCTCTTTTAATTCTTCTTGTGTAATAAAATTTTTATGTATTTTAGCTGGATTAGGGTGATTTATAGAGCCGCATACAGGGCAAGGAGTATTATCTTTTAAATCTTTAGCAAGTATACCAGCTTGTGCTTTTAAAAAGCTATCTTCCATTTTTTCATATTTATCTTTTATTATTAAATAGTTCTTTTCAAAATCATTATATTTAGATGCTTCATTTTCATGAAGTTTTAAATTATTTAAGTATTGCTTTATTTTTATTTTAAGTTCCCTTAATTTTTCAAGCATAAAGTCTTTTTCAGTTTTTATACCTATAAGACTCATTTTTTTAGTTTCACAGTTTTTAATATATAATAGCTTTTCTTTTGCTTTGTTAATATCAGTTTTTTCTTTAGCTATAATATTTTTAATATCTTCATATTCTTTTTTCTTTTTATTTAGATCTTCTCTTAACAATTTAATTTCATTAGATTTAACTTCATACTGCTTTACTTTATTTTCTTTATCTTTTAAATTTATTATTTTTTCTCTTAAGCTTTTTCTTTCCTCTTCTTTATTTTCTTCAAGTTTTAATTCATACTCCCTCTTTTTTATATTTTCTTGTGCAATGGCTAAATTTTTTTCAGCCTCTTTATATTGATTTTCTTTAATAATAAGATTATTTATTTTTTCATTTAAAGTATCTTCAACAAATTTTACATTAAAAGCAATCCTTGCCTTTTCAAGCTTATTTTGTTTTTCTATATATTTACTTTCATTTAAAATATAATTGTTATATTGTTTTTCAATTTCTTCTTTATCTTTAATTTTTTTATTTATTTCTATGCCTTCAAATATTTTCTTTTGCAATTTTTCTTCTTGTAATTTAATTTCTTTTATATAATTATTTAATTTTTTACTTTCTTCTTTATCTTTTTCTAAAAGTTCCTTTGTTCTATTTATTATTTCTTCAACATTTATATGTTGTTCATTTAAAAGCTTTAAAAGTATCTCATCTTCTCCAGAATCAATATGTTTTATATGTGTATCTCTTTTTGTAGAATTTTCGTTAATTTTTGTTTCATAATTTTTTTGAAGAGTTGAAAGTTTCAACTGTATAGATTGAAAAGCCTCTGTTCCAAATATGTTTCTAAAAATAACTTCTCTTTCTTTACTATCAGCTTCTAATAATTTCCTGAATTCTCCTTGAGGAAGCATTACAATCTGTCTAAATTGATTTTTATTTATTCCTAAAATACTATTTATCTTGTCATCTACAGGTTTTACCTTAGTTATTACTCTTCCATCAGGAAGTATTAATTCTGCATCTGCTTCTTGAATAGTTAATCCATTTCCTTTAGCTTTTTTTCTTTCATATTTTGGATTTCTTTTTATTTTATATTTTTCCCCTCTAAGTTCAAATTCAAGTTCTACATATGTAGGAGTATCTATTGAAGAAAAATGGCTTCTTAAAGTATCGCTATCTCTACTGCTTACAGAAGCTTCCCCAAAAAGAGCAAAACTTATAGCATCAAATATAGTAGTTTTTCCTGCCCCTGTTGGACCAGTTATAAGAAAAATATTCTTATTTTTTAAATTTGAAAAATCTATAACTTGTTTATCTGCATAAGGGCCAAATGCACTTATAGTAAGTTTCAATGGTCTCATACTATTTCACTTCCTTTTCTACTGCCTCAATAACTTCTTTTACAATATCCAATTTTTCTTTTGTAAGTTCTTTATGAGTTATATCTTTATAAAATTCATTAAAAAGTTCAAGTTTTGATTTATTTTTATAGCCTATCCCTGCGGAAGTTTTACTTTTTTCTCTTTGTCTATTATCTTCTCTATGAAGTCCCATAATATTAGGATATACAGCTCTTAATTTTGAAATTGGATCTATAATATCTTCTTCATCTGTTAAAATTGCATATATATAATCTTCTCTATTACTGCTCTCATAAACTTCTTTTGAAATAAGCTCTTTTAATGGACCTTTTATGACTCTCATATCCCTTTTAGGTTTAAGTGGTCTTTGTTCTACACTAACATCACCTTTTTCATCTATATTTACTATAGTAACACCTTTTTTATGGTCTTTTTCTGAAAAAGAATACTTTAAAAGTGAACCTGAATATCTTATTTTATCACTTCCAACCTTTTGGGGACAATGAAGATGCCCAAGTGCAGTATAATTAAAACATGAAAAATGTTCTCCACTTATTAAATCAGTTCCTCCAATGCTTAAAGGTCTTTCTGAATCACAAATCTCAAGACCTCCTTTTTTAGTTTTATCTTCACTCTCTTCATATTCTTTCATAAAAGATACATAACCATGAGCTACAAGTACATTTTTTTCTCCTTCTTTTATATCTTCTTTTATTCTTTCTATTACTTTTTTCATAGCATCATCATGGGTACTTATTTCATCGTCTTTTAATATAGCTTTTATCTCTCTTGGATCGCTATAAGGGACAAGATAAAAATTTACATTTCCGCATTCATCTTCAAATGTAACTTTTTTTATATTACTATCAAATATTCCAGCAATATGCAATCCATTATTAGTAAATATTCTGCTTCCAAAAGATAATCTTTCTGCACTATCATGATTACCTGCAATAGCAAGTATAGGTACATTTAAATCCAGCAAAATTTTATTAAATACTTCATCTAAAAGTTCTACAGCCTCAATAGGAGGTATACTTCTATCATATAAATCTCCTGCAATAACTAATGCCTGAGGTTTTTCTTCTTCAATAATTTTTATTAACTGCTCTAATATAAATCTTTGATCCTCTATCATACTAAATTCATTTACAATTTTACCTATATGCCAATCTCCTGTGTGAATTATCTTCATTAAGCTACCCCCTCTTACATAAATGTTAATTTAAAACTAATATGCTTGTACATATATAATTATAATAAATCTTTTATTCAAAATATAAAATATATTTCTAAATATAGTCTACATAAAAATATAGTCTAGTAAAAAAATAATTTAAGTGTAAAGAATATATGATATGATTAAACCACAATAATCTGTAAATAAATTCCTATTACACAATGAGCAATATGTTTATTATTGATTTACTTCAAAATATAGTGGTCAATTCTACAAAAATAGTTTTTGTGAGATAATCATAATATTCTTAACAATAAAGTATTATTATTTTACTAGACTTATTAATTAAATTTTAAATTTTTAAATATCTATAATTAATCTTCAACTATATATCCTGTATTTTCAATACAATTCCTGATTTTTTCTGGGCTTGCAGGATAATTATATTCTACTTCTATAGTTCCTCTACCTAAATCTACTGCAACTTCTTGAACACCTTGAATTTTATCTAAAGCATTAAGCACCTTTGTTTTACTTTGGGAATTTGCAAGACCTGAAACATTAAAATGTATAGTATTCATTATACATACCCCTTTCTAATATTTTATCAATATTAGTATTAAGATTTTTTAATGTTTTTATCCTAATAAATTATCTAGAAATTATTGAATTTACATTTGTCTTATTTATTTCATAAGTATTCATTAATTACCTATGGATTTTGAATTACAAAAATTTAGTTATATTAGCCAAATCTATGTTTAAAATACTATTTATATTAATAATATTTTATGATAGTATTTATAAATATCCAATAAATATAAAAACTTAATATAATATAGTAAAATAATAATACAAAAAAATAATAACTTTATTCTTACAAAATAAAAATTATTTTACTAGATATTACATATAGCGAGGTTATTATGAAAAGATTTAAAAAAATTTATATAGAAATAACTAACGTATGCAATTTAAAATGTCAATTTTGCCCTATAACTCAAAGGACTCCAAAATTCATGGACATAAATACTTTTGAAAAAATACTATACGATATAAATAATTTTACAGACTATATATATCTTCATGTAAAAGGTGAACCCTTACTTCACCCTGAAATAGATAAGTTTTTAAATTTATCTGAAAAGTATAGACTTTTTGTTAATATTACAACTAATGGAACTCTTATAAACAAAGTAAAAGATAAAATTTTATACAAAAATGCTCTAAGACAAATTAATTTTTCACTACATAGCTTTGATGCTAATGAATTAAATTATTCCATAGAAGAATATTTAAATAATATTTTTGATTTTACATTTTCAGCTGTAAATAATACAAACAAAATAGTTTCTTATAGGCTTTGGAATTTAGATGAAGATATTAAAAGTATAGAAAAAAACAAACATATATTAAATTTAATAGAAAAAGCTTTTAATTTAGATTATAGCATTCAAGAAAGACTTCTAGATAAAAATATTAATAGAGGTATTAAATTATATAAAAATGTTTACTTAAATATTGCATCAAAATTTCAATGGCCTGATAAAAGCCTTGAAAATAGTGATGATAAAGGCTTTTGCTATGGATTGAAAGATCAAGCAGCTATTTTAGCAGATGGTACCGTTGTCCCATGTTGTCTTGATGGTGAAGGAATAATAAACTTAGGCAATATTCATAAAAACAGTTTTTCTGAAATAATAAATGGAGAAAGAGCTACATCAATATATGAAGGTTTTAAAAAAAGATATGTAGTAGAGGAACTTTGTAAGAAATGTGATTACAGAAGAAGATTTAATTAAATACAATCTGCTAAAACAATAATCTGATTAAAAAACATCTTTTATTTTACCAAAGAGAATTATTATTTTTACTAGGTGCATACATAAAATTCAATACTTTATATACAAATCTAGTAAAAATAATAACCCGATTAGGGAATATTTTTTATTTTACCAGATAGGATTATTATTTTTACTAGATACATAACATTATACATACATTTATTCTCCTATAATCCATTTTAAAATAGATACAGCCGTATTTTTTCTTTCTGTACCTTCCATAATAGCAATAACTTTGTCTTTTGTATCAGCTTTCATACTTTCAAGAATACTATTACCCTCAGCACTTATACCATATATACCACTTTTCCCATCACTAGAAGTACCTTCTATTTTATCTGCCTTTATATTTTGAATATCAATTTCTTTTACTTTACTTAAATCCATAAATGCTCCTTGTTTCATAAGGCTATCAAATATTTTTTTATCTAATACTATAACGTCTATTTCTTTTGCTGCCATTTTAACTGTAAATTTTTGAAGCATCTGAGGTTCTGGATTTTCAGGATTTATTATTGGAATGTAATCTATTAACACCTGCTTTTTTTTGTCCCCATCTTTAACTACAACATTAGTTAGTTCTTTTTCAGCTTCTTCTAATTTTACATTATCACCTACTGGGGTTAATATTGTAAGATTAGCAACATACTCTACTTTAGTAATTTGTCCATGAATAAAAGATACTAATAAAATAATTAAAAAAAGTCCACCTATAATATGTATTTTATAATAATCCCAAATATATTCTATTTTTTCTTTTCTAGTCATATTTTTTAAATCAGCCATAAAATTCACTCCATACTTATATATTTTTTATATACTATAAAATGTTTACATAATAAAATATATCATATATTTTTTTACTTTGACAAAACTTTTACTAAATTTAAAAGAATTTTAAATATTTATATAAATAATAAAAATATGCTTTCTAAAGGTTGAACAGTTTTATTATTTTAACTGTCTGCCATAAAGAAAGCATATAAAATTTTAAACATAGCAAGTTTAATATTATTTAACTATTGAAAATTTATAAATAGTAGTATGTTTATATTCTTCTCCTGCTTTTAATATTGGTGATGGAAAATGCTTTTGATTTACAGAGTCAGGGAAAAACTGCGTTTCAAGGCATAATCCGGCATAGCTTTGATAAACTACTCCACCTTTACCTATATATTCACCATTTAAGAAATTGCCTGTATAAAGCTGTACTCCTGGTTTTGTAGTATAAACTTCCATACTTCTTCCTGATTTTTCATCAATAACTTCACAAGCTTTTTCATTAATATTTCCATTAGTATTAAGTACAAAATTATGGTCATATCCTTTTGCAAGCTTTATTTGTTCAAAATCAGAGTTTATATCCTTAAATATAGGTTTCATTTTTCTAAAATCCATAGGAGTATCTTTAACTTCTTTTAAATCTCCTGTTGGAATAGAATATTTATCTATTGGGGTAAATTTATCAGCATTAATCATAAGCTTATTATGAAGTATATTTCCAAAAGCATGCCCAGATAAATTAAAATAAGAATGATTTGTTAAATTAACTATCGTATCTTTATCAGAAACAGCATGATAATCTATAATAAGCTCGTTATTTTCAGTAATACTATAAGTAACTTTAACATCGAGATTTCCTGGATAACCTTCTTCACCATCTAAACTTTTATAAGTAAGTTCTAAGGCATCATTTCCGTCTTTATCAATAATTTCAGCATTCCAAACTTTTTTGTCAAAGCCTTCTACTCCCCCATGAAGCTGATTTTCTCCTTCATTTTTGCTTAAATTATATTCTATTCCATTAAGCTTAAAACGAGATTTAGCTATTCTATTTGCATAACGACCTATAATTGCTCCAAAATATGGTCCCTTTTTTTCATAGTCTTGAATTTTGTCATAACCTAAAACTATATCATCTACTTTTCCATATTTATCTTTAAGAAAAAGAGAAACTATTATTCCTCCAAAATTTGTTACCCTCATTGACATTCCTTTGGAATTTTTAAGAGTAAAAATATATACTGGTGTTCCATCTTTTACATTGCCAAAAAATTCTTTAGAAATACTCATATTATACTCCTCTATAATCTTTATAATCTTTAATTTCCTTTATTACACTCACTTATTCTTGTATTTTCATTTCAGTTAAAAATATTATTTATTAACTCTATTTAGCAAATGCTGTTTCCCAATCTTTTTTAAATTTTTCTATTCCTGAGTCTGTTAAAGGATGATTAAGCATTTGCATTATTACTTTATAAGGAACTGTAGCAATATGTGCTCCTGCTTGTGCTGCATCTATAACATGAAGAGGATTTCTTATACTTGCTGCAATAATTTCAGTATTTATGTTGTGTTTTGAATATATAGTTGATATTTTTTCAATTAAATCCATACCATTAGTTGAAATATCATCTAACCTTCCTAAAAATGGACTTACAAAGCTTGCTCCTGCATTTGCTGCAAGTAAAGCTTGTGCTGCTGTAAATACTAATGTAACATTTGTTTTAATCCCTTCTTTTGAAAGCACATTAACTGCCTTCATTCCTTCCCCTGTCATAGGTATTTTAACTACCATATTTTTATGTATTTTAGCTATTTCTCTACCTTCTGCAATCATACTAGGCGCATCATCGCTTGTAACTTCTCCACTTATTGGACCATCAACTATAGAAGTTATTTCTTTTATTACTTCTTTAAAATCTCTTCCCTCTTTAGCAATTAATGATGGATTTGTAGTTACTCCAC
>NZ_FUYD01000015.1:0-33366 GCF_900167505.1 Clostridium sp. USBA 49
GGTTATCCACGTGTTACTCACCCGTCCGCCGCTAGAAACAAAAGTTTCTCGCTCGACTTGCATGTGTTAGGCACGCCGCCAGCGTTCGTCCTGAGCCAGGATCAAACTCTCAATTTAAAAGTCTGATTTTAAGCTCATGCTTTATTTATCAAAAGAATTGCTGGTTATTACCTTATTCTCTGTTTAATTTTCAAAGACCAATCATTTCGCCATCATCCGACAGCTTTTATAGTTTATCACTTATTTTTTTACTTGTCAATAGTTTTTTTATTTAAAACTTATATTTTCAAGTGATTAACTGTCGATTTATCTCAGCGACGTTTTATATAATATCATGATAAATTTTTATGTGCATATAAAAATTTTCTATTTATAACAAATATCTTTAAATTTCTCTTTATTTCTTTTTTTATCTCTTAATATCATTTATAGACACACCAGGAATAGTATTAATACCATATATTTATTATATCAAATTTTAAAGCAATTTTTGCAAAGATTTTAAATCTTTTATTATGATTTTTTTATTTCCAATAAGCTCTAGTATTCCTTCATCTTCCATTGCTGATAATTTTCTACTCATAGTTTCACGAGTTACTCCTATATAATTTGCCATTTCCTCTCTACTTAAAGGCATATCTATAATTATACCTTCTTCTTCTTCATGTCCAAATTCTCGTGCAAAAACTTTTAACAAATCTGCAATTCTAGCTTCTATATCTTTTGTACTTAAAATTTTAACTAAATTTTCTAATGATACAACTCTATCATGAAGACTTTCTAAAATTTTAAGACTTATTTCAGGATTTTTTTTAACTATATCATCAAATGCATCTTTAGTTAAAATACACATATTCACATCATCTAAAGCTTCTGCATTAAAATCAAATTTTCCTTTTTTTAAAAGACTTAAATAACCTATGAAATCTCCTTCTGAAAGTATATAAAGTATTTGTTCTTTCCCCTCTTTAGTATATTTAAATATTTTTACTTTACCTTTGTTTATAATATAAAATTTATCAGAAACATCTCCTTCAAAAAATAATATCTGACCTTTTTTATATTTTTTTCTTGTAATTTTCCCTATAACTTTTTTTAATTGTGTATCATCAAGTATAGATAAAATAGGTGCTTTCCTAGAGCAATAATTCCCAGTACATTTTTCACAAGCAAATGCTTCTAATTGATTCATCTCATTCTCCTTTTACGATATAATTGATAAATATTTTTTGCACATTTCAATATCATTCCGTTTTAAATATAATAAAGCTAAATTGCTATAAATTTTTATTATGTCATTTTTATACTCTTCTTTATTTTTTATTAAATTTAAAAGATTAATATAAGTATTTCTCACATTAATAAAATCATTAAGTAGACTATATATATCTATAAGCATATAATAACCTTTAATTACCAAAGGCATATAATTAATCTCTAATGATAATTTTATTCCTTCTTTAATAAAATATAAAGCATCTTCATATAACATTTGTTTAATATAAATCACAGATTTTTCTATAAAAGTTTCAGCTAATTTTTTAATATTTTTCCCCTTAACAATGTTTTCAGCTTTATTAAAAAATTCTTTACCTTTGTCAAAGTTATTTTCTTGTGTATAAATTATTCCAAGATTATTATATACAACCCATAAAATTTCCTCATCATTTGTTAAATTTTTTATTAATTCTTCATATAAAGATATAGCTTTTTCTTTATTCCCTTTTTTGCTATAACAACTTGCTTTTAAAATAGCAGCATCAATACATCCCTTTTTATCATTATTTTTAGAGCATAAAATAGAATACTTTTCAATAAACTCTAATGCTTTTTCCCATTCATTTAATATTTTGTATATTTTAGCTATATTATATAATGAGTATTTTTCAGATTCTAAATCATTTAAATTTTCAGCATAATAATTAGCTCTCTTAAATGAGAAAATAGCCTCTCTGTATAATAAATCATTCATTGTATTTTCTAATAAATTAAGTTTACAAAAACCAATTTTATTATATAAATAAGGAAGTAAACTGTAATCTCCTATATCTTTATACAAATCAATTGAAATCATATATTTAATAAGGGCTTTTTTATAATCATTTATTTCAAAAGCATAATCACCTAAAATCTTATAACTTTCTGCTTTAATTTTAATTAAATTATAATCATTAGCTATTTTTAATATTACATCGATTTCATCAATGGTAGGATTATTGTTTAATTTTTCACTACAGTAAAATTCTGCATCTTCTTTTGGAGTTCTTAAAAGATATTCTTCATTTATATTTAAATTAAAGCCTAATTTAGATGCTTTATTATTTAATTTTTCTGCTATGGATCTTGCATTTTCTTTTCCTAATCCTCTTTTCCCATTTTCGACCATACTTATAAAAGCTCTACTCATATTTTTATCTTCTAATTCTTGTTGCCTCATACCTAATTTTTTTCTTAAATTTTTAATTTTCTCTCCTGTAGTTAAAAAAAACATAGTAAATTGCCCCCTTAAAATTAAAAAGATATAATACTTTTTAAAATATTATATCTTTTTATGTTATTATATTTATATATTAATTTTCATATATTTAACATTTAATTGCAAGTATTATGGTATATTTTATTTATTAATTGTTAATAACTGTTTATAAAATATAATAAAGAGGAGTAAAATTTATGATACTTCATTTTATAAGTCTACCAGTATGGTTATTTATTTTAAATGCTGTGATTTCAGTTTTAATAATAATATTAGAAAGAAAGCGTCCAGAAAAAACTATTGCTTGGCTTTTAGTTTTTGTACTTTTACCTCCTTTTGGTCTTATTTTTTACATTTTTCTGGGAAGAAATTGGAAAAGACATAAGCTTACAGAAGATTTTTCACCTTATGTCAAAGATCTTATATATAGAGTAATTAATAAAGTAGAAAATCCTGAATACATCCCTCTTATAGAGCTTTTAGGTAAAAATAGCTATTCACCACTTTTTATAGATAATGATATAACAATTTTTAAAGATGGAGAGGAAAAATTTAATGCATTAAAAAATGAAATTAAAAAAGCTAAACACCACATTCATCTTGAATATTATATTGTAAAAAGTGATAAAATAGGAACTGAAATAAAAAATCTATTAATTGAAAAAGCACATGAAGGCGTAAATATTAAATTTATTATAGATAGAGTTGGATCTATAAAAATGAAAAAGAATGATATAAAAGAACTTAGAGATGCTGGAGTAGACGTAATACAATACTCATATTTTCTTGCTCCTCTTTTAAGAGCTATAAATACTCAAATTAATTATAGAAATCATAGAAAAATTGTTGTAATAGATGGTCAGATTGGTTTTATAGGAGGCATAAACATTGGAGATGAATATTTAGGTAAAGGGAAACTTGGTTACTGGAGAGATACTCATATAATGGTAAAAGGAGATTTTGTTCTTGGTCTTCAAGGAGTTTTTCTTGATGATTATTTTACTATAAAACGTATATATGGCAATTATTTTGCAAGCAAAGAAGAGCTTTCGAAATATTTTCCTGAACCTTTAAAAGCTAAAAATCAAATAATGCAGCTTGTTAAAAGCGGACCAGATTCTGAATATCCTGCAATTTTACAAGGAATATTGAAAATGGTATCTATAGCTAAAAAAAATATATATATAATAACACCTTATTTTGTTCCTCCAGAAAGCCTTATGGAAGCATTAAAAATAGCAGCACTTGGAGGTATAGATATAAAAATACTGTTCCCTGGAAGATATGATCATATTTTAGTATATTATGCTTCAAGAACTTATCTTGCAGAACTTATTAAATGCGGAGCTAAAATATACTTTTATAGTAGTGATTCTTTTATACATTCAAAAGTAATGACTATCGACGGAAAAATATCAACTATTGGAACTGCAAATATGGATATTAGAAGTTATGAATTGAATTACGAAATAAACGCTGTCATATATGATGATTATAAAACATTAGAACTTGAAGAACAATTTTTTAAAGATCTTGAAAAAAGCAGAGAAGTAACTATAGAAGATTTTGATGGCACATCTAAATTAAATAAAATTTTTGAAGCCATTGCAAGAGTTTTTTCTTCTCTACTGTAAATAAATATATCAATAAATTTTATTAAACAATTTCAAAAAAATCTAATTTATCTATAAATTCATCACAACAATTATCTATAAAACATATGAATATTTAATAAAAAAATAAAGTACACTTAAATCCCCTTTAAACACTAATTTAGCAACATATGAATATTTAATAAAAAGGAACAAAGCTTTATATTTATTAATTAAATAATTAGCTTTATTCCTTTTATTATTTTATCTCTTTTCTCCAATAAAAAATACTGCTATAGTCCCTGGACCTGCATGACTTCCTATAATAGGTCCTATATTGTTAATTATTACATCTTTAACTTTATGTTTTTCTAATATAAGTTTTTCTAAAAATTTAGCATCTTCTATGCAGTCTCCATGACTTATAAATATAATTTGTTCTTCTGGATTTATTATTCTTTTGTTTAATTCTTCAGCTAAAGTTTTTATTGATTTTTTCCTTCCTTTTACTTTTGTAACAGGAATAAGTTTTCCTTCATCATCTACATGCATAATTGGCTTAATATCTAAAATAGTACCTATAGCAGCTGCAGTTTCTGAAACTCTCCCTCCTCTTTTAAGGTGATTTAAATCATCTACCGTAAACCAGTGATTTACTTTAAGTTTATTTTCTTCAACCCAATTAACTATTTCTTCTTTAGAAGCACCATTTTTAAGCATTTCTATAGCATAATAATCTAATAATCCTTCTCCAAGGGAAGCACATCTACTGTCTATAATTGTTATATCTGCATCTTTATATTCTTCTAAAATATTTTCTTTTGCTATACAAGCACTATTATATGTACCACTTAAGGCTGATGAAAATGCAATATATATTATAGCTTTCCCTAAAGATACATGTTTTCTAAACTCTTTTTCAAAATCAAAAACATTAATTTGAGATGTAGAAGGCATAGCTCCATTTCTAACTGCTAAGTAGAAATCTTTATAAGAAAGGCTTTTCCCTAAATTATCTTTATATTCCTTTCCATTAATATTTACAGTCAGACTAAGAAGCTCTACATTATTTTTTTCAACATATTCTATAGGAAGATCGCAGCAGCAATCTATAATTAATACTGTTTCCATTTTTTATTCCCCTTTTTTAATTTTATTTTTAACATAATTATACTATATATTAGAAAAAATATTATAATATATGATAAAATAATAAAAAACTCTTTTATGGATGTGAATGAAATGGAAGATTTAAAAAGTATAGAAAATAAAATAAAAGAAATTTCTGAAAATTATAAAGAAGAACCTACAGGAGGATATATAACTGGTGATGGTCCTGTACCTTGTGATATTTTATTTGTTGGTGAAGCACCAGGTAAAACAGAAGTTGAACAAGGTAAACCTTTTGTAGGTTTAGCGGGAAAAACTTTCGAAAAATATTTAAATATTATAGGTTTAACAAGAAATAAAGTAAGAATAACAAATACATGCTTTTTCAGACCTATAACAATTAAAGAAGGTAAAAATGGTAAAGTAACTATAAGCAATAGAACTCCAAAGATTAAGGAAATATCTCTTTTTAAAGAAATTTTAGATGCTGAAATTTCTTTAGTAAATCCAAAAATTATAATAACTCTTGGAAATGTACCTTTAAAAAGGCTCACTTCTTTTAAAAGTATTGGAGAATGTCATGGAAATCTTTATTTTAATGAAGACTTAAAAAGATATATATTTCCTATGTATCATCCTTCTGCTTTAACATATAACAAAACAGAAGAATTTAATAAAGCCTACTATGAAGATTGGGTGAAATTAAAAAAAGTATTAGAAACACAAAAAAATAAAATATTTTAATATTTATTTTTTTAAATTATATGAACTATTTTTAATATGCTAGCATATAATACTATTGACAAAGGCGTCACATAAACGGTGATGCCTTTATTTTTTTGAAAACGGAGGTTTATTTATGTGCGGAATAGCAGGATGGATAGATTTTAATAAAAATTTAAAAGAAAGAAAAAATATAATAAACAATATGAGTAATACCTTAGTTAACCGAGGACCAGATGCAGGAGGTATTTATTTAAAAGAAAATATATGTCTTATTCATAGAAGACTAATTGTTATTGATCCTGAAAATGGAATTCAACCTATGATTATAAAAAATGGTAATATAGAATATACTCTTGTATACAATGGTGAACTTTACAATACTGAAGAGCTTAGGAAAGATCTATTAAATTGTGGATATAGTTTTAAAGGCCATTCCGATACAGAAGTTTTACTTACAGCATTTATAGAGTGGGGAGAACTATGCCTTGAAAGATTAAACGGTATTTATGCTTTTGCAATATGGAATAATAAAGAACAAAAACTTTTTATTGCTCGAGATAGAATGGGAGTTAAACCTTTATTTTTTTATCATTATAATGAAGGATTTATATTCGCATCTGAAATTAAAACATTACTTACAAATCCATTAATTAAACCAATAATTGATAAAGAAGGATTAAGTGAAATTTTTCTTTTAGGTCCTGGAAGAACATCAGGCAATGGAGTTATAAAAAACATTTATGAATTAAAACCGGCTGAATATGGATTTTTTGATAAAAATGGTCTTAAAATTCAAAAATATTGGTATATAAAAGCCAAAGAACATACTGATAATGTGAAAAATACTATAGAAAAAGTAAGGTTTTTAATAATAGATTCTGTAAAAAACCAATTAATTTCAGATGTTCCATTATGTTGCTTTTTATCAGGAGGCCTTGATTCCAGCATTATATCAAAATTAGCAGCAGATGAATATGCCAAAAATAACAAAGGACCCCTTAATACTTACTCAGTTGATTATAAAGATAATCAAAAATATTTTTCCAAAAATATTTTTCAGCCTAATTCAGATAAAGATTATATTAAAATAATGGTAGATGAAATTAAATCAAATCATCATGAAGTTTTACTTGAAAATGCAGAACTTGCAGAACATTTAGATGAAGCTTTAATAGCTAGAGACTTACCTGGAATGGCAGATATAGATTCTTCTTTGTTATTATTTTGCAGAGAAATAAAAAAAGATTTTACTGTAGCCGTTTCTGGTGAATGTGCAGACGAAATATTTGGTGGTTATCCATGGTATCACAATAAGGATATATTATTTGAAGATACTTTTCCATGGTCAAGATCTTTAGATATTAGACAAGGAATTTTAAAAAATGGTTTTTTACAAAATGGAGAATATTATGTTAAACAAAAATATATAGACACTATAAATGAAACTGATGTATTACCAAATGATAGTAATTTAAATAAAAGAATGCGACAAATGTTTATGCTTAATATTAACTGGTTTATGCAGACATTATTAGACAGAAAAGATCGTATGAGTATGTATAATGGACTTGAAGTGAGAGTACCATTTTGTGATCATCGCATTGTAGAATATGCATACAATATTCCTTGGGAAATAAAATCTTTTAAAGGAAGAGAAAAAGGTATTGTTAGAGAGGCAATGAGAGGATTACTTCCAGATGAAATTCTATGGCGAAAAAAAAGTCCTTATCCTAAAACTCATAATCCAGTTTATTTTAAGTTGGTTAGTGAAAGTGTAATAAATATACGTAATAATAAAAATTCAATAGTATCACAAATTTTAAATTGGGATACTATTGAAAATATTATAAACAATCCTGCAAAAATTACATCACCATGGTATGGACAGCTTATGACAGCTCCTCAAATTCTTGCTTATATTATACAAGTTGATAAATGGTTTAGTGAATTTCATATTGAAATTCTATAAAAATATTTAATTTTATAAATAAAGGACTGTTGCAGATAAATTTTAATTAGCTTTTGATAAACTAATTAAAATTTTGCTACAGCCCTTTTATAAATGTATTTAATATAAATAATTATTAAATCATATCAAAAAAACTTAATTGATTACTTTCTGGAAGATGTTTTAAACAGCCAAATTTTTTAAGTAGATCTATTGCAGAATTTCCTATTTTAGCACGTTTTTTCAAATCTTCTATTGAATTTATAGGTTTTTCTTCTTTAATTGATTGCTCAATTGTATTATATATACTTTCTGCTGCAACATTCCCCATACCAGATATACTATTTATAGGAGGTCTTAACCCTTCATCTTCAACTAAAAATTTTGTAGCATGGGATTTATATAAATCAATTGGCAAAAATTTAATACCTCTTTCATACATTTCTAAAACTAATTCTAAATCATCATACATATCTTTATCTTTAGGTGATGCTTGATTGCCCATCATTTCTATTTCTTTCATTTTTTCTTTAACTTTTTCTTTACCAAATATCATAAATTCTGCATCAAAAGCCTTTGCTCTTATAGAAAAATAAGCTGCATAATAAGCTTTTGGTATGTGCACCTTAAACCAAGCTATTCTAAATGCCATCATTACATAAGCTGCTGCATGAGCTTTAGGAAACATATATTTTATCTTTCTGCAAGAATCTATATACCATTGAGGCACATCATGTTCCTTCATTAAAGCTTCATATTCTGGCCATTTAGGATCCTTTAAAGCCTTACCCTTACGCACTGTTTCCATTATTTTAAAAGCAGTGTTTGGCGGCAATCCCTTTTTAATAAGATAAATCATAATATCATCTCTAGTACATACCGCTTCACTTAAAGTTACTGTTCCTGAATCTATTAAATCTTTAGCATTACCAAGCCATACATCAGTACCATGAGAAAGTCCTGATATACATATTAAATCCGAAAAAGTTTTTGGCATCGTATCTAAAAGCATTCCTCTTACAAATTTAGTGCCAAATTCAGGGATACCAAAAGTACCTACTTTAGAATTTATTTGCTCAGGTGTTACTCCTAACGCTTCCGTAGATGAAAATATAGACATTGTTTCCTTATCATCCATAGGTATATCTTTAGGATCAACACCTGTTATATCTTGAAGCATTTTTATAACTGTAGGATCATCATGACCTAATATATCAAGTTTTAATAAATTTTGGTCAATTGAGTGATAATCAAAATGCGTTGTTATAATATCAGAATTAGGATCATCAGCAGGATGCTGTACTGGACAAAACTCAAATATTTCACGTCCTTTAGGAACTACTATAATTCCACCTGGATGCTGTCCTGTGGTCCTTTTTATACCTGTGCATCCCTTTGCAATTCTTGTAATTTCTGCTTTATTAACATGTATATTCCTTTCTTCAAAATACTTTTTTACATATCCAAAAGCTGTTTTTTCTGCTATAGTTCCTATAGTTCCTGCTTTAAATGTTGTACCTTTCCCAAATATAACTTCTGTATACTTATGTGCTTTAGCTTGATATTCTCCAGAAAAATTTAAGTCTATATCAGGTTCCTTATCTCCATTAAAACCTAAAAATGTTTCAAAAGGAATATCTATACCGTCTTTAGTAAGCACCTCTCCACAAACAGGACAAGTCTTATCTGGTAAGTCAAATCCAATCTTAAAACCATAATCAGTAAAATCCGAATATTTACACTTAGGACACCTATAATGCGGCGGCAGAGCATTAACCTCAGTTATACCTGTCATATATGCTACAACAGAAGAACCGACAGAACCTCTAGAACCTACTAAATAGCCATCTTCATTTGATTTCCACACTAATTTTTGGGCTATTATATACATTACTGAAAAACCATTTTTTATAATAGAGTCAAGCTCTTTATCAAGTCTTTGCTGAACAATATCAGGCAGAGGATCTCCATAAAGTTCATGAGCTTTTTTATAAGCAATATCTTTAATTGTTTGTTCGCAACCTTCAATATGAGGAGGACATTTCTCTGGAGAAATAGGACTTATCTTCTCACACATATCCGCTATCTTATTTGTGTTTGTAACAACAACTTCATATGCCTTTTCTTCCCCTAAATAAGAAAACTCCTCAAGCATTTCCTCTGTAGTTCTTAAATATAAAGGAGCTTGATTATCTGCATCTTTAAATCCCTGTCCTGCTTCTAGTATACGCCTATATATCTCATCTTCAGGATCCATAAAATGAACATCACAAGTTGCAACTACAGGTTTATTTAATTTTTCTCCAAGTGCCACAATTTTTTTATTAATTTCTTTTAAATATTCTCTATCAGGTACCTGCTCTGTCCTTACTAAATAATCATTATTACCTATAGGTTGAATTTCTAAGTAATCATAATCATGTGCAATAGCTTCAATTTCTTCATCAGATTTCCCAAGAAGTATTGCCTGATACAATTCCCCTTCACTGCAGGCACTTCCAAGAATTAATCCTTCTGAATATTTTTTATACAAACTTTTTAATATACGAGGTTTTTTGTAAAAATAATCTAAATGAGAATAAGACACAAGCTTATATAAATTTTTTAAACCCACATAATTTTTTGCTAATATTATAGCATGATATGTTTTTAATTTTTTATATTCTTCTTTTTTAGCTTCATCGTCATAACCATATGTATCTATATCATCAAGAGTTTTTACTCCTTTTTCTTTGAGCTTTTTAAGCATTATATCAAACACTTTAACTGTAGTATCTACATCATCTAATGCTCTGTGAGCAACTTCAACTTTTATACCAAGATTTTTAGCAATTTTACCTAATTTATAAGTTTTAAAGTCAGGAAAAACTTCCTTTGCTAAAGATAATGTATCTATATATGTAAAATCAAAATCATATCCTAACTCTTTTGCATTATGTTTTAGAAATCCAATATCAAATTCAGCATTATGAGCTACTAAAACACTTCCATTAATAAAATCCAATATTTTTGGAAATACCTTATCTATAGTTTCTGCATCTTTTACCATGTCATAAGTTATATTAGTAACTTCTACAACCCTTTGAGGAATAGGTTTCTCAGGATTTACAAAGCAGCTGAATTTATCTATTACTTTTCCATCTTTTAACTTCATAATTCCTATTTCAGTAATTTTTTCAGTTACAGGTGAAAATCCAGTAGTCTCTAAATCCAATACACAGTAAGTTGTGTCAATACTTTGACCTTTTGAGTTTGTTACAGATGGCTTTTTATCTGGCGCTAAATATGCTTCCACTCCATATATAACCTTCATATCAGGATTATCTCTTCCTAATAATTTATGTGCTTCTGGGAAAGCCTGAACAACTCCATGATCTGTTATAGCAATAGACTTCATACCCCAACTCATAGCTCTTTTAATTAAATCAGTAGCACTAGTCATAGCATCCATTTGGCTCATTTGGGTATGCATATGAAGCTCTACTCTCTTAATTTCTGCATTATCCATTCTTTTAATTCTTTTAATTCCTTCTGTTTCTACTATAGTATTAGCAATAAGTTCTATTTCTCCTGAAAACTTACTATACCCTGAATTCCCGCAAAGTCTAACACCTTTAGCTTTTTTAAGTCTTGATAGTACCTCATCTTCTTCACCAGGCTTTAAAAAAGCCTTACATGTCATAGAACTTGAACCATCATATAAATCAAAAGAAACCAATGTCTTCCCGCTTTTTAATTCTTTTGTTTCTATATTTGATATTTCACCTTCTATAGCTATCCTTCCTTCATCTGGTGTAATATCTGTAATTTTTATTATAGGTTCTTTAATGTTTGCACTTCTTCCTAATATTAAAGACGAATCTCCTCTTTTTATATTCTCTTCTATTTTTGATTCATTCTTTATCTCTGCAGTTTTTTCAGATAATTTAATAACATTATTGTTTGATGATTTAATTTCTTTTTGAATAATCATCATCTCATTTGCTCTTTTTATTTCTTCCATTTTTAATAATTCTTCGTTGCTTATTTTATCAATAAAATTTATTTTATACTCTGTTCCATACAAATTCTTTATAATTTCTTTAATTTTTTTATCATACTTCATAGATTTTAAAAAATTAGACACCGCAATTTTAAAGTTAAAATTTATAGTATTATTATTTATCTCATACTCACTATTAGTTAATACTGCTTTTAATGCAGGATATTTATTTGAAATAAATGATAAAATATTTTTAAGTTCTTCCTCTAGAGGTTTTTTATCAGTTCCATCGGTATATTTTACAGATATTTCAGAATCTTCTAAAGCAAATCTTTCTTTTATAAATTTATTAAAATATTCAAATTCTCTTACTCCAATATATTTATCTGAACTTATTTTTAGCTCTAAACATTTAGTTTTTTTCTTTAATACTACTGCTTCTACAAGAGCAGCAGATATATTTCCGCTCATATTATAATCACTAAAAATTTCATTTATTCTTTTCATTCTTATTCTTTAACCTTCTCCCAAAAATTTTTAGCATGTTATTATTATATAAGATAGGTTATACTTTGTCATGTAAAAAAATAAATATAAATTTATAAAATAAATACTTTAAATAATTATATTTTTAATATTAAAAAAGAGATTGAGTACTCAATCTCTTAATTTTTCACTGGAGCTTCCGATGGGACTTGAACCCACGACCTACTGATTACGAATCAGTTGCTCTACCATCTGAGCTACAGAAGCATATTAAATTTTTCACAATACAATTTTACTACCTATTATAAAAATAATCAACAATATTTAAATTGTTAAAAATAGCTTTAAATTAAAATTTATTAAATTTTAAATATATAGAAAGCATTTTAATATAAAGAGCTGCTTTGAAAAATAATATTTATAATTATTTAGATTCCTTTAATATATTTAAAGCAGCCCTTTATTAAAATTAATTTATATCTCATGAACTACATCAAGATTTCCAAATTTACTGTATTGACCAAGCCAAGCAAGCTTAACAGTTCCAGTTGGACCATTTCTCTGCTTTGCTATTATACATTCTGCTACATTTTTTTCCTCTGTTTCTTTATTATAATATTCATCTCTATAAAGAAACATAACAAGGTCAGCATCCTGCTCTATAGAACCTGATTCTCTAAGATCTGAAAGCATTGGTCTGTGATCTGCTCTTTGCTCTGGAGCACGAGAAAGCTGTGAAAGTGCTATTACTGGACACTGCATTTCCTTTGCTAAAGCTTTTATAGATCTTGAAATTTCTGAAACTTCCTGCTGCCTGCTTTCTGAATTACTACCACTCATAAGCTGAAGATAATCTATAAGTATCATATCTATACCATGCTCAAGTTTTAATCTTCTGCATTTTGAACGCATTTCCATAACAGAAATGCCAGCAGTATCATCTATAAATATCTTAGCTGCTGCTAAAGGTCCTGAAGCTTTAGCTATATTTTCCCAATCTCTGTCATCTAGATTACCTGTTCTAAGTTTTAGCATATCTACATTTGCTTCTGCACAAAGAAGCTTATATGCAAGCTGTTCTTTTGACATTTCAAGAGAAAATATTGCCACACTTTTTCCTGCTCTTAAAGCAGCATACTGAGCTAAATTAAGAGCAAAAGTTGTTTTACCCATAGAAGGTCTTGCAGCAATAAGAACCATATCTCCCTTTTGAAATCCTGATGTTTTTGCATCAAGATCTTTAAATCCAGAAGGGATTCCTGTTATCTCTCCCTTATTATTATAAAGTCTCTCTATCTCTAAAAAACCTCTTTCTAAAACAACATGCATAGGCTCAAAATCTGCTATATTTCTTTTATCTGCTATATTAAATATTTTTTGCTCTGCAGAATCTAAAACTCCTTCTACATTGTCCTGCTTGTTATAACTATTTTCAATTATTTCATTTGACGCTCTTATAAGCTTTCTAAGGATAGACTTATCATAAACTATTTTTATATATGAGGCTACATTGGCTGTTGATATAGCTGTAGAATAAACCTCCGTTATGTAAGTAATTCCTCCAACTGCCTCAAGCTTTTGTTTTGCAGTGAGCTCATTGGCTAAAGTTACCATATCTACTGGAATATCCTTTTGAAAAAGCTCAATCATTGTGTCAAACAATATCTTATGTGCGTCTCTATAAAAATCCTCACTTTTTAAAACTTCCACAGCTTGCGCTATGGAAGTTTTTTCTTTTAGCATAGAACCTAAAACCCACTGTTCAGCTTCAATATTGTGAGGAAGACTTCTAAGAGGTGTCTCCATATATTTACCTCCTTAGTTCCTATATATTTAAAACATTAAATCCATTAATTCTTCTATTGAATCTACAGCCTTTACCTCTATATCTGTAAGTCCAAATGGAACTTCTTTTAAATTATCCTTTGGTACAATAACAAGCTTAATTCCTTTTCTTCTTGCACCATAAATTTTCTCAAAAATTCCTCCAACAGGCTTAATTTTACCTCTTAAAGATATTTCTCCAGTAATTGCAACATCTTGTCTTAAAGGCTTATTTAAAAGAGCACTTATAATACAAATGGTTATAGCAGCTCCTGCAGAAGGACCATCTATATTTCCTCCGCCTACTACATTTACATGTATATCATAATCTTTAATATCTTTATCTGTTAACTTTCTTATAACAGATGCAGCATTAAATACAGAATCTTTCGCCATGCTTCCTGCAGTATCATTAAAGCGAACCTGACCATTACCAATGTCTTTTGCTTTAAAAACAGCTACTTCTATCTCTATGGTAGATCCTATATAACCACTTACCCCTAATCCGTATACATGACCTACTTCTTTTCCATCTAAAGAAGTTAATTCTTCATAAGGTGTAAGTCTAGATATAGATATAATTTCTTCTAAATCTTTTATACCTATTTTTATATTTTCAGTATTTCCTTTATTGTATAAAACATAACCATACGCATCAGCTAATATATTTACAGCTTTTCTTCCTTCTATAGTGTACATACTTATCATTTTAGATACACCATCTTCAAGCTCTATTGAAAGCTTTTTAGCTGCATTTTCTACTATTTTTTCAATATCTTTTGAAGATAAAGGTTCAAAATAAACTTCAGTACATCTTGAACGTAAAGCTGGATTAATCTCACTTGGATCTCTTGTGGTTGCCCCAATAAGTACAAAATCTGCTGGAGCACCATTTTCAAATAAGTATTTTACATATCTAGGAGTATTTTCATCATCTGGGTCATAGTAAGAAGATGAAAACTCAACCCTCTTATCTTCTAATACCTTTAAAAGCTTATTTTGAAGTATTTCATCAAGCTCTCCTATTTCATCTATAAATAAAACTCCTCCATGGGCTTCTGTAACAAGTCCTAATTTAGGCTCTGGTACACCTATTTCTGCTAAATCTCTTTTTGAACCTTGATAAATAGGATCATGCACAGAACCTAAAAGAGGATTTGTTATTTCTCTAGGATCCCACCTTAAAGTTGTTCCATCTACTTCTATAAATTTAGCATCTTCTTTAAAAGGAGTATGTTTAAGCTTTTTTATCTCTTCAAGAGCAAGTCTTGCTGCAGTAGTCTTTCCAACTCCTGGAGGTCCATATAAAATAATATGCTGTGGATAAGGGGAAGATATTTTTGATAAAAGAGATTTAATAGCCCTTTCTTGTCCTATAATTTCATCAAAAGAATCTGGTCTTAAAAGAGATTGAATATTCTTTGTAAGTTTTTTGCTATCTAAAACTTCAAGGTCTGCATATTTTTTTAATGTCTTTGCATTTTCAGGACCTTTTTGTTTTTTAATTATACTTAACCTAACCTCATCTATATACTTATCCTGCTTTTCTAATAAAGCTTTTTCTACTTCTTTTTCTATTTCGCTTTGGACATGTCTTTTTGCAACAGCCTCACCAATCCATTTATTTGTATCTTTAAGTGCTTCGTGTAAATTATTTTCATTTGGAACAGTGTCTATACCTTTTCCATCACTAATTATTTTATTTAAAGCATAAATTCTTTTGTATACATCTCCACTATGAATATATTTTTGAAGCTTATACTTAGTAATTCTAGCTTGTATTACTCCTTCATTTAGTATATTTTTTATAATTTGAAACAAAACATCAACTTGAGATTCAATAGTTATATTTTGTGTATTTTCATCATTGAAACTAGTATCAATTGTAAATTGTGATTTCACTGGATTTCCCCCTTAAAAATTAAGACATAAATAAAACTAGTTTCTTATACAATTTAGTTTTATTTTTGCTCAGATACAACAACCTTAATTTTAGTAGATATCTCCGGATAAAGCTTTATTTCAGCTTCATATACTCCAAGACTTCTTATAGTTTCTACAACTATCTTCTTTTTATCTATATCTAACTTATATTGAGAATTTAAAGCTTCTGCAATATCTTTACTTGTTATAGAACCAAATAATCTTCCATTTTCTCCTGATTTAGCTGTTATTTTAACTTCTTTTCCTTTAAGAGTATCAGCAAGTTTTTGTGCTGCCTCTGTTTCAGCAAGTTTTTTTCTTCTTTCTGATTCCTTCTTTTGATTTAAAATATTCATATTAGCAGCTGTAGCTTCTTGTGCAAGTTTTCTAGGAAAAAGATAATTTCTTGCATACCCATCAGCAGCGTTTATAACATCACCTTTCTTTCCTACTCCTTTAACATCACTTAATAATATAACTTTCATTAAACATCACCTTCCCTTAAGTATTTATCAATTTCATCTTTAAGCTTTAAAATTGCATCATCTAAAGATACACCTTTAAGCTTAGCGCCAGCTATATTCATATGTCCTCCTCCGCCTAAAGCTTCCAGAATTACCTGTACATTGATATCACTTAAGGATCTGCCACTTATAAATACTTCATCATCTATTTTAACAAAAACAAATGAGGCTTGAATACCTGTAATATTTAGCAATTCATCAGCTGCTTGTGCAGCAAGTACAGTATCTTCTATATCTGGAGGACATTTGGCTATAGCTATGCCATCTTTTACCTCTGCAGACTTAATAATTTCAGATTTTTTGATATAAGTATCCAAATTTTCCATAAACATTTTTTTAATATCTATAGTATCTGCTCCCAATTTTCTTAAAAATCCTGCAGCTTCAAAAGTTCTTACTCCAGTTTTAAAATAAAAATTCTTTGTATCTACACATATTCCTGCAAGTAAGGCTTCTGCTTCAATTGGTTTTATTTTAGAATTAGGAATCATATAAGGGAGCATTTCTGTAATAAGCTCAGAAGTTGAAGAAGCATAAGTTTCTATATAGGTAAGAATAGCCCCCTCAATAATATCTGCAAGTCTTCTATGATGATCTATAATAACTATTTTTTTAAATTCTTTTGCAAAACTATCATTTTGAACATATCCTTTATTATGAACATCTACAATTATAAGCAAACTATTTTCATCTAAATTTTGTTTAGCATTTTCTATATTTATAAAAGTATTACTATAATCTGGATCTTTTTCAAACTTTTCAAGAATTCCTTTAACTGCATTCCCTTTTCCTTCAAGTATTATAGAACACTGCTTTCCTAAAAGTCTTACTACACTATTTATTCCTATAGCAGCTCCAAAACAATCTGTATCAGGATTTTTATGTCCCATAACAAAAACATTACTGCTTCCATTTATAAGATCTAATAAAGCATGAGCTATTACTCTCGCCCTAACTTTAGTTCTTTTTTCAACTTCCTTTGTTTTCCCTCCATAGAAAGAAAGCTTTTCTCCATTTTTAACTACAACCTGGTCCCCTCCTCTGCCAAGAGCAAGCTCTATTGCAGATTGTGCAAAATTATAATTTTCAAGAGGTGTTTCTCCTCCTCTTCCTACTCCTATACTTAAAGTTACAGTAAAGCTATTACCTTGATTTATCTCTCTTATATTATCTAGTATATCAAATTTTTTCTCCATTTCTTCTTTAACAAACTTATCTTGTGTTACAAATATATATTGATTATTAGAGTATTTCTTAAATACAGAATTTAAACTCTGTCCATAATTATTTAAAGTTCTTTCAATTTCTGCTGCAAGAAGTGGTCTTTTATCTTCTTCTGTAGATTTAATAACTTCATCTAAATTATCAACTTCTATAATTAAAACTGAAATTTTATTATCTTGTATACTTTTTTGAATATTTACTTTTTCTGTAACATCATAAAAATATAAAAGAACAATATCGTCTTCTTTGCTGTTATTTTCAGAAGTATTTATAATTGTTGAATGCATATTATAATATTTATTTTTTAAACTTATATTTTTAAATTCATTTTTTTCACCATCTAAAATCTGTTTAATATTAAAATCACTTACTAAATCTACTATATTCCTTCCAAGCATAGTTTCCCCTTCAAGCATAAAAGAGGCACTTTGATTATACCAAACAACTTTTCCATTTTTATCTACCATTATAAGAGGAAAAGGCAGTTTAATTAATGTACTTCTTGTGGCTATATCTAATTGAGAAGAAAAATCCTCAATAAATTTCTGCCATTCTCCCTTTTTAAGCTTTGACTTTTTTATATTATAAATTAAAAGTACCCCATATACACCCAAAGCAGCAATACCTATAAAAAAATGTTCATATGCAAACATTATTACTATAGATAAAGCTATTAAAATCATATAAATTCTATTATTAGAATTAAAATAATTATATTTATTATCCATTATTGCCTCCTGGATGATTTCACTTAAGGGGCTGCTACAAAATATAGATATTGATTTTGAGTTAACTTAACAATAAATAAAATTTATAGCATCCCATTTAAAATCTATTTAATTACTTTTTTAGGATTTTTTCTGGGTTTAAATGCCTAAAATCTACTAGCATATCAATAAAACCGAGGCCAATATATATTATTGAAAAAGTAGGATTTAAGGCTGTAATAATAATTAAAAATATTACAATACCTTTTTTTAAATTAAATCTATTTCTCAGGAAATATACAGCTACAGAAATACCTATCATAAGAAAAACATAATAAAGTAAATATAAACCTGAAGTAAATATAGGTCTTCCAAAAGATACACCTAACTTTTGTAATATCATTCCTACTATAACTGGAATAGTAAGTATAAGCCCTCCCCAGCTGTTAATATATATTTGAGTAAATGCAACCATTTTTTTAATTTTATATCCAAGCTTTTGTAAAACAATTTTAGCAACAGAATAATTTAACATACCTGAAATGAAAGATAAAAATATAATTCCTCCACCTAATGTATCCATTAAAAATTCTGGAGTTATATTATTAAAAATCATCTCAACTTGATTAAGCTGCTCTTGAGTTATGCCCATACTTTCATAAGTTTTTTTAAGCATATCTATAGATAAATTAATAGTTTCTTTTAATTCATTAGCAGTTTTAATAAAAAATTCAGTAAAACTCATCTTTTGAATTAAAACTATAGTTAAAATTGTAGTTATAATAGTTACTAAAAGAGATGCTGCAGTCATATAAGCTATTATAGTAGTAGAATTTTTATCTTTTTTAAATAAATATCCTAAAGTAATTCCTATAATAGAAAATGAAACTGAAGAAATAAGTGCCTGTATTGGATTAAAAAACATAGCTGTAATTATTGTGCTTACTACTATAGAAATTAAAGCTGCCTTTATATCGTGCCTCATATATAAAACTGCAACAGGTATAGGTAAAAGTATGGTACCTACAAAACTAACAAAAGGTACATAAGCTGTAATAAGCATAAGTATTATAATTATAGCTGAAATTAATCCTGATTCAACTAATGATTTAGTATTATATTTTTTGTTTTCCATATCTATCTCCTAATTTCTTTCTTTTATATGTGTATAAAGTCTGCTTAAATCTTTACCCTGTTTTTCTATATTATCTTCTTCAACTATTCCCAATTTAAGTTTTTTCTTCATACTTTCATCTACAGCTGTAAAAGAATATCCTAATCTTTCTGCAAGTATATATAATACTATTATTGCTCCAGAAATACAATCTAATATAGCATCATGTGCTACATTGCTTCCCTTTGTTAAAAGCTTAAAAAAATCTCCAATTATGCAAATAAGTTCTGCCTTAAGCTGCTCTATTATTTTTATATTAGACATTATATTAAAATCATCTTTTTTCATGTTTATACCCCCGGCTTCCTTTTATCTATATAAAAAAATGTTTACACATTATAAAAATTCCAATATAATAAAATTTATAAAACTATTATACCCATATATCTATTTTAGTTATTTTTAGACTTTTATGCAACCATTTAATTAAAAGCAAATATACTCAATATATTTTAATTTATTTAACAAACGGCAGGAAAAATTTCCTACCGTTTGTTAAATCTGATAAACATAAGCTTTTTTATTATCTATTACACAAAAATATTTTATCTCATTTATATTTATGAAATATTTGTAAAAAATAGGCTTATCTAAATCATCTGCTATTTTTATTAAACCATTCATATCTAAAACTTTTATAATAATTTCATTTCCTTCCAAAGGTTCATCTTTAAGTGCCACTAACATATCTTCATAATTTTTAAGTATTTTATTTATTTTTCTTATAGATATTTCTTTATTATCATTTTCTAATGTAAATAAAAAAATATAGAAAAAAGCAATTATAGAAATTACCATAGTAAAACTAGAAATAATAATACCTGTAATATATCTATCTGATATTACTTTTTTTACATTATCTATACTTCCATTCTTATCTTGAAGAAGATCTCCTTTAACCTCAAAATAACTTTCTCCAAGAGGTATTTCCATAGTTGGAGATAATTTTTCAAAAAATTCTCCTTTGCTGCTTTTCCCTTTAACATTAATATTCCATGTAACTATAAGTTTATTACTAAAATTAGTATTCACCTTTTTTACCATATCCCGAACTATAGAATTATAATTTTTTATATCAATTAATATATCCTTTTGAAATTCATTTTTATTTAGTACTAACTCTGTTTTAGGCTGCAAATTAAACTTTTTACTCCAAATCTCTTTACTATCTTTTTTATTTCCAATAAATCCTTCTATAACTGCATTTACTTCGTAATCTACAGATATTTTTTCTATATTATCTTTGCAATTAAATTTATAATTAAGTAATGTATCTATACTATCTACATAATCTGTTATATATATTTTCCCCTCTCCAAGACTTTTTTCTTCATATATAGAATTGGGGAGAAGATTAACTTTGTAATTTATTAAGGCTTTATTATTGTAAGATAACACTTCTTCTTTTTTATTTTCATATTTACCACTAATCAAAGTTTTTAATAAAAATAAAAATCCAAACATAAAAACAAAAACACAAGTAAATAACAATATTTTTCTATTATTTTTATCTAAATTAACTTTATTCATAAATCTAATATTTTAACTCCTAATAAATCAAAAAATATTTAAATACACACATTTAGTACATTTAATTTTGAGCTAAATTTATATTAATAGTAAATCTACATATACTTTTTTCTGATGTTTCATCGTTATTGTTTAAAACAAAATGAAAATTAGAAAATTTCACAGTTTCTGATTCATTACCATTTGATGGCTCTAACACCATAGAATTGGCTTTAATTTTTTCGTTTAAAAATCTCTCAAGTTCATTAAGACTTTTATCTTTTAAGTCAATATATAAATCATTTTCAGTTCCATATTTATCAACTATAAATTCACCACTTTTTAGTGTAAATTTTGATAAATCATTAAGATTAGTATATCCACTTGGCACAGCTTCATTTCCATCACTTTGAATAGTTATAGATGTAATCTTTGATGGAATAGTACCATCATTTTTAAAAACTGTATCTAAAGTAGCTCCTCCACCCGGATAAAAATTAGAAACTTCACATAAAATAGAATTTACACTTGAATTTTTATTTATGTTTGGCTTGGTAGCTTCTATATAATCATCTGGAATAATAGAAGCCTCTGTAAATGTTCCTGACAGTTCCCCTGTTTTTACTGTACTATTTACCGCAATATTTTCTGTCCATTGAGCATAACCTGCTTCCATTAAAAAAAGACTAATAATTAAAATAAATATTAATATTCTTGTTTTTCTCATATAATTTCTCCTATCAGTTTTTTATATTAAATATTTTCTTTGCTGTTTTTAATAATCAAAACAGGCCATCCAGCCTTAGGTATTATTTTTATAACTTTTCCTTTTATCATATCACTTGATACTAACTTACTATCAGATAATTGATTGTTATCCCCTTTAGTTTCATACTTTATTTCATTTTCTTCTTCTACAATTTCAACAACTCTATGAAATACATAAATATTATCATTTTTATACTGTATAATATCTCCAGTACTAATATCATTATCTTTTATTTTTTTAACTAATACTATATCTCCAGGTTTTATTAATGGTTTCATACTTCCAGTAGCTATAGCTACTGGATAAACTGGGAAAATACCTATAAAAAACCATATTATAAATACCGAAGTAAATGTAACAAAAATAAATTTTAAAGTTTTTTCATTATGTACTTCTCTTTTTTTTATTTCTTTTGATTTTTTTAAATATATATTTTGAATAAAAAACATACTAAATATAGGCATATATATACCTATAAAAGATGAAGCTAAAAAATTTAAATTTGGAAGAATAGGCAATATGTATTTAATTCCTTCTATTATTCCTATATATAAAATAGAAAATGTTTCTCCACCTAAATATACAAGATAAACTGCCATTATATTTAAACAAAGCTTTGGAAGAAATGTATATCCCATAAATTGTATAATTTCTAAATCATTTTTAATATTTAGTATTTTATCTAAAGGTATATTGATTAAAGTAAATAATAATGATACAAATAACATTCTTAAAAATAAATTTCTATATTCACTATTAATTAAATAGCTTCTCACTTTCTCCTGTCCAATTAATATTGGAAAAAATGTCATATAATTTTGTAAAATTCTAACTAAACTTAAGTTATAAGGATTCTTAGCAAACCCACAAACAAATCCCATAAATATTTGAACTGTAACATAAAATAAAGCTAATAATATAATCCATTCTATTATAAATTTTTTATATCTTACTTTTACTTTATACATTACCTTTGGAAATCTATGTACTATAATTGCAGCTATAAACCATATTAAAGGTTTTATTATGTATATAAAATAAGCTTTTTTATTAAAATAAAACATAAAAGCATTATCTAATACATATATTAAAATCACCCAAATTAATATAAAATGTATTAAAATATTTTTATTCATAAAAACTCCATAAATAAAATTAAATACTTTATTAAACTAATTGAAATCTATTTTTACGTTTACAACAACATATTGTATCCACCCTTCGTCACCAACACTTGCATTTTTAGCATATGTCCATTGTCTATAAGGCATTTTAACTTTAAATTCATATTCATCTAAATCTCCAATTATATCCCAATTAGGTATAAATTTTAGAGTGGTTTTACTTATTTCACCTATTTCATATGTCTTATTTATTGGTCTTGATACTATTATACTAATTCCATTTTCATTGGGCTCTTTTGGTATTTCAACAGTTTTCCATCTAATTGGTATACTTCCTCCATTTATAACTTTAAAATCAAATTCTTTATAACTATCACCCTTATTCATTTTAAAATTTAAATTTGCTACATTGCTTCCTTTAGATGTGCTTACTTTATTATCTTTACTATAAGTAATATTAGGATTACTTATAGTTTCATCAAAATATACATTCATATATGCCGTTTTTACGGAGGCAAAAATTTTTAAATTTTCATTCCAATAAGCGTATCCAATGCCTATAAAACTTAACAACATTGTTATAAAAATTGAAAATGAAAAATATGTAATTTTATGTATTTTATTATCTCTCACCTTCCATCACTCCCATAGAGTAAACCTATAACATAATATATAATTTATTCTTATCTCAATTCTTGCCACCAAATAAATTTATAAACATATATTTTGCAATTTTTAAATAAAAAAAGAAATTTCTACATTTAAAATAGAAATTTCTTTTTTTATTTATTTAATAGTATTTAAATAATCTGATATTGTTTTTATTAATTTTTTAATTTCATTATAAAAATAATTTAAATATTATAAGAAATATAACTCCCGGAACACCTAATAATCCTGCTATTAAAGCTGTTACTAAGTTTATACCTATATAAAATTTAAAATAAGCTCCTATGAAATTTACAGCAAAAAGCATTATAACTCCTAAAATTGTATTGGCTAAAAGTTTAAAAAACAACTTTATTGGCCAAGAAAATATTTTAATTATAAGAAAAATTGCTATAACTGCAATTATAAAATACCCCATGTATTCCATTATATCACCCCTTAAGCTTATAATATATTATACAATATTTATATTCAAGGGGTTAAATTATAATACTATATTTAGGTATCATATTGCTTTAAATTCATCAATCATAAAACTTGCATCTACTTGAATTTCTTTATCTTTTGCCTGTTTTAAAAGATACGAAAGCCTTACCTTTGCTGCATTTTCTTTATATATTGTATAGTCTATAAGCTGAGGATCAAAAGCTATGTCAAAGTTCTGTCTTGCTATTTCCAGTTCATATTTAGCATCTTCTATAGATTTTATAAGTTCTTTTTCATCTTCAGTATAAGTATTTTTTTTAAATAAATATTCTATTATAGCCAGCCTATTCATAATATCCTCCATTTTTATCAACTTTATTATATTTAAATTGTTGACATAAAATAGAAATTGTATTCAAAATTTAAACTTTACAATATATTTATATTAAGTTAGTATTAATGTGTATATATCCATATCTTCAAAATTTAATGTAGCCATAGTTTAAAATAGCAATTTTCTTTGCAAAAATAAAATATATTTTATTTTTTTTTGAATATTTATATTAATTAGCATATTTAATACATCACTAAATTTATAGGTAAAAAGGTGATAATATGAAAATAATTACTGATTCAGCAATTGTAATTAAAACTTATAATAATAATATAATTTCTGTAAAAATGAATGGATTAGAAAGAATATTATTTAGCAAAGGTATTGGATTTGGTAAAAAAGCTGGAGATAAAATTGAAAAAGGTACTAAAGTAGAAAAAGTATTTGTTATTGAAGATGAAGATAATTTAAGAAACTTTGAAGAAGTAGTGGAAAATGTTGATGAAGAATTTATTTCTTTATGTGAAAAAATAATATCTTATATTGCAAGTGAATTAAATGAGGAATTAAATGAAAGAATTCATATTGCATTAGTAGATCATTTAAATTTTGCAATAATGAGACTTTCAAATAAAGATGAAATAGAAAATCCATTTCTTGTGGAAATAAAGGCACTTTATCCAAAAGAATATGAATTAGCAAAGAAAGCTATAAAAATTTTAGAAACAGAAAAAAATATAACTATACCAGAAAGTGAAATTGGATTTATAGCATTACATATTCATTCTGCTAGAAATTCTGGTAAGGTATCCAATACAATAAAGAACACCTATTTAATAAATTCAATAGTTAAACATATAGAAGAAAAACTAGGTATAGAAATAGATAAAAATTCTTTAGATTATGCTAGATTTTTAACTCATCTAAAATTTGCAATAAAAAGAGTACTTTTAGATATACCTATTAAAAATGATTTTATAAAAGAAATAAAATCTAAATATAAATTATCTTATAAAATATCTAAAGATGTTTCAAAAATATTATCTAAAGGTCTAGAAAAAAATATTAGTGAAGGTGAAATAGCTTATTTAGCAATGCATATAGAAAGACTTAGAGTAGCTGAAACTGAAAAGAAAAATAGTTAATTATTTTAATATAAAATTTTGAAAATGTATTGATTATTTATAAAATATATTATATATATGATTATATAAATATTTATAGGTTTTTACAGCGTGTAACCGATTAATTTCGGGCAAAAGCTGAAAAAGATAATTTAATTTGTCTTTTTCAGCTTTTTTGTTTTTATAAATTTCTTTTAAAACATTTATTTTTAGTATTTAAGGATGAAAAATCCTTAAAATAAAATTATAAATAAAGGAGGAGCTCTTTTATGATGAAATTTTTACAAAAATTAGGTAAATCATTAATGCTTCCAGTAGCAGCTTTACCTGTAGCAGGTATTTTAATGGGTATTGGTTACTGGATAGATCCTTCTGGTTGGGGATCAAACAGCGTAGTATCAGCTTTTTTATTAAAAGGCGGTGGTGCAATAATTGATAACATGGCACTTTTATTTGCAATAGGTGTAAGTGTTGGAATGTCTGATGATAATGATGGTACAGCAGGTCTTGCTGGTCTTGTTTCTTGGCTTGTTATTACAACTTTACTTTCTCCATCTGCAGTAGCAATGTTTAAAGGAGTTGATGTATCTGCAGTACCTACAGCTTTTAGTAAAATTCAAACTCAATTTATAGGTATTTTGGCAGGTTTAATTGGTGCTTATTGCTATAATAAATTTAAAAATACTAAACTTCCTGATGCTTTAGGTTTTTTTAGTGGTAAAAGAAGTGTTGCTATAGTAACATCTGGATTATCAATTATTGCAGCAATTATATTATTTTTTATTTGGCCTGTTGTTTATAGTGCATTAGTTGCTTTTGGTAAAGCAATTATATCTACAGGAGCTATTGGTGCTGGAATTTATGCATTTTTTAATAGACTTTTAATACCTACTGGTCTTCATCATGCACTTAACTCTGTATTTTGGTTTGATGTAGCCGGAATTAATGATATAGGGAAATTTTGGGGAACTAAATCAGGTGGAGTTTTCGGACAAACTGGTATGTATATGACTGGGTTTTTCCCTGTAATGATGTTTGGTCTTCCAGCAGCTGCATTAGCTATGTACCATACAGCCAAAGAAAAAAAGAAAAAAGTAGTATATGGTTTATTATTAGGATCTGCATTATCTTCTTTCTTTACTGGTATTACAGAACCATTAGAATTTTCTTTTATGTTCTTAGCTCCTGGACTTTATGTTGTTCATGCCGCTTTAACAGGAATTTCAGTAGCTGTATGTGCAATTCTTCCAGTTAGAGCTGGATTTAACTTCAGTGCAGGTTTTGTAGACTGGTTTTTAAGTTTTAAAGCTCCTATGGCTAAAAATCCTCTTTTGATTATACCAATTGGTTTAGTAGTGGGAATTATTTATTATATAGTATTTCGCTTAGTAATTACAATGTGGGATTTAAAAACACCTGGTAGAGAAAATGATGATATAAATGAAGAAATGAATATAAGCCTTGAAAATAACGATTATACTAAAGTTGCATCAACTATATTAAAAGGGGTTGGCGGAAAAGAAAATATAGTATCTATTGATAATTGCGTAACTAGACTTCGTTTACAAGTTAAAGATCCATCTAAAGTAAATGAAAAAATTATTAAATCTTCAGGCGCATCTGGTGTAATTAGACCAGGTAAAACAAGCGTACAAATTATTATAGGAACACAAGTACAATTTGTAGCTGACGAATTTAGAAAGTTATGCAAATAATTAAATATAAACTATAAATACTAAAACTTATATAATTTCAAAGATATAGCCATTCATAATTTTTTATGAATGGCTTTTTAATTTATTTATAGCTTATTGATTTTTTAGGGCATGCTATTGCACACTTTGCACATTGAATACAATCATAATGACTTAGTGCATCCCCTTTATATTTATAAGGTTCTATTCCCATAGGACATTTTTTTGAACAAATTTTACAATTAACACAAGTATTAGATACCTGTAATATATTATTTTTATCTCTTTTAATGTAAGAAATGAATGCAGCTATACTTCCCATAGGACAGAAATTGCACCAAGTTCTGTTATTGTAAAAAAGGGATAATACTATTCCAATTAAAGTTGTAATTACAATAATTCTATAAAAAACCATACCAATTCCTTCAATATTTCCCCAATTTTCTTTAATACCTATTCCAAACATTGTAAACATAAACAAAATTACAAATATTCTAAAATATACTGATTTCAAAAATTTAGGTACTTGATTTTTTTTACTAAATTTTGATACTACATTATCGTAAAAACTTCCTCTTGGACATAAATTTCCACACCAAAATCTTCCTTTGAATAATGATACTATTATAGGTGCAACCATACATATAATTGCTGCTACTGCTATTTTAAAATCAAATAGACTTGCAATAATAAATATTAATAAAATTACATATGAATACTTCTTCCATAATTCAATAAATTTTTTCATATTGATCCCTCCACTCAAATTATACCCATATAGGGTATCCATAAGATATTATATTAGTTTTTTTTAATATGTCAACCCACAAACTCACAATTAAATTTTCATAAATAAAAATTTGATTATTATATTGATTTCTACTGAACGCAAAAACATAGCAGCATTACCTAAGATACTTGATAAAAATCTATCTCAATAAGGAACTAATGCTCTTTTAATAAGAATAGATAATAAACCACAATTTTTAAGATATAAATTTATTGTATTAAGGAAAATTAAAGTCATAAAAAAACCATAATTCCAAGGCATTACTTATACCTTTTCTTTATGGTTTTCTGATAGTACTTTATTTGCATTTTAAAAATAATTTGAATAATGATAGGAGTTTATTTGATGTAGACAACAAAATTTTACACCTATATCTCTCTTCTTCCTTCAAGTGCCTTTGAAAGTGTAACTTCATCAGCATAATCTAAATCTCCGCCTACTGGAATTCCGTGAGCTATTCTTGTAACCTTTACGTCTAAAGGTTTTAGTATTTTTGATATATACATAGCTGTGGCTTCTCCTTCTATGTTTGGATTTGTAGCTACAATAACTTCTTTTACTTCTCCATTAATTCTTCTTATAAGTTCTCTAAGTTTTATCTGCTCTGGACCTCTCCCTGACATTGGAGAAATAGTTCCATGAAGAACATGATAAACACCATTATATTCTTTTACCTTTTCCATAGACATAATATCTTTAGGCTGTTCTACTACACATATGGTACTTTTATCTCTGCTTGGGTTACTGCATATATTGCATGGATCAGTATCTGTAAAATTTCCACATATAGAACAGTATTTTATAGTTCCACGAGCTTTTACTAATGCCTCTGCAAATTCTTTTACTTCTTCTCTTGGAAGATTTAAAATATAAAGAGTTAATCTTTGTGCTGTTTTATAGCCAATCCCAGGTAACTTTGCAAATTCTTCTATAAGTTTTTCTATAGCAATTGGATAAAAATCCATGTTATTCCTCCATTCTATAATGGGCCTATAAATTATAAAGAAAGAATGAAAAACTAAGAATTTATCTTAATTTTTCATTCTTGTTAATAATGTTTTTAATTCTAAAACATTCCTGGTATATTTAATCCACCTGTTAATTTACCCATTTGGTTTGCTGTATCTTCTTCAGCTTTTCTTAAAGCAGCATTGCAAGCAGTTAAGATAAGATCTTGAAGCATTTCAACATCATCTGGATCAACTACATCTTTATCTATTTTAATATCTAAAATTTGTCTTTTACCGCTGACAACTACTGTTACAGCACCGCCTCCTGCTTTTTCTTCATATTTTTTATTTTCAAGTTCCTTTTGCATCTCCTGCATTTGTTCTTGAAATTTTTGTGCTGTTTTCATAAGATTATTCATATTAGCTCCTCCACCGAAACCTGGGAAACCACCTTTAGCCATAAGTAAATACCTCCTCAAAAATATATTATTATTCTAATTTACTCTATATAGATAATAATGTACTACAAAATTATATACCTATTCATCAATAATTTCTACAACATCTTCTCCAAAAGTTTCTTTAATTATCTCTTCAGGAGATTTTATTAAATTTTGTTTTTTGTCTACAGTATATTTTATTCTAACTTTTTCTTTTAGTGCCTGTGAAAATACGTCTTCAACTATTTTTCTATTTTCTTCACCTTCAAGTCTTTGTTTACTAAAAGCATGAAGCTCATCAAATCTTACTTCAATGATTCCATTTTTAAAAGATACAGGCTCTCCTGTGTCTAAAAGTGCAGCATTTGCTCTTGAATTTCTAGCTTTTAGCATTTCAAGAATATCTCTCCAGTTTTTTCTAATTATATCTATGTTTAGCTTAGAATTAGTATTATATTCATCTAACTGTTTAATTTCTGTTTTTTCTATATTCTTAGTTTTTAATTCAGTTTTTGCAGATTGCTTTTTTAAAGAATTATTGAAAGCATTTATATTTTCTTTGTTTGTTATAGAAATTTGACCATTTTTTAAATTTTCTTCTAATCTATTAAGCCTTGATAGTATAACTTCGTTTGATGTATCGTATTCAATTTTGCAAAGTTTAATTACTGCAAGCTCTAAATAAATTCTGCTTTGTTTACTCCACTTAGACTGCTCTTGTGCTTCTTGAAGTATTCTTATATCTCTCATTATTTCTTCAATTCTTATTTTTTGAGCTTGAGATTTTAGATTTTCTATATTTTCATAAGACATATCAAGTACATCTTCTGGATTTTTGCTTATTTTAACCATCATAAGATTTCTAAGATGTATTATTAAATCTTTTATAAAATTATAAATATCCTTACCTGAAAACACAACTTCATCTACTATTTTCATAGATTTTTCTACATTTCTTTCTATGATAGCATCAATAAGTTTAAACAAATTTTCATTTGTAACTAACCCAAGCATATTTACAACTTCATCATATTCAACTTTTCCATTGCCCATAGATATTGCTTGATCTAATATACTTAAAGCATCTCTCATAGCACCATCAGACATTTTTGCAATTAAATTAAGGCTTCTATCATCAGCAAAAACTCCATTCTCTTTTACTATTTTTCTAAGTCTTTCAAACATATCTTCAGGCCTTATTCTAGTAAAATCAAATCTCTGGCATCTAGAAAGTATAGTTATAGGAAGCATTTGAGGATCTGTTGTTGCAAGAATAAATATTACATTACTTGGAGGTTCTTCTAATGTTTTTAAAAAAGCATTAACAGCTTCTTTTGTAAGCATATGGACTTCATCTATTATGTAAACTTTATATTTTGATTCTCTTGGAGGGTACTGAACCTCATCTATTATATCTCTTATTTTATCTATTCCTCTATAAGATGCTGCATCAAGCTCTACAAAATCAATAGAAAGTCCTGCATTTATCTTTTTACAAGATTCACATTCATTACATGGCTCTCCATCTTGTATATTAAGACAATTTACCGCTTTTGCAAGTATTTTAGCAGTTGAAGTCTTACCAGTTCCTCTGGTTCCACAAAGAAGATATGCATGAGCTATTCTATTGTTTTTTATTTGATTTTTAAGTGTTGTAGTTATATGCTTTTGTCCAACTACATCACTAAAAGTTTTAGGTCTCCATTCCCTGTATAAAGCGGTATATGCCATGATTTCACCTTCTTTTTATAAATTAGAATACAAAAATATTTTATTTAAATTAAGCATATATTTAATTATACATTAATATTTATAACCTTAACAATAAATATATCATATTCTATTTATTTTAAATATGTAGTATATAAAATTTGTAAATTTATATAAAAAAAAGATGCTTAATTAGCACCTCTTATTTCTATTATGTAAACCGTGCACCTCGCTTCGACTGATAACATATGAACGTTATCTATATAGTTAACTCAAACCAGGTTAATCCACGGCACACGAAAATTATCACTTACCGCTGCTTCCTTCCGGACCTGACGGGGTTCATGAGTTTCCGTTGCGTGGGACCCAATTCTCAACGCCACTTTTATAGACCAGACTTCACACGTTATAGCCTAGGCGAGGAATTCAACCCTGCTGTAGCGGATTGCAGGTTACAGGGCACCGCTAGTTCCCCATCTAGCACGGAAAGTTTAAATGGCGGAGAGAGAGGGATTCGAACCCTCGGTAGAGTTTCCCCTACACACGCTTTCCAGGCGTGCCCCTTAAGCCAACTCGGACATCTCTCCATATAACTCATGAAACAAATTATTAAATTTTTATAATTTATATGTTTATTAACGACAAGATTGATTATACTATGATTTTAATTTTAAATCAATAGTTATTACTATATTTATTTGTGGAAAGTTATGAAATTTATTCTTTTTTTATTTTTTATATTTTAATAATTATAATATTATAGTTTTTGTATATATGTTTAAATGCTTAAAAAAAGCTAAAAATTAAAGCAAATAAGATATAATTTGAAATAATCGCTGTTTTATGTATTTGATTAAATTACATATTCAATATATAATAATCTTCGTCGGGTGAGCCGACGTTAATATTTTAAGCTAAGGGCGCATAGCTCAGCTGGGAGAGCATCTGCCTTACAAGCAGAGGGTCACAGGTTCGAGCCCTGTTGTGCCCACCATAAAAATTAATATGCTGGCATGGCTCAACGGTAGAGCAGCTGACTTGTAATCAGCAGGTTGTAGGTTCGATTCCTATTGCCAGCTCCATATGTGGAGGAATTCCCGAGTGGCCAAAGGGGGCAGACTGTAAATCTGTTGTCTCTGACTTCGATGGTTCGAATCCATCTTCCTCCACCAATAAGGCATACAATATGTATGCCTTATTTTTATGTTTAATTATTTTATATTTAAATATTGTTAAAATTTTCAAGCATTTATAAAATAATAAAAGCCAGTTTTATTTACTGGCTTACAAATATTTATATAGATCCATAGATCCAACCCGCGTGGGGTGCGACTGGAAGCGTGTTGGCAGGAGTATTACCTATTTTTATTTCAATCCACGCACCCGCAAAAGACTGCTTCTGAAAAGGGAGCAGATCAAAATGACACGCCGAAAAAATCCAAAAAGAAAAGCAGCGAAATGTAGCTATAACGGCAATATCTTTTTATAGCTCCGCGCTGCTTTTTATTAGTTTTTAGGAGTTCCGGGCACCACAAAGCAGGGCACCACGGGCACCATTTTAACCAATTACAGCAAAATCGGGCACCACAGAAAGGACATAAGAAAACCCGCGTAAACCCTTGATTTACGCGGGATTGTTGTTGGCGGAAGCGGTGGGATTCGAACCCACGAGCCCCTAAGGACTACCGCATTTCGAGTGCGGCTCGTTATGACCACTTCGATACGCTTCCATTTAATAATTAATTATTAAATTTTCGGGTAAAGTAACCTGATTTTGAGTCAGGTACCATAAAACTCTCGGACATCTCTCCTGATTTAATTCTATATAATTATACTATGAAATATATAAATAAATCAATTATGATTGTAAAATATCTATAATAACTAAAATATAATTATTTCACTGCTTTAAGTTTAGCTATTTCATAACAATTAGTTTTAGTAACTTCCTTAACTTCTTTTAAATCTTCTAATTTAACTAACACACTTGTTTTAAATTCCGTTAAATCAACAGTTTGTTCAAATATGGAATCAATTTTCTTTTCAAGTCTTTCTTGGCCTTCTTTTAATTCTAGTACATCTTCTTTTAATCCTGTTACTTCATTCTTTAAGCCTGACACATCTTCTTTTA
>NZ_FUYD01000015.1:33576-50007 GCF_900167505.1 Clostridium sp. USBA 49
TACTTCATTCTTTAAGCCTGACATGTCTTCTTTTAGATCTGACATATCTTCTTGTATTAATGATATATTTTTTTGCATTCCTTTTAAAATTTCTAATATTTCATTTTCCACTTAAAACACCTCACTAAATCAATATACTGCTTTTAATGTTTATATATAAATTTGGTTATTTTCTATATTTTTTAATTTGTATAAAATTCGTTATAAAAACATTTTAATATATATTATAATGTTTTTCAATTATTATAATTTTTAATTGATTCTTCATTAACATATTCTCATAAGTTTTAGCTATTATTTATTATATATCTTTTCTTTTTGTTTTAAAAAATTCTGTTAATATTCTGCTACATTCACTGCTGTAAATCCAATTAACATTAACTTTGTAATTTAAATATGGGTTTTCTATAATATTTATTACAGAACCACATGCACCTGCAGTTGGATCAAATGTTCCTATATATAAATTACTTATTCTAGCTTGAGCTATAGCCGAAGCACACATAGGACATGGTTCCAATGTAACATATAAACTGCAGCCTGAAAGTCTCCAATTATTTAGAACTTTACAAGCTTTTTTTATAGCTAAAATTTCAGCATGAGCTGTAGGATCTTTTAATTTTTCTTTAAGATTAAATGCCCGGGAAATAATTTTATTATCTTTTACTATAATCGCACCTACAGGAACTTCGTTTAATTTTAATGCTTTATAGGCTTCTTTTATAGCTTCTTTTATAAACAATTCTTGCATTTTTATTCCTTTCAACTTGAATACTTTATATATTTTAATAATTAAATTTTACAAAATATTATTGTTTTTAAAATTTTGATATTTTAATTTTATAGCATTAATATTTTTGATAAATACACCTACAATAAATGGATCAAAATGATTTCCAGAACCTTCTTTTATTATTTTTATAGTATCTTCAAAGCTAAAAGGTTTTTTATATGGTCTTTTACTGGTTAATGCATCAAATACATCTGCCACAGCAACTATTCTTGCACTAAGAGGAATATCCTCTCCTTTTTTGCCATAAGGATACCCAGAGCCATCCCATTTTTCATGGTGTCCCTCTACTATATCTATTGCCATTTTATATATACTCATACCATTTCGTTCTAAAATTTCATCTGCTGTTTTTAAAACTTTTGCTCCATAAATAGTATGTTTTTTCATTATTTCAAATTCTTCATATGTTAATTTACCTGATTTTAATAATATTTCATCAGGAATTGCAACTTTTCCTATATCGTGAAGAGGACTAAATCTTTCAATATTGTCTATATACTCTATATCTATTATATCTTTATATTTATCTTCTTTAGATAAAAATCCAGCAATCATTTTAGAATATTTTTTTATTCTATAAATATGATCTCCTGTTTCAGAATCTCTTTCTTCAGTAAGTTTAGCTAAAGCTAAAGTTGAACTTATAATCATATCTTTTATTAAAATATCTTTTTCAAGACTTAAAGCAATACTATTAGCTAATGTTCTTAAAAATATTATGTGTTCTTTTTTATATATGTTTTTTAAATTACTTGAAAAAAATATTATTCCTATGACTTTATTATTACTTTTTAAAGGAAATGTTATAGAAGATTTTATTCCTTCTTCAATAAGTATCTTATTATATTCTTTAAGTGGTTTTCCTTTTACATATTCTTCTAAATCATTTATAATTCTTTCTTCACCATTTTTAACAATTTTACTAAGACTCGTATTATCTAAATATGCTTCAATTCCTTTCATTTTAGACACTAAATTTTTATGATTATCACTACTTATACCATAAGAAGCTCTTACCATTTTTTTATCATACTCAATAAGTGCAACACCTATATGAGTATAAGGTATATATTTAGAAAATGTATTAAATATATATTCTAAAATCTGTTTAAAAGGAACATTTTTATTTATATTTTCAATAAGATTTATTAAACTATTTAATTGTCCAAAAACAGTATTTATTTCTAAAAATTCACCCAAATTTTATACCCCCTTTTTTAAAAAAAGTGGCAGATGAATATCTAAATATCCACTGCCACTTTGGTGTTCCCGGCGGGAATCGAACCCACGGCCTACCGCTTAGGAGGCGGTCGCTCTATCCTTCTGAGCTACGGAAACATATTTTATTTACCATAATATTTTATTATAGTTTATTTTTAAAGTCAATAGCTCTATAATTTCTTAATTTTTTTCTTAATATGTTAAATATTATTTCATTATATATATACATAAATTTAATACTTTATATGTAAAATTATTTTTATTACAAATAATACTTTTAAAATTATTATTTTTGATATATTCTTAATATAAGTAAACAATATCATTTTTTATTATAAATTTAGGAGAGTGAATTTAGTGAGTAACATACATATAACTGAAACAGTTCTTAGAGATGCTAATCAATCTCTTATTGCTACAAGACTTTCTTTTAATCAATTTGCTCCTATACTTAGGGAATTAGATGATGCTGGATATTATTCTATAGAATGCTGGGGAGGAGCTACTTTTGATGCATGTATAAGATATTTAAATGAAGATCCTTGGGAAAGATTAAAAAAGATAAAATCTGTAGTAAAAAAAACTCCACTTCAAATGCTTTTAAGAGGTCAAAATTTACTTGGATATAAACATTATCCAGATGATGTAGTTAGGGAATTTATTAAAATGGCAGTTTATTATGGAATCGATATAATAAGAATTTTTGATGCTTTAAATGATTTTAGAAATATAGAAACTGCTATTTATGAAACTAAAAAACAAGGGGCTCATGCACAAGGAACTATAGTATATACTATAAGCCCTATTCATAATACAGAAAGTTATATAAGTTTAGCTAAAGAACTTGAAAATATGGGAGCTGATTCTATTTGTTTAAAAGATATGGCAGGACTTATAATGCCTAATACTGCTTATAGTTTAATTAAAGGAATAAAAGAAGCTGTCAAAATTCCAGTATATATTCATTCACATTCTACAAACGGATTAGCTGAAATGTCTTATTTAAAAGCTATAGAGGCAGGAGTTGATGGAATTGATTGTGCTATTTCTTCTTTTTCAAGCGGCACATCTCAGCCTCCAACGGAAACTATGAATGAAGTGCTGAAAAATATGGGATTTAATACAGGTATTGAAAATACTAAACTTAAATCTATAAATAATTATTTTAAACCTATAAGGGAAAATTTTATAAAATCTGGTATTTTAGATGCTAAAGTTTTAAGTCCTCAACCAGAAGCTTTAACTTATCAAATACCTGGAGGAATGCTTTCTAATATGATATCACAGCTTAAAAGTCAAAATTCCATAGAAAAACTTGAAGAAGTTTTAAAGGAAGTTCCAAAAGTAAGAGAAGATTTAGGTTATCCCCCACTTGTAACACCTATGAGCCAGATGGTTGGTACTCAAGCTACTATAAATGTTCTTACAGGGGAAAGATATAAGATGATACTTAAAGAAGTAAAGGCTTATTGCAGAGGAGAGTATGGAAAATCTCCTGGGAAAATTAATGAAGATCTTTTAAACAAGGCTCTTCAAGGAGAAGAAAGAATAACTACAAGGTTTGCAGATACCCTTGAGCCAATTTTCGAAAACACAAAAGAAAAGCTTAAATATATAACAAACAGTGAAGAAGATGTACTAACTTATATTTTATTTCCTCAAATAGCAGAAGATTTTATAAAAAATAAACATTTAAATCCTACAATAGAGCAAACAAGAAGTGAATATAAAAGTCAGCCTATATAAGCTGACTTTTTACTTTATTTTCTTTTCTCTTATAGATTTTCTAGTATTTTGTAAATATTTTTTTACTTCATTAAATTGTTTACTTGTAACAGCAGAAAATAAAATATCTATAACATTAAGCTGAGCAATTCTTGAAGACATGGCACCACTTCTTATGCTTATTTCTGGCGCTGATACAAATAGTTTTATATCACAAATATTACTTATAGGATTTTGACCAAATTTTGTTATACTTATAGTAGTTGCTCCTGATTCTTTAGCCATTTTTATGGAATCATATGTATCTTTAGTTTCCCCTGAATAAGATATAGCAACAGCAACATCTTCTTTTTTTAAATTAGCTGCAGAAGCTATTTGAAGATGCGGATCGGGAAAACTTAATGCTATTTTATTTATTCTTGAAAATTTTTGCATAGCATCATAAGCAATAATAAATGAAGCCCCTATACCAAAAAACTCAATTCTATCTGCTGATACAATTGCATCTACTGCTTTATTTATTTCATCAAAAGAAATTATCTCTAAAGTATTATCAATGGATTTTTTATTATTATAACTTATATTTTGTATTATAGATTCTAAAGAATCTCCAGGTTTTACATCTGTATATTGTTCTTCTTCATCTTCTTTTTTCATAGAGGCTATATCTTTTGTAATGCTTATTCTAAAATCTTTATAACCTTTAAAGTCAAGAACTTTACATAACCTTACAATAGTTGCTTCACTTGTTCCTATCCTTTTTGCAAGCTCTCCTATAGAAAGATTTGATACGCTATCTGGATTTTCAATTATATATTTTGCTACTTTTTTTTCAGATGGACTTATATTATCTAATATTTCTTTTATTTTTATCAAACTGCCAGGCATTTTTGTTTTCCTCCTTTGGTTTATATATTCTATTATACCAATATGAAAAAAACTTTCATAGTTTTTAAAAATTCTTATTTATATAGAATTTACTTGTAAATTTTAAAGTGGATAAAAAATATTGTTAATGATAAAATACAAAATATAAAGTTTTAATTTATTTTATTGATAAAGGTATGTATTTTTATTTTTTGATTAATAGTAGTTACTAGATTTTTATTGAAATTTTTTATTGTATAAGGAGATTTATGTAATGATAAAATATTATGATAGAAAAAAAAAATCATATGAAATAGAAAAAGTAGCTGGAGAAAAATATTTAAATTGGACTTATTCATCTCCAATAGGAATGAAACTTTTAGAAAGTTTTATAAAGAAAAAATGTTTTTCAAAGATATATGGTTGGTATTTAGATAGAAAAATAAGCAAAAGAAAAATAAAAAGTTTTATAAATGAATTTAATATAAATATGTCAGAGTTTGAAAAAAAAGAAGAAGATTTTAAAACTTTTAATGAATTTTTTTATAGAAAATTAAATACTAAATCTCGTCCTATAAATATGAATAAAGAAATATTGATATCGCCTGCAGATGGAAAACTATTTTCTTATGAGAATATAGATTTAGAAAATTTAGTTCAAGTTAAAGGATTTACTTATAGTCTTAGAGAACTTATAAAAAATGATACAATATCAAATATGTATAAAGGAGGTACTTGTTTAATTTTAAGACTCTGTCCTACTGATTATCATCGTTTCCATTTTATTGATAGCGGAATATGTAGTGAAACTTTTAAAATAAAGGGCTTTTATTATTCTGTAAATCCTATAGCTATTCAAAATGTAAAAAAATTATTTTGTGAAAATAAAAGAGAATGGAGTTTATTTCACTCAGAAAATTTTGGAGATGTTTTATATGTTGAAGTTGGAGCAACTTGTGTAGGTTCTATAGTTCAAACATTCATTCCAAATAAAAGAGTTAATAAAGGAGATGAAAAAGGTTATTTTAAATTTGGCGGATCTACAATAATGCTTTTTTTTGAGAAAAATAAGGTTAAAATAGATGAAGATATAATATATCAAACAAAATTAGGTTTTGAAACTTCTGTATTTATGGGAGAGAAAATTGGAGTAGCTAAGAAGCTTTCGCAAAATAATTCATAAATTTTATAGGTTTTGCTAAAGCCTCTTAAAGTGTTAATCAATTGCTATTATAATGTTAAATATATCATCATTTAAGTTAAAAATAAGTTTTGTAGAATTATTTCCACTTACAGTTAGAGACATATCTTCTCCAACAACAACAGTAGGTGGAGATAAACTAATAACTTTTTCTGTATTTAGTTTCATAATAGCAGAACCTAAAGCCATATTGGCAAGTTCCCCTAAAGCACTTTTAGCCATAAAATCAAGTTCTTTAATTTCTGTTCCGCCCATCATTGCTGAAATTACTTGAGAAGCTGTAGATTTTTTAAATCCTATTATAACGTTTCCTTTTATATTTTCTGTAAGCCCTATTAATACATTAACTTGTTCGCCAATAAACTGATGTTTTTCATATATTTCTTCTTTAAAATAAGAATTTAACCCAAACATTTGAAACAACTCAGTTACAGCTTCAATTATGGAACTTTTTAAATCCACATCTACCACTTCTCCTTACCAAATACATTTTATACTTTAAATGTTACACTATTTGTATTTATAGTCAAGTTTTTTATATAAAAACTATTAAAAACCATAAATTTTAGACATTTTGTGATTTTATTCATCATTTTTATTTATTAATTATAAAAAAATAAAATAAATTATGCAACATTTTTATTAATTAAAATGTAACAAAATTATTTTTTCTAATAAAATAGAAATATTTTTAATTATAAAAAAATACCTTCAAAGCATTGATTTTAATAGCCTTGAAGGTATTTTGGTGCGGCAGAGAGGATTCGAACCCCCGACCAACTGGTTCGTAGCCAGCTACTCTATCCAACTGAGCTACTGCCGCATATTTTAAATTAAAAACACCTAAACTCTGTTAGGTGCTTTCATGGCGGAGACGCCGGGATTCGAACCCGGGCTAGAGTTACCCCTACTAACGGTTTAGCAAACCGTCCTCTTCAGCCACTTGAGTACATCTCCAAATATATTTAATATGGCGGAAAGAGTGGGATTCGAACCCACGGTACGGTCACCCGTACGCCGGTTTTCAAGACCGGTGCCTTAAACCAACTCGACCATCTTTCCGTATCACAATGACAATGATTATTATAACAAAAGCTTTTTAAAGTGTCAATATATTTTAATATATATTTTTAAAAATTATGATTGATTTATGATAATATCCTAATATACCACAATTTTTATTGATAACTGGAGAAAAATAATTAAAAAAGCACCAGTAAAACTGGTGCTAATAGTATAAAAAATTTTGATACATTTTTAAAAATATTTGGTATATATTTTAATATATATTTTTTAAAATTATGATTAAAATATTCCTATAAATTTATTTATTTTATTATATCTGTTCCCATAAATGGTCTTAAAACTTCTGGTACAGTTACAGTACCATCTTCATTTTGATAATTTTCAAGTATTGCTGCAACTGTTCTTCCTACTGCTACTCCTGAACCATTTAATGTATGAACATACTGAGGTTTATCCTTTGGATTTTCTCTATATCTTATGTTTGCACGTCTAGCTTGAAAATCTTCAAAGTTACTGCAGCTTGAAATTTCAACATATCTATTGTAACTTGGCATCCAAACTTCTATATCATAAGTGCAAGCTGATGAAAACCCTAAATCACCACTGCAAAGTTTAACTACCCTATAAGGAAGTCCTAACCCCTGAAGAACTCTTTCAGCATCATTGGTAAGTTTTTCAAGTTCATCATAAGAATTTTCTGGTTTTGTAAACTTAACAAGCTCAACTTTATTAAACTGATGCTGCCTTATAAGTCCTCTTGTATCTCTTCCTGCAGAACCAGCTTCTGATCTAAAACAAGCACTATATGCTACATGTTTTATTGGAAGATCTAAGCCATTTAAAATTTCATCACTATAAAGATTAGTTACAGGTACCTCTGCTGTAGGTATTAAAAAATAATCTGTATTTGCTACTTTAAAAGCATCTTCTTCAAATTTTGGAAGCTGCCCTGTACCTGTCATACTTTTTCTATTTACCATAAATGGTGGGAATATCTCTGTATAACCATTTATCTCTGTATGAGTATTTAAAAAATAGTTTATTATTGCTCTTTCAAGTCTTGCACCAAGGCCTTTGTATACAGTAAATCTAGAACCAGTTATTTTCCCTGCTCTATCAAAATCTAAAATGTTTAGATTAGTTCCTATATCCCAATGTGCCTTAGGTTCAAATTTAAATTTAGTTATATCTCCCCATTTTCTCATTTCTAAATTATCTGCATCAGATTTTCCTTCTGGTACAGTTTCATTTGGAATATTTGGTATTTTTAATAATATATTTTGAATTTTTTCATCAATTTCTGTTAGACAATCATCTAATTTTTTAATTTCTTCTCCTACTTTTTTCATTTCAGCCATTATAGGAGCAACATCTTCTCCTGATTTTTTAAGTTTTGGTATTTCTTTTGAAACTTGATTTCTTTTATTTTTTAAATTATCTGCTTGAACTAAAATTTCTCTTCTTTTTTCATCAAGATTTAATATTTCATCTATAAAAGAAACATAAATTTCCCCTCTTTTTAAAATTTTATTTTTTATTTCTTCAGGATTGTTTCTTATTTTTTTTATATCTAGCATAGTTATCTCTCCTATTCTTTATTTATATTTTTAGTGCAAATAATATCTACACCTGTATTTAAAATATTTTTGCATATAACATCTCCAATTTTTATAGGAGCTCCAACATAAATTCTACTTAAAGCCTTTGAACATTCTATCCATAAACTTTTATCTATAGGTTTGCTACTCTTTACAGGAGCTACATTATATTTTGAACCTTTTATTCTAACTAAAGTTGTTAAAAAATCTTTGTTGTTAATTTCCATATATTACACTCCATCAAATTCCTTTATTCTACTTAATATCATCTTAGAATTTTTAGAATCTTTAACTATATCTGTTATATTTTTGTTTGTTTCTCTTGCAAGTATAGATATAATTTTATTAGTGCAATATGCTCCTTGGCAGCTTCCAAGAGTTACTCCTGTTCTTCTTTTTACACCTTCTAATGTTCTTGCTCCTAAAGGTCTCCTTATAGCTTCTACTATTTCTCCTTCTGTAATCATCTGACAAAGACATACTATTTTACTAAATCTTTTATCAAGTTTTATTATTTCATCTTTTTCTTTATCTGATAAATCTCTAAATCTATAAAATTCTCTTCTTTTATCATTAAAATCTTTTTTTAATTTACATTTCATATTATTTACTACAGTTTCACATATTATTTTAGCAATAGCAGGTGTCATTGTCACTTCTCCATAATGTTTTGCAGAAACTTTTATATATCCTTTATCTACAGAACTATCATCTATTAGTACATCATTTTTATAAAAGAAGGATTGATAAAAACTTGTTATATTTTCATCTTTAACCCCATTTATAAGAGATGAAACTCTTTTTATAGATTTATCATAACTTAAATTTTCTTTAGTATTTAAAGCAGCTATTGTATTACCATGCATTGAAGGAATAGTAAAAGCCCTTTCTCCTTCTTCGCTTATAGTAAAAAGTATATTAGAAAAAATACCCTTAAAATCCCTTTCAAGTAAAAAGTATTTTAAATAAAAAACATTGTTTATTACTTCTTCATTATTATTATCAATACTATATTTGTTTCTTGGTGTAGTATTAATAACCATTCTACAAGTAAATTTATTTTTATTAGTTTCAACTTTAAATCCTTTTGAAATTTTCTTTATATCTATTACTTCTTCTTCTAATTTAAAATTAACTCCATTGTCAAAGGCTATCTCTGCATAAGATATTGCCAAATCATAAGGACATACAACTCCTATATTATCTGAATGAATAGCTTTTATAACTTTTATATTAAGGTTAGGTTCCATTTCATATACAGTATTACTATCTAGAAGTTTTATACCTCCTACTCCTCTTTTTAAAGCTCTTTCATACATTTTAATAATTTTTTGTTCTTCTTTTTCATTTGTTGCAACTATAAGTCCCCCTGTTCTTTTAAATGGTACATTAAATTTTGATGTTATTTCATCAAACATGTTATTTCCCATTAATTCTAATTTAGCTGCTAAAGTGTTTTTAGTTTCTATTCCATCATATACTACAGCAGAATTTATTAAAGCTATGTCATCTGCTATATCATAATCTTTTTCAATTACAGCTATATTTAAACTATATTTTGAAAGTTCATAGGCAACAGCACAACCTATTATTCCCCCACCCAAAATAAGTACATCATAATCCATAATGTATTTATGCCTCCAATTATAAGAAGTTCTCTTTTTTCTCTTATATATTATAATACTACTTTTATTTATAGGTATAAAATTTTTTATCAATATTTTAATTTATGTGATTTTTACTTTGATTTTTATATATTTTGTTATTTATTTAATTCTTCTAAAATATTTTGCAAACTTTTTATATATTCTCCGTATTTAGCCCAATCCCCATTTTTTTGAGCCTCTACTGCTTTATCAAAATATTCTTTTGCAGATTTAATTTTTTCTTTAAATTCAGAATTTATATTTTCATTTAAATTTGAAGATTTCTTATCCTCTGTTACTTTATTATAATTAAACATTTGCTCAAGTGCTTTGTCTATATTTTCAGCCATTACTATTTTTTCTCCATCGAAAATCACTACTCTTTTCATTTCTGGAATACTTTTTTCACCAGTTGCTCTTAAGTAAATTGGATTTACATATAAAAGAGATTGATTTATAGGTATAATTATAGTATCACCATATACAATTTCAGAACCTTCTTTATTCCAAAGAGATATTTCCTTGGAAATCAAAGGATCTTGAAGTATCTTTTGTTTAAATAAATAAGGACTATATATTGTTTTTTGCGGCGGGAACTTATAAAGTGACATTTTACCGTAATTTTCATCGTCCATTCTTGCCGCTAAAAGTGCTACCATATTATTTTTATTTCTCATATTAAAGTATTCTAAAAGTATCATTTCTTCTTTTTGACTGTTTGGAAGTTTCATTGTTACATAATATCCTTCGTTAATTTCCTTTTCTCCTTCTATTTTCTTTTGATTAGTTGAAACTTCCCATAAATCTTCTTCATTATAAAAAACTCCTGGATCAGTTATATGATATTTCCCGAGAACATTACATTGAATATCAAATAAATCCTCTGGATATCTAAAGTGTTTTTGTATATCCTTTGATAAAGTATTTATATCTTTAAAAAGACTTGGAAATATCTTTGCATAACTAAGTGCTATTGGATCGTTCTTATCAATAATGTAAAAATTAGTATCTCCATTAAAAGCATCTATAACTACTTTAATTGAATTTCTTATGTAATTTACACCATTATAAGGCTGAGAATATGGATACATATTTGAAGTAGTATATGCATCTATTATCCAATAAAGTTTTCCATCATTTATAACAATATATGGATCTTTATCATAGCTTAAAAATGGAGCTATCTTTTTAACTCTATCTATAATGTTTCTGTTTATAAGTATTTTACTATCACTATTTATTGCTTGAGATAATATAAAATTAATATTTCTTTCATTAACAGCAAAAAGAATTCTGTTTATCAAATTCATTTTTATTCCTGCATTACCTGAATATTTATTCCATTCGTTATTTCCACCTTGAGGATAATCAAATTCGTTTATATCTGTATTTACTATAGCATATTCGTTTGTTTTTTCACCAAAATATATTCTTGGTTCTTTAATATCTATATCTGTACTATTTTCAGGAGGTATGTCCTTAATTAGAAAATCAGGCTGTCCTTCTTCAGTTACAGAATTTACTTTACTCATTACAATACCATAGCCATGAGTATATATAAGATGTTTATTTTGCCATGTATTTGCATTACCTTCAAATTTTTTCTGATTTATTTCTCTAGGAGCTATAAATACTTGATTATTTTTTCCATTAATATTATATCTATCTATATCCACATCATTAAAATCATAATAATATCTTATAACTTGAACTTGATTATAAAATTCAAGTGATGGTATATAAGAATTAATTCTTATATTATTTATAATATCACTGTTATTTTGTATGTCTTCTTTTTTTAATGTATTTTTTACCTCAAAAATATTTTCATTTATATTATCTATGTTAAAGGCTTTTCTTGTATAATTTATATTATTTTCTATATAAGGTCTTTCAAGAGTTATTTCATTAGATTTAACTAAAAATCTTTGAAGAACACTTGAAGTTATACCTTCTCCTATAATAAATAAGAAAATAAAAACTATAGATATAATAATAGGTTTAATCTTTCCTTTTATAACACTTATAAATATAACTATTGAAGCAATAATAGCTGTTATACTTATAATTCTATAAAAAATTAAAGTTATATTAGCATCTGTATACCCTGCTCCATATACTACTCCTGTTGGATCATATAATAAATTCCATCCTTTTATTATATAACCTAAAGAAACTAAAAGAGCCATAAGTGCTGAAACTATAGCAAGCTGTTTTCCTGCAAATTTTGTAATACTGCTTTTCATTGTAGTATTTTTTTTGAATATGTTTTTTAAATCTTTTCCACTAAACTTATCTCTTGTATTCATAGTAAAATATAAAACTAAAGTTATTATTATTAAAAATGCTAAAACAACTACAGCTGCACCATATAAAGATTGTATTAATGGTAGCTTAAATATAAAAAAAGATATATCTTTATGAAAAATTGGGTCTTTAATATTGAAATTAGTAGAATTAGTAAATTGTAGTATTCTATACCAATATGTAGAAGATATTGTGTAAGATATAATTAAAGAAATTATTATATTTGCTAAAATAAACCTCTTTTTCCTTAATGGATTTTTTATAACATCAATAACATCTGACATATTATCTATATTTGTTTTTAATGTCTTACAGTAAAAATATATTACTATAAATATAATTATAAACATAGGAATCATAAGCTTTATAACAGCTAAAATTTTAGTAAAATAAATTGATAGATAATTTACTTCTTTAAACCACATTATATTTATTATAAAATTTACTATTCTATCAAAAAATAAAATAGCTAAAATTATAATTATTAATAAAAAACTTAACCCTAATTTCCTTTTTTTCATACCTATCCCCTTTTACTCATACCTATTATTTTGCTTAAAGTGGTATTTTTAGTTTCTATTGCACCTACAGGGCATAATTCCTGACAACAAAAACATCTTATACAATTTTTCATATTCCAAACAGGCTTTAATTTATCTCCTTTTTTAACCATACTTATAACTTTACCCTTTTCAGGACAAACTTCCTGACATCTCTTACAACCTATACATTTATCTTCAATAAGTGAAGGAGTTGGTGCAAGCATACCTGTCAAAAATCTAGAAACTGTAGGATTGGAAAAATGAAAACCAGTACTTTTTCTTGCAAGCTTAAAATTTTTAGGCTTCATACTCTCTATAGTTTCCCCTAAAACTTCTATTTCTTCTGGAAGAACAGCTCCCCATTTATTATCATAAACTTCTTTTAAAGTTGGAGTATCAAGAGGATTATCATATCCTATAAGTCTAACTGCTACTGAATCAACAGCACTTAAACTCTCACCCATAATAATAGTATCCATTTTATGAGGGTTTCCATTTTTAGGTCCATTCCCCTCCATTGCAACTATACCATCTAATATAGCAAAACTAGTACCTACTAATGTGTTTAAATCTAAAAGCATTTTGCAAAATTTATTAGCATCAGGCATTCTTGTATGCCATCCTGCCTTTTGAGTCCCATGAATACATCCAAATTGATTTTTAATAGCTCCTGTAAAATAAGCCATTGCATGAGTTTTTAATTTTGGAAGAGTTATAACTACATCTGCTTCATATGGAGCTCTTGCTATATCCCATGACTTACATAATATTGAATTATCAAGCCTTACATGTATTGTTTCCCTAAAATCATCAAATTTAACTCCATATTTATTGGCAACTTCCATAAGTCCACTTTTTTCTGCAGCTTTTCTTGAATCTCCAAAACCTGGAGAATCTCCAAATATTATATCATTAGAATATTCTTTTACTATTCTAATTACAGCTTCAAAAACTGCATAGTGGGTAATTACAGGAGAACCAGGCTGTTCTATACTTAAAAAATTTGGTTTTAAAAGTACCTTGCTTCCACTAGGTATAAGTTTTTTTAAATATTTATCTCCACCTAAAAGTTCAAAACCTTCTCTTAATTTTTTTTCAATTAAATCTACATCATAATCTATACATTTTATTAATGCTACTTTTTCCATAAATTTATCCTTTCTTTTAATATTGCAATAAATATAAAATTTAATAAATAAAAATATTAATAATAACTTTATTATACTATAAGCCTTATGATATAAAAGTTAAATTTTTTATTATTTAATAAAATTTAACTTTTAATATTACTTTTTAATTTAGTAAATAAATAATATTATTTTATGTTTATAATATAAAATATTTTTATTTTAAACTAATTAGCTTAATATTTAATATAATTCATTAATTACGATAAAGCATTAAAGTGGAAAATGTATATTTCCACAAACTTTATTTTTAAAAATTATAAAATAAAAATTTTTTCTGAATTTAATATGAATTTAATCTGAAATTAAATATTTCTTTTCTTTTAATGCATTTAATATCCTTTGCATTATTTCTTCATTATCAGCTTCAATAGTATGTAGATGTACTCCTTTTGTTAAAGCAGAAAGTGGCTCTGCTTTATATTTTTTGCTTTTCTCAATAAAATTTTGAACATCATATAAGTTTTTAACCATAAGCATGCCTCTTATTTCTCCATATAATGGATGTTCTATTATTACGTTTTCTATAGTACCTCCAAAACTTACAATACATGTTAACTCATCTTCTATATTTTCAGGTTTATGGCTTACAGCAATAACTCTTTTTATTTTTTGTCTATTTTCTTTGGAAATCATATACCCTTCAGGAGTTGCTATTATATCAACTCCTGAAGCTCTAAGTATAGCTATATCTTTAACTATAACTTGCCTTGTAACTCCAAACTCACGGGCTAAATTTTGACCTTTTTGAGGCTCTGGTCTATTTTTTAAAATTTCTTCAATTAATTTTCTCCTCTCTTTTGAACCCATTATTTTATCTCCTATTCTAATAATAGTTTTTTATATTGAAATAAATCTTGTAAAAATTATATAAAATATTAATTTATATTAATTCATGCTATCACACTTTTTTAATATATCAAGCTCTTTATTTCCTGTTATTTTATCATTATGGTGATTTTTTATTAAATATAAAAATTTTTCATCATATTTTTTATAGGATTTTAAAAGATTATATCCTTTTTCTGCATGATTATAATATATATCTATTTTTTTAAAATTACTAAACTTTTTTAATTTTCCTTTTGAAATTTTATTTAAAATCACAATTAATGATTTTTCTATAGGATTTAATCTTTTATAAATCTTACCTATATCATGAAGAAGTGCTGCTTTAATTAAATTTTCATTTCCTTTATAAATTTGCATAACATCTTTAGCTACATTTATAGAATGTTTTTGTTCATATGAAGATAATTTATTAAAAATATTTTTTTCATTTTTATCTAAATAACTATTTATAAATGTAATATCTTCTGAAGTTATTTTAGAAGTTACAGCCCAATAAAACTGTTTTATTCTATACAAAAACATATTTTGTTCTCCTTTTGTATTTTTATTAAAGTATAATAGGCTGATTAAAAACAAATATTATAGTATTTTTCATATATTATAATAACTTAAATTTATTTTAATTTCATTATTTTTTGCTATTTTTATAAATAATAATATAAATTTAAAATATTTTCAAAATATAACATTATTTTTTCCATATATTTGTATTTGATGTAGCTATTATACAACCTACTTTACATAATATCAAGTATAACATTATATACAACCATTTATATTAATAGCTGTACAAAAATTAATATTAGCTCAGCAAAACCCATAATCTACTTCCGCGTGTTCCAGTTACATATAAAAATAATATTAGCTTTTTCCAGCTGCCGACCGAGGGGGTATTATCAGAAGTTCCAGTTACATATAAAAATAATATTAGCACCAGTAAAACTGGTGCTAATATTATAAAAATTTTTCTACATTTTTTATAAATGGTTAAAAATATAAAATTATTTATTCTCTTATCCCAAAAGTAAAAAAATGAGCTAGAATAATATATAAAATAAATAAAAAAAAAGCAGTCTAAAAGACTACTTTTGGTGGAGATATAGGGATTCGAACCCTAGACCCCCTGCGTGCAAGGCAGGTGCTCTCCCAGCTGAGCTATACCCCCATATGGTGGACCTTCAGGGACTCGAACCCCGGACCAACCGGTTATGAGCCGGTTGCTCTAACCAACTGAGCTAAAGATCCACGTTATTAACCTGGCAACGTCCTACTCTTCCACTCGGTCTCCCGAGCAGTACCATCGGCGCTGAGAAGCTTAACTTGCGTGTTCGGAATGGGAACGGGTGTTACCTTCTCGCCATCATCACCAGATAATTCATTTCTGACAGATTGTATTTTATCATCTTTATATACAGCTGTCAATATAATTTAAAAAAATTTTATTGTTTAGAATTTATTGTTTTATT
>NZ_FUYD01000006.1:0-173587 GCF_900167505.1 Clostridium sp. USBA 49
CGTGATAGAAATGGAGAATATGAGCCTAAAATTGTTCCTAAATATCAAAGAAATGTAACAGGAATTGAAGAAAAGGTTATAGCTCTTTATGCTGCTGGAATGACTACAAGAGATATAGCTGAACAAGTTAAGAATCTTTACGATGTTGAAATATCATCTGAAATGGTATCAAATATAACAAATAGAATTATTCCTGTAGTTACAGAATGGCAAAATAGGCCGCTTGAAAAGACTTATTCATTTGTATTCATGGACGCAATACATTATAAAGTACGTGAAGATAAGCAGATTGTAGTTAAGGCAGCTTATGTTGTTTTAGGTGTGAATGCTGCATTATCAAGATAAATCATAAATACCTCCTAAAAATCAGCATATAATATCACTATATTATATTAAATGTGTAAAACAATATATGCATGTTTATAAATAATAAAAACTACAGCTATAATTATAGCTGTAGTTTTTATTATTTATTTTTCTAATTTTATAAGAGAATTTTTCATTCTTTTTTCTTTTACAAGATCTATACCTTTTTCTATAAGTCTTTGCTGAAGATCAATAGTCTTGTATTTATAACTTTGGAGCTGAAATCTTAGTTCTTTATTTTCATTTTTTAAAATATTTCTTTCATTTAAATATTCTTTGGCAGTTTCTTCCATTATTTGAAGCTGACTAACTAAGTTTTTAACTTCTTCTTCTTTTTCTTTAGAAAATTGCTCGCTTGTCATATTTTTTAATTTTAATTGAAGTTCTGCATTATATTCTTCTAAATATTTGAGTTGTTTTTTTATAGAATTTAATTCCTCTTTTAAGCTTTTTTCCTTTTCTAATAGTTTGTCTACTTTTTCTTGAAGTTCTTCATAAGCTTCATCACATTTATACATATCATCTGCGGCATTTAAAGCAGTAAGAATTGAGGCTGCAGATAAACTTAATTTAGGATTAGCTTCTAAAGTTTCTTTAAGCTTTTTATCTACATACCTAGCTACTTTATGTAAATATTCTTCATTTTCTTCTCCTCTTAAATTATATTCAACACCATTTATAACAACCGTTACAACGTTCATCGGTTCACCCTCTTAAGTTTTTTATATAATTTATCTATATTTTAACATATTTTTGACAGCTATAAAACACTAATTTGAAATTTTATGTTAAATTATATAAAATGCCTAGACTAACTTTATAATTTTTAGTAAGTCTAGGCATTTTTTTAATTATTACTTTGATAAACCAAATTTATTTTTCATATTATATTATATATTTATCTTAATTTAGCACCTAAGTTGTGTTCTAAACTTCTTAGTATTTTATCATGTACTTTATTTACTTCTTTATCAGTTAAAGTTTTATTTTCAAGTCTATAAGTAATTGAGTATGCAACACTTTTCTTGCCTTCTGGTATTTGATTGCCTTTATAAACATCAAAAAGTTTAACTCTTTCAACCATATTTGAGCCTTGTTTTTTAATTATATCTTCAATTTCCTGAACAAGTACAGAGTCATCTACTAATACTGCCAAATCTCTTGTAACAGCAGGATACTTTGGAAGAGGCTTATATTTTTTATTCATATTGCTTGATTTAATTAAAACATCTAAGTTTAATACTGCTATATAGCATCTTTCATCTATTCTATAGTTTTCGCTTACATCAGGATGAATTTCACCTAAAGTTCCTATTAAATCTTTTTTAATATACAAAGCTGCTGTCTTCCCTGGATGAAAAGTAGGATTTTCAGATTCTCTTTTAAAAGAGGCATTATCTATTCCTAATGTATCTAAAATATTTTCCACAATTCCTTTTAAATCTAAATAATCTACATTACCATACATACCTATTGTAATTATATTTTTTTCATCAGGAAGTTTATTAGAATCTTCTTTAGGGATATATACTTTACCTATTTCAAATAATTTAACTTCTTCATTATTTCTTGAATAATTTCTAGCTAAAGCTTCCATCATAGAAGGAATAGTTGTAGTTCTCATTATGCTAAAGTCTTCTCCAAGGGGATTTTTAATAACTACTGCATTTCTTAAAGTTGAGTCTTTTGGAAGTAAAATTTTATCAAAAACTTTTGGACTTATAAAAGAATAACTTATAGCTTCATTTAATCCACATCCTATAAGAGTTTCTACTATTTTATCAGTTAATTTTTGTTTTGTGTTTTTGCCTCCATGTAAAGATATACTATTCATAATAGAAACAGGTATATTGTTATAACCATATATTCTTGCAATTTCTTCAGCTACATCTTCTTTAATATTTATATCACTTCTAAAAGTTGGAACTGTTATAATTAAAGTATCATTGCTTAATACCGTTCTAAGTTCCAATCTATCAAGACATTCTTTCATTTCTTGTCCTTCAATATTTGTTCCTAAAAATTTATTAACCCAGCTTACACTTACTTCAATAACCTTTTCCTTATAAACTTTAGGATATATATCTATTGTACCTTCCATAACTTCTCCACATCCCAAAGTTTCTACTAAATTACAAGCTCTATCAAGTGCAATTTGCGCTAAATTAGGGTCTAAGTCCTTTTCAAATCTGCTTGAAGCTTCTGTTCTTAATCCAAGATTTTTAGAAGATATTCTTATATTAGTTCCATCAAAATTAGCACATTCAAATATAACTTCATTAGTATCTTCTTTTACTTCTGAATTTAGCCCTCCCATTATTCCAGCAATGCCAATTGTTTTGTTTCCATCTTTTATATTTAATACTTCTGAATTTAATGTTCTTTCTATTCCGTCTAAAGTAACAAATTTTTCTCCATCTTCTGCTCTATCAACTACTATAGTGTTAGAAGAAATTTCTCTTCTATCAAAAGCATGCATTGGCTCTCCAAGTTCTAACATTACAAAATTAGTTATATCTACTATATTATTTATTGGTCTAACTCCAGCATCTAAAAGTCTTTCCTGCATCCATGCTGGTGATGGAGCAATTTTAACATTTTTAACTCCTCTTGCCATATACCTTCTGCAAAGTGTATTATCTCTAACCTCTACCTTTAAAATATCATTAATATTTTCTTTTGATGATGCTTTGTAACTTATATCTGGAAATTTTAAAGTTTTTCCTAAAGTAGCAGCAGTTTCTCTAGCTATACCCACAATACTTAAACAATCAGGCCTATTTGAAGTTATTTCAAAATCTATAACTGATTTGTTAAGTCCTAAAACTTCTTTAATATCTTTTCCTATAGGAGTATCTTTTGGAAGTATCATAAGACCGTGAACGTGTTCCTCTCCTGCTATTCCAAGCTCTTCTTCAGAACACATCATACCATTTGAAACTACTCCTCTAAGCTTACCTTTTTTTATTTTTACTCCATTAGGTAAAGTAGAACCATGAAGGGCTACAGGTACAATATCTCCTTCTTTCATATTTTCTGCACCTGTAACTATTTGAAGTTCTTCTCCATTTCCAACATCAAGCTGACAAATAACTAATTTTTCTGCATCAGGATGAGGTTCTATTTTTAGTATTTTACCTGTAACTACATTTTGTATTTCATCTCCAGATGTTATAATTTCTTCTACTTTAGAACCAGAAAGAGTAAGTCTATCTCCTAATTCTTTAACTGATATATCAATGTCTACATAATCTTTAAGCCATTTATATGGTACTTTCATAGTTAATCCTCCTCATAGCAATATTAAATATTTCTGTATTTAGTTTTTATTTTAAATATCTATATAATTAAAACTGATTAGAAAATCTTACATCACTTTCATATAAAAGTCTTATATCATCTATTCCATATTTAAGCATTACCATTCTATCTATTCCAAACCCAAAGGCAAATCCACTATAAACTTCAGGATCTATACCGCAATTTCTCAAAACTTGTGGATGAACCATTCCACAACCTAAAATTTCTATCCATCCGCTTCCTTTACATAATTTGCATCCCTTACCTCCACACATAAAACAAGTTGCATCCATTTCTGCTGAAGGTTCTGTAAAAGGAAAATGATGTGGTCTGAATTTAGTAACTATATCTTCACCATACATTCTCTTAGCAAAAAGATCTAAAGTTCCTTTTAAATCTGCAAAAGTTATACCTTTATCTACAACAAGACCTTCCATTTGATAAAAAATTGGAGAATGTGATGCATCTACTGCATCAGAACGATAAACTTTTCCTGGTGCTATCATTTTAATTGGAGGTTTTTGGCTTTCCATAGTTCTTATTTGAAGTGGTGAAGTCTGTGTTCTTAAAACTACATTATCATTAATATAAAAAGTATCTTGTTCTCCTCTTGCTGGATGATTTTTAGGAATATTTAATGCTTCAAAATTATAATAATCTAATTCAACTTCTGGCCCTTCAACAATGGTAAATCCCATTGATAAAAATATATCCTGTATGCTCTCAAGAGTAAGTGAAATAGGATGCCTTTTACCTAAAACCCTTTTATTTCCAGGCATAGATATATCTATAACTTCTTTTTTTAACTTAAATTCTTTTTCTTTTAGTTTAATATTGTTTGAAGCTTCTTCTATATGCTTTTCTAAAGTTTCTCTAATTTCATTTGCTATTTTCCCTATTATTGGTCTTTCTTCCTTAGAAAGAGCACCCATACCTCTTAATATTTGAGTAAGCTCTCCTTTTTTACCAAGATATTTAACTTTAATATTTTCTAAAATAGCTTTATTTTCAGCTTCATTTAATTCCTTAAGAGCCATTTCTTTTATTTGTTCTAATTTTTCTCTCATATATGATCTTCTCCTCCTAAATTTATTGAATAATTAAAATTTACAATATGATACCCAACTTAATTTAATATTGCAATCTTTTAAAATAATAATACTCCCTCTATTTAGAATAAAATATAAAAAAAATCCATCCCTATAAGGGACGGATTTTTCCGCGGTACCACCCTAATTGACATAAAAATGTCCTCTTAGATAAATTTAATGGTTTTATCCACCAACAGCTACTATATTTCACTGTCAGAACTCCAAAGTGAACTTCGATGAAAAACTTTTAAAAAGGCTTTCAGTCTATGACCTTTTCTCCCTGAAAAAGTATTCTTCATCTACTCTCTTTTTCATAGTTTTTTATTTATTTATTTTTAATTTACTAAAAAATTATTATTTATATACATTAAACTTCAAAATTTAATAGGTTTATATAGTAAAATAATAATACGATTTTTACTAAAATATATTTTAGTAATTCCAAAACAGTATTTTTTCTTAAAAATAACCACTATATTTTAAAATAAATCAATAATGGACATACTGCTCATTGTATAGACAGTAGGAATTTATTTACAGTTTACTACGGTTTAATAATATTCTATATTTATATTATTTTACTAAACCATATTTAACTTAAATCTTAATCATTTATATATTATAATTTAGCTCTTATATATTGTCAACTTTTGTCTAACTGCTTCAAACATTATAATAGAAGCTGCCGCAGCAACATTTAAAGATTCAGCCCCACCTGGCATAGGAATTTTTACTTTTACATCTGCCAATTCTAAAATTTCTTTACTAACTCCAAAGCCTTCATTGCCTACAGCTATTATTATATTTTGTGTCAAATCTTCATCATATAAATTTTTTGAATCTTTTAAAGAGGTTACAATTAACTTAAATCCATTATTTTTTAGTTCTTTAAGCTTAGTAAAATTATCATCTTGAAATATAGGTATATTAAAAATAGATCCCATAGTTGATCGTAGAACTTTTTCATTATAAATGTCTACAGTTCCTTTTGTAAGTATAACTCCTAAAGCTCCAGAAGCATAGGAACTTCTAACTATATTGCCTAAATTTCCAGGATCTTGTACCTTGTCTACTAATATATAAAATCCTTTTTTAGATTCTATTTTAAAATCTTTGTTTTTTACTACAGCTGCAATGCCTTGTGGATTTTCTGTACTGCAAAGCTGTTTTAAAATATTATGGTTAACTACATATACTTTTGTAGAAGATTTTATATTATTTTTAATGCTATAAGTTTCCCATTTATCCAAAATCATTTCACTTATAAAAATTTTGGATACTTCAAAATTAGATTTTAAAGCTTCATCTACAAATCTAAATCCTTCTATTAGAAATTCTTTTTTTTCTAATCTATATTTTTTTTCTTTAAGCTTTTTAGTTTCTTTTATTAATGAATTATCCTTGCTTTCGATGATTTCCAAATATTTCACCTATCTTCCAAAGATGCTTTCAAATCTACTTAATTCTTTAGTTGAACCTATTGCTATAATAGTATCTTCTGGACTTATTAAATCATCCGCTCTTGGTGCTATATTAATTTCTCTATTTCTCTTAATTCCAATAACACTTAATCCATAATTTGCTCTTACATCTATTTCTCTTAAAGTTTTTCCATACCATTCTTCTGGTGCTACAATTTCTGCAATATTATAATCTGGTGAAAGTTCAATATAGTCTAAAATATTAGATGCAAATATATTATGTGCAACTCTAACTCCCATATCTCTTTCAACAAATACTACTCTATCAGCTCCTATTTTATATAGAAGTTTTGCATGCATTTCATCATGAGCTTTACTTATTATATATTTAACTCCAAGTTCTTTTACTATAAGAGTAGCCATTATACTTGCTTGAATATCTGAACCTATTCCTATTACAGCTACATCAAAATTACTTATTCCAAGATCTCTAAGACTTTTTTCATCAGATGTATCTACCTGTGCTGCATGAGTTACATAATCTGATATCTCTCTTACTGCATCTTCATCAGAATCTACTGCCAGTACCTCATTTCCAAGTGAATAAAGTGTTTTTGCAACTGAAGATCCAAAATTTCCAAGACCTATTACAACAAATTGTTTCTTACGCATATTTTCCTCCCAAAACTTTTAAGAATGCTGAAAATTTAAAATTTTAGTATCCTTAAATTTCATAAAATTATTATATATGATTAACCTACAGTAAGCTGTAGATTAATTTTCACTATGAAATTTATATATATTGGTCAATATTTAATAAAAAAACTTTTGTGAGATAATCATTATATAAGTTTAAATTTTAATACAACCATTTTAATAAAATAATAATTACTCTATGATAAAAGTAAACTATATTAAATTAATTAATATTATCCAACTAATATTTTATCTTCTGGATATTTGATTGTATTTTTGCTGCATTTTCTAGCTATTGCAAGAACTATAGTAAGTGGTCCAACCCTTCCGCAAAACATTGTAAATGAAATAATTGCTTTACCTATGGTTGTTAATTTAGTAGTAAGTCCTAATGTTAACCCTACAGTACCAAAAGCTGATGTAACTTCATAAATAATATACTCAAGAGATGCTCCTACTTCAGTAATTGATAAAATCATACTTACAGTTATAATTAGCCCAATTCCTATTATAGTAATTGCAAGAGCTCTATATATAATTTCTTTTCCTATTCTTCTTTTAAATATTTCTGTATCATCTCTTCCTTTTACAACTGAAATAACTGTCATAACTAAAATTCCAGCTGTCGTTGTTTTAATTCCACCTGCAGTAGAACCTGATGAACCTCCAATAAACATTAATATTACAGTAAGAAATCTTCCTGCTGGTGTCATATCACTTGTAGATATAGAATTAAATCCTGCTGTTCTAGGTGTAATAGAAGCAAATAATGAAGATAATATTTTGCCTTTAAATGACATAGGTGCAATTGTTGCAGCATTATTATGTTCAAACAAGAACATCAAAATTGCTCCACCTAATATTAAAATAGATGTTACAGTTATAACTAATTTAGAATGTAATGAAAATCTTTTTTGTTTTCTATAATTAAATATCTCATACCAAACATAAAAACCTAATCCACCACTAGCTATAAGAAAAGAAATTGTTAAAATTATCACTGCATTATCAGCATAAACAGTAAGACTTCTAAATTGACCAATTAGATCAAATCCAGCATTACAAAAAGCTGATATTGAATGAAATATACTAAAATATATACCTTTAGCTAATCCATAATCAGGGATAAATACTGTAGAAAGTAAAAGTGCTCCTACACTTTCTACAAAAAATGTAAAAATCAAAACATGTTTAGCTAGTTTAACAAGCCCTTGCAGCGAAAAAGCATTCATAGCTTCCTGCATAACAAGTCTTTCTTGAAGAGTAATCCTTTTGCCTATAACTAAAGAAATTAATGTAGCAAAGGACATAAAGCCTAATCCTCCTATTTGAATTAAGCATATAATAACAGTTTTCCCAAAATAACTCCAATAAGTTCCAGTATCTAAAGTTACAAGCCCTGTAACACATACTGCAGAAGTAGAAGTAAATAATGCATCTATAAAAGGAGTTTGATTACCTGAATTTGAAGATACAGGCAATGTCAAAAGTATAGCTCCTATTAGAATAACCAAAGCAAACCCTATTGTTAAAATTTGGACAGGTCTAAACTTTATATCCTTGTAAAAATTGATTTGCATATTAGCACCTCTTATAATAATAATGTGAATATAATTATTTATTATATTCATTTATATATGTATTTTAAATATATATGTATTTAAAATATAATATCATATATTATATGATATTATTAACCCACAATAAGCTGTAAATTAATTTATACTATACAGTTTATAATTTTCTAAATTTTTATTGCTTATATAGTGGTTAATATTTATAGTAAGTCAATATTTAATAAAAGACTTTTTATAAGATAATCATTATATTAATATATTAATAAATTTTTTAGAAGTATAGCCGAATACTTAATTTTAAATTATAAAATAAGTACCCGGCTAAAAAAATATACTATAAAATTATAAATATTAATTTCTTAATTATTGTTTATTAATAATTATCATTATACTATTAATATAAAAATTTACAACATATTTAATATAAATTTTTATATTAATTAAATAAGAAAAATTTATTATTGATTTAATGATTTTTTAGCAGTTTCAACTAATTCACTGAAAGCTTTTGGATCATTTATAGCTATTTCTGAAAGCATTTTTCTATTTATATCAATTCCTGCAAGTTTAATTCCATTCATAAATTTTGAATAAGATAATCCGTTCATTCTTGCAGCAGCATTTATTCTTGCTATCCAAAGTTTTCTAAAATCTCTCTTTTTTAATTTTCTTCCTACATATGCATTTCTAAGTGCTCTTATAACAGTTTCATTAGCTGTCTTAAATAGCTTGCTTTTTCCACCATAATATCCTTTTGCAAGCTTAAGTACTTTTTTATGATATTTACGAGCGTTCATAGCTCTTTTAACTCTTGCCATTTAAAAAAACCTCCTCCTAGTGCATTAATATTATAGATATGGTAATAATTTTTTCATTGATTTTTCTTGAGCAGCTGCTACATAATCAGTTTTTCTAAGATTTCTTTTTCTTTTAGAGCTTTTCTTTGTTAATATATGGCTCTTAAATGCTTTAGCTCTTTTAAGCTTTCCACTTCCTGTTTTCTTAAATCTTTTAGCTGCACCTCTATGTGTCTTCATTTTAGGCATAGTAAAATTCCTCCTCTCAATTATGCTCTTTTAGGAGCAAGTATCAAAATCATATTCTTTCCTTCTAATTTAGCTGGTTTCTCTATCACACTTACATCTTCAAGTTTACTTGAAAAAGAATTTAATATACTGTAACCTACATGTGAATAATCAGCTTCTCTGCCTCTAAATCTAACAGTGACTTTAACTTTATCACCATCTAGTAAAAATTTTCTAGCATTATTTGCTTTTATGTTAATATCATGTTCTTCAATAGTAGGGCTTAATCTTATTTCTTTAATGTTTATAACTTTTTGCTTTTTCTTAGCTTCTTTATCTTTTTTAGTCTGCTCATACAAAAACTTACCAAAATCCATAATCTTACAAACAGGTGGAACGGCAGTTGGAGCTATAAGAACTAAATCTAGTTCTTTTTCTTCAGCTATTTTCAAAGCTTCTTTTGTTTGAAGAATTCCCAATGGTTCTCCATTATTATCAATTACTCTTACTTCTTTTTCACGTATTTCCTCGTTTAAAAGATAATCTTTATTAATAATTTTCACCTCCAAAATATTAATATAAATTAAAAAAAGGACAGCAAAAGCCGTCCTTTAAATAGCTCAACACTAAAAGTTAACCTATTAAAACCTCTTTAGCAAAGCCTCAAGGTGAGAAACGGCTGTTTCTACTTAATTCAACATTAATAATTTTATATTTTATTTCATAATTTGTCAATAGATTTTTATGATTTTATTTTTGATTTTATATTTTTACACATATTACATTTATCACAAAATTTAACCCTATCTCCAAATACACTTGTAATAGTATCTAAAATTTCTTTGTTGCTGCAATTTTCTTTACCATGAATTATTATATTTTTAGGTGCATTTGTAATAAGTGCACTTATAAGCATATCATCAATACTTATAGCTCCAGAAAATTTATCATCACTTAAATCACTAAATAATATATCCATTATATCATTCCCAAAACCATCTTGCAAAATATAATTTTCATTGCCTTCAATTATAATGTTGATTTTTTCTATTTTACTTTCTTGAAGATCTACAAAATATTTTAAAAGTTTTATAAATTCACTATATTCTTTTTCTACCATATAATTTTCTACTACTTTATCAATTATACTTTCTAAATCATTTATAAACTCTTTCATTCTAAATCTGATAAAACCATTTATGTTGATTTCTTTATTTTCTTCAATGCAATCTGTTATCTTTTGAATTATAGAATTTTTTCTATTTCTATAAAATACCATATTTTCATTTGTTATAGGTCCTTTATTTTTTAAAGCTTTTAAGCTTAAATTTTTAATTTCTTTAATTTCATCATACTTTAAAAAGAAATAAGTATTAGTTATAAAATTATGTATTTCTTTTTTGTAAAATTCATCAATAACTAAATCATATAAAATATCAGCCATATAAAAATTAAATATTTTTGTAAGCTTAGAATCATAAGCATTCTCATCACAAAATATCTTTAAGAAGTGAGTATTGTTATCTATGCTTTCTGAAAAGCCTACTGTTATGTTTCTTTCATTAAAATATTGCTTCATTTCACTTACTTTTTCTACTATATCTTCTTTAAATTTATCATATACAACTGTTAAAAGCAGCATATTTGATACACTCCCTTCTTATACTATTATGTGTTTAAAGAAAATGTATATGCAAAATTAATTAAACAATTATCGACAAAACTAAAATTATATAAATTTTTATAAATATAATTTTATAAAAATCTAATATTAATGCTTATCAAAATAAACTCTTATTTATAATATAAACATAAAAAATAATAGCAATTTCAAAATCACTATCTATAAAAATAAAATGTATATTCTATGCTTAGAATTATTATTTTATTAAATTCTCTATTGTATATTTATAATAAATATATTAATAAAACTTTCTGTAGTTGAAATAATTTATATTTAAATTTATATTTAATTGTAATAATGTTATTATATACAGGAGTTGAATTTATTATGAAAATTATTTTTATAGATTATAGAGCAACAAAAGAGGAGAAAGAAAATTTAGGGAAATTAGGTTATAAAGTACTTACAGTTCCTCCTAACAATAATTTATATGAAGCTGTATGTGGACACCCTGATATGCTTTTACATGTATTAAATGAAAATACTATTATAGTACATAAAGATATGGATTTAAAATTTATTGATTTTCTAAAAAGTCAAAATATAAATGTTATTTTTTCAGAAAAAAGTTTAAGTAGTAATTACCCTTTAGATATAATTTTAAATGCAGTAAATTTAGATAATATTTTTATGCATAATATAAAATATACAGATAGTGTTTTACTTAAAATGATAAAACATAAAAAGATAATAAATGTTAAACAAGGTTATAGTAAATGTTCTACAGCAATTGTAAGAAATAATGCTGTAATGACAAGTGATAAAAAAATTGCAAAAAGTCTTTATGAAGAAGGAATTGATGTACTTTTATTGCCTCCTGGAGATATTTTGCTTCCCTATTTAAATTATGGATTTATAGGCGGGTGTTGTGGACTTTTAGAAGACAATATTATTGCTTTTTATGGCGATTTACACAATTATTTATATGGCAAAGATGTATTTGATTTTTTAAAAAAGCATAAAGTAGAACCTGTATTTTTAAGTAAAGGTAAACTTATAGATAGAGGAAGTATACTTACAATATAAAACAGTATTTACTATAGAAGTATTTATATTTTAAATCTTGCATTATAATATACTTGAACCATTGTAGTATACTTACAATATAAAATAAAGCAGTAACCAAAATACTAAATTATAATTTTGGTACTGCTTTATTTTTTAATATTATTATCATCTCACAAAGGTCTTTTTATTAAATATTTATCAATTATATCTAATCTCTATCAAGTACTCCAGCATGTATCATGCTATCACTTGATACATGTAAAATAAAAAGTTCTTTATGTATAGATATAATAGAAATTTAAAAATACTATAAATTGTATAGTGGAAATTAATTTACAGCTTATTATGAATTAATAATATTATATATTAAAAACTATTTTAAAGAAACAAATAAAACTAAAATTACAGCTATAGATTATAGATTAATCATATTTATATATTAAAAAACTATATATAAATTAAAAAACTATATATAAATTAAAAAACTATATATAAATTAAAAAACTATATATTAAAATTTGTATATTAAAATATTAAAAAGCTGTTTTAAGATAAATCTTAAAACAGCTTTTGGAGGCGCCACCCAGATTTGAACTGGGGAATAAAGGTTTTGCAGACCTCTGCCTTACCACTTGGCTATAGCGCCATACTGGAGCGGAAGACGGGATTCGAACCCGCAACTTTCACCTTGGCAAGGTGACACTCTACCATTGAGTCACTCCCGCAAAATGGTGGCCAGACCAGGAATCGAACCAGGGACACGAGGATTTTCAGTCCTCTGCTCTACCGACTGAGCTATCTGGCCTTAATATTATTAAATAAATGGCGACCCAGAAGGGGCTCGAACCCTCGACCTCCGGCGTGACAGGCCGGCACTCTAACCAACTGAGCCACTGGGCCATAGTGGTGGGCACAACAGGGCTCGAACCTGTGACCCTCTGCTTGTAAGGCAGATACTCTCCCAGCTGAGCTATGCGCCCACTAATTATCACTTAAGACAATTAAAATTATATAATGTTAAAGTTGAATTGTCAATATGTTTTTTATTCAAAAGGCATTTTGTGATTGATTTATGATAATGTCTTCATTATATCGTAATTTATGTTGATAACTGGACAAAAATAATTAAAAAAGCACCAATAAAACTGGTGCTAATATTATAAAAATTTTGAAACATTTTTTAAAATGGTTGATATATGTTTTTATTTAAAAGACATTTTTGCTTGCTTTTATAAATATTACTTGCTTTTGTAAATATATTTTATGTAGAAAATTTTTAAATTTATCTATATAAAATATAATAATAAATATATAGATAAATAAATATATTTATATTTATATTTATTATTACATAGTTGCTTTTTTTAAAATCTCACCTATTTCTTTATTTGTAAATATATAAGAGGTATTACAGAAATGACATTTTACTTCTTCATCTTTGCCTTCGTTGTATATTTCTTCTAAATCTTTTTTCCCTATGCTTATAAGTGCTTTTTCTACTCTATCTCTTGAACAATCACATTTAAACTCTGGCTTAATACTATCTAATATATTTAAATTCATATCTTCAAATATAAAATTTAATATATCTTCAATAGTCATTCCTTTTTTAATAAGTTCAGTTATAGAAGGTATATCCTGAAGCCTATAAGTTATTAAATCTGCTGTAAGTTCATCAGCACCAGGCATCATCTGTATTATAAATCCTCCTGCAGCTTCTATACTTAAATCAGTTCCAACTAATACTCCAAGTCCTACTGCTGATGGAGTTTGTTCGGAAACAGTAAAATAATAAGCTAAATCGTCTCCTATTTCACCTGTATATATAGGAACTTGACCTACATAAGGCTCTTTCAATCCCATATCTCTTATAACAAGTAAGTTCCCATTTTTACCTATTGCTCCTCCAACATCTAATTTCCCTTTACTGTTTGCAGGAAGTTCTACAGATGGATTCCCAATATATCCTTTTACCTTTCCATTAGGATAAGCTGTTACTACAACTCCTTCTGCTTTTCCTCCTCCAGAAATTTGTATAGTTAAAGTTTCTTTTTCAGATTTTAACATAGCTCCCATAAGGCTCCCTGCTGTAAGCATTCTTCCTAAGGCTGCAGCTGCTGTAGCAGAACAATTATGTATTTTAGAAGCTTTATCTACAAGTTCTGTAGTTATAGCTCCAAATATTCTTATATTTCCATTTTGAGCTGTTGCTCTTACTAATTTATCAGCCATTTTTACCTCCTTACAAATAACAAATCGTAAAATAATTTTTACGATAATTATAAAAAATTTATCACAAATTTGTTTTCAAATATATTATTGTATATTATTGTTTATAAACTGCTTTAATTTTTTTTAAGTACATATACTATTCTTTCACATTCATCATCTATAGGAAGATTTTCATAATTATTTAATTTTTCAACAATTTTAAATCCTATATTTTTTAATAAATTATCTAAATAGTTTGTTGTATATGCTTTTTCTATATGTTCTTCATCAAATCTTTTATACAAATTATCTTCTTTTATAAAAAAAATTAAATTCATTTGAACTATATCATTTTCAGTAAAGTTATCCCATATATATACTACATTATCATTGTCAAAAGTAAAAGTATTATTTCCTAATATATTAATGAGTTTATAGTAAGAGTTAATATCAAAAATAAATATTCCATTGTTTTTCAAGTGATTATAAACTGAATTAAAATAAGCATTTAAGTCATTTTCTTCAATAATATAATTTGTAGAATCAAGACAGCAGGTTATAAGATCAAATTTACGATTTAAATTTAATTTTGATATATCCTGACATATAAATTTTGCTTTTATTTTTAAAGCTCTTAATTTTTCTTCTGCTTTTGTAAGCATTTGACTTGATAGATCTACAGCCCATGTATTTTTAAAATATCTAGATAATTCTAAAGTCATGTTTCCTGTACCACAAGCTAAATCAAGATAATCATTTCTTTCTAAATTTAATTTTTCACATATTTCTAAAATCTTGTCTGCCCATTTTTTATAATCTATATCTGAATTTATCAATTCATCATAAATATATGCAAACTCTTCATATTGACTCATTAAAATTTCTTCCTTTCTAAGCACAATTATGCTCAAAGTAAATAATATATATTTCTGCTGTATAAGTCAATATTATTTTTTTATATCCTCATATTTAAAATCTATATATCCATCATTCATAATAATTTCTTTATTTTTAGGAAGATTTAATTCTTTTTTCCTTTTTGTCATTATACCTCCTATACGTCCAGTTTCTTCTGCTGTCAAAGAACTCCATCCATATTTATCTACTTTATCACTTAAGCCTAGTTCTTCTGCTATTTCATATTTTATTGTCTCTCTAAGTTTTTCCATTTCAGTTAGTTCTCTATTAGACTTTAATTTTGCTTTAATAACTTTTTTAAGTGGTGTTTTACCCATAAATTTTATACCCCCTATTATATACTATATTTTTTATTTTTAACTTAGGGGATTATATTTATTCATATATAAAAATTTTAATCATTTTATTATTTTTTATGAATATATTATATAATTAATTATATTTTGTTGAGAATATTTCAAACAGTGTAAAGGAAATTTTTTAATGAATATATTATATAATTAACTCACAATAAGCTGTAAATTAATTTCCACTATACAATTTATACTGTTTCTAAATTTCTATTATATATAGTGATCAATATTTAATAAAAAGATTTTTTGTGAGATAATCACTATATTTAGATAATCACTATATTTAGATAATCATTATATTTATATCTATAAAAAATTTTTTATACTCTAATATATTTAGTATACTATACATATTATTTACAATAAAAAAAGATGGAGAAATTCCCCATCTAGAAAAGATGACAAGCTACAAAGTGATCTTTTTCAATTTCCTTAAATTCTGGTCTTTTTTCATGACAAATAGGTTTAGCATACTTACATCTAGCTGCAAATCTGCATCCTGGTTTTGGATTTATTGGACTTGGCACTTCTCCTTCAATAACAATTCTTTGCCTTTTCCTTTCTGTTTCAGGATCAGGAATAGGAATAGCTGATAAAAGTGCTTGAGTATAAGGGTGCAAAGGCTTATCATACAAAACATTACTACCTGCAAGTTCTACCATAGTACCTAAATACATAACTCCAACTCTGTCAGATATATGCTTAACCATAGAAAGATCATGGGCAATAAATAAATAAGTAAGTCCTAGCTCCTTTTGAAGATTAATAAGCAAATTTACAATTTGTGCTTGTATAGATACATCAAGAGCTGAAATAGGCTCATCGCATACAATAAACTCAGGTTCTATAGCAAGAGCTCTTGCTATACCTATTCTTTGTCTTTGACCTCCTGAAAATTCATGTGGAAATCTAGAGGCATGCTCTTTATTTAACCCTACAAGCTCTAAAAGTTTATATATTCTGTTAGTTCTTTCTTTTCCAGTATATAAGTTGTGTATGTCAATTCCTTCGCCAATAATATCTCCTACAGTCATTCTCGGATTTAATGAAGCATATGGATCTTGAAATATTATTTGTGCCCTTCTTGTAAATTTTTTCTTTTCTTTATGATTTAATTTATGAATATCTACACCATCAAATAATACTTTACCATCAGTTGCTTCATATAATCCCATTACAGTTCTGCCGCAAGTTGTTTTACCACAACCTGATTCTCCAACCAAACCTAATGTTTCACCTTTTTTTATATTAAAACTTACATCATCTACTGCTTTTAATACAGCATCTTTACCAACTTTAAAGTATTTTTTTAAATTTTTAACCTCAATTAGATTTTGTTCTGCCATTATTTTGCACCTCCTAATTCTTTAGGCATTTCTACTTTTGGTGCTAATGAATGTTTTAGCCAGCAAGAAACTTCATGGCTATCAGAAAGTTTTGTAACTTCTGGCATAGCTTCTCTACATATAGGCATTGCATATTCGCATCTTGATGCAAAAGGGCATCCTACTGGTGGCTTTATTAAATCCGGAGGAGTTCCTTTAATGGAATATAACTCTTTTTTATGTCCAGTGTCTAACCTTGGCACTGATTGAAGTAATGCCCAAGTATACGGATGCTGAGGTTTATAGAATATTTCATCTGTAGTTCCTCTTTCTATTATTTGACCTGCATACATAACTTGAATTCTATGTGCAACATCAGCAACTACTCCAAGGTCATGAGTTATAAGTATAACTGCAGTTCCAAGTTTAGCCTGAAGATCTGCAATAAGTTCCATTATTTGAGCTTGAATTGTTACATCAAGTGCTGTTGTTGGTTCATCAGCTATAAGTATTTTAGGATTGCATGCAAGTGCTATAGCAATCATAGCTCTTTGTCTCATACCGCCCGAAAATTCGTGAGGATATTGTTTTGCCCTTTTTTCTGCATTAGGTATATTAACAAGTTTAAGCATTTTAATTGCTTCACCCATAGCTTCATGTTTATTCATACCTCTATGAATTATTAAACTTTCTGCTATTTGCTTGCCAACTGTCATTGTTGGATTTAGAGATGTCATAGGATCTTGAAAAATCATACTTATCTCTGCGCCTCTTATATTTCTTAATTCTTTTTCAGGTAAATCCACCAAGTTTTTGCCATTAAATATTATTTCCGAACCTTTTTTTATTTCTCCTGGAGGGGTTTGTATAAGCCTCATTATAGATTTAGCTGTAACTGATTTACCACAACCAGACTCACCTACTACTGCTAAAGTCTCTCCTTTATTTAAGTAAAAATCTACACCTCTTACAGATTGAACTTCACCAGCGTAAGTATGATATGAAACTTTCAAATTTTTAACTTCTAATATTTTTTCCATTGCTATTTCCCCCCTATTGACGTAATTTTGGATCTAATGCATCTCTTAATCCATCGCCTAACAAGTTAAATGAAAGCATAGTTAAACTGATAAATAGTGCCGGGAAAAATAACTGATAAGGATAAAACTTCATATTTTGTTGTCCTGATTGAGCTAAAGCACCCCAACTTGTATTTGGAGATTTTACTCCTAAGCCTATATAGCTTAAAAAAGCTTCACCAAATATAAAAGATGGTATATCAAAAGTTATAGCTACAATCATAACTCCAATTGTGTTTGGAATTAAATGCTTTAAAATAATTCTATTTGAATTGGCACCAAGGGCTTGTGCTGCCAATACATATTCTTGTTCTTTTATTTGAAGAATTTGTCCTCTAACTAATCTTGCCATACCTACCCATCCAGTAATAGTCATTGCTATTATAAGTGGAAGAATGGCTCCTTTAATCTGAAGTTCTGAAAAAAGTATTGAAATAAGAATAACTACTATTAAGTAAGGAATACTACTTAATATTTCAACAATTCTCATCATTATATCATCAACAATACCACCGAAATAACCTGATATACCACCATATATAACTCCAACAAAAGTATCAATTATAGCTCCAAAAAAAGCTATAATTATAGATATTCTTCCACCTTTTGTTACTCTTGCAAAAAGATCACGTCCTAACATATCTGTACCAAACCAATGTACTTTATTAGGGCTTTGATTAATGTTAGAGGTATCCATAGCTTCAAATGAAAATTTAGTAATCATAGGTCCAAAAATGGTAATAAATATTATTAAAACCAGTATAATTAATGAAGCTATGGCAACTTTATTTTGCTTAAGTCTTCTCCAAGCGTCTTGCCAGTAAGTTATATTTGGTCTTAGAATTTCGTCAGCATTAGAATTTTCGCAACCAATAATTTGAAATTTTTCTTTACTTAATTCTGACATAATTCGCTCCTCCTATTTCTTTTCACCTGATATTCTTATTCTTGGATCTATTAGTCCGTATACAATATCAACAATAACTAATGAGAATATATAAAGTGCTGCAACAAAAATGGTTTGTCCCATTATCATAGTAAAATCTCTATCCGTTACACTGTTTACAAAGTAGGAGCCTAATCCTGGTATAGAAAATATTGTTTCTATTACAAAAGACCCAGTTAATACTCCAGCTATTTGAGGTCCTAATAATGTTATAGCTGGCAAAATAGCATTTCTTATAATATGTTTCCATGTTAATGAAATTTTTGATACGCCTTTAGCTTTTGCTGTTAATATATAATCCTGTCCTATTACATCTAAAGCATTAGCTCTCATATATCTAGCATAAGTAGCAATTGAACTAAAACTCATAGCAATAGAAGGCAGTATTGTATATTTAAAAGAACCATATCCTGTTGTAGGAAGTAATTTAAATTTAACAGTAAATGTGTATTGAAGAAGAGCCGCAACTACAAAGCTTGGTATAGAAACTCCAAGAAGTGCAATAAAAATAACTAAATAATCAGGCCATCTTCCTCTATTGAAAGCAGCTATAATTCCTAAAATACACCCTAACAAAAATCCTAATACTATAGATTGAATACCTATTCTTGCTGACTTAGGAGCATGTTCTTTTATAACATCGCTAACGTTTCTTCCTGCATATACCATAGATTCTCCTAAATCACCTTTTGCAACATTTTTAATATAAGTTAAATATTGTTCTGGAACTGATTTATCTAAACCATATTTAGCTCTAAAGTTTATTCTAGCCTGTTCTGGAAGTTTTTTTTGTCCAGTTGTCAGAGGATCTCCAGGCATTATATGCATAAGCATAAAGGTTATTGTTATTATTATAAATAATGTTACAAACATATATCCTATACGCTTTGCTATGAACTTTAGCATATTCATCCCTCCACAAAATAAAATTTGTTGCCGCAGGATTATATCCCACAGCAACTTTAATACAATATTTTTTATTTTCCTCTGCCTTGAGTATAAGCATACTTAACTTCATATAATTGACCAAAATTTACAAGCATAAGATTTTTTACATAATTAGCTTCAAATATGTTGTATTTTCTGTAATTTACAGGAGAAGCTACAGCTTCATCAACTAAAAGAAGTTGTTCTGCTTGTTTAAATAATTCTGTTCTTTCAGCATCATCTTTAGCAGTTCTAGTTTTGTTTATAAGTTCATCATATTTAGCATTCTTCCAACCATTATTCATCTGTCCAGCGTTGCTAAGCCACATATCCATAAATGTCATTGGATCATTATAGTCAGCACCCCAAGCTAAACCTGCAAGCTGATATTCACCACTGTCAAGTCTTTTCATAAATTGGTTCCATTCCATATATTCTGGTTCTATTTTAACTCCTAGAGCATTTTGATATGCCTGTTGATAATATTCAGCAATTTCTTTTGTTTCAGCATCTGTTCCAGAGTTAATCATCTTTATAGTTATTTTAGATGGATCTTCAGGAAGTCCTAATTCCTTTAGTCCTTCTACAAGTAAAGCTTTAGGGTCTTTATATTTATCATAAGCAGCTTTTAATGGTTCAACCCCTGCAGCTTTTCTATATTCTTGATCTCCTATAAGAATTTCAAATGGTACCCATCCTAGTGCTGGTGAACCAAGTCCTTTGTAAATTGTTTTTACTATATCTTCTCTATTTAATGCTAATGAGAAAGCAAGTCTTACCTTAGGACTATTAAATGGGTTTACCTGACCATCAATTTTTGGTATTGTATTATAAGTCTGATAAACTACAGATCCATCATATCCTGTTAAATTAGTATATTTACCTGCTTTATTAAATTGATCTACATACTCTGGTTTTCTAACTCCTACAGCATCTATAGAACCATTTTCAAGTTCATTCATTCTTGCTGTTTCATCTTTTATAATTTTAAAATTAACTTTATCTAATTTAACATTGTCTTTATCCCAGTATTTTTCATTTTTTTCAAGAACTACATCACTTTGATGTGTCCAACTTGCAATTTTAAATGGTCCGTTTACAGGAAGAGTTTCTGCTTCTGTACCATATTTATCTCCATATTTTTCAACTATATCCTGTCTTTGAGGTAAAAATGTTTTAAATGAAGTTAATTGTAAGAAATATGGTACTGGCTGTTTTAATGTAAATTCAAGAGTATTATCATCTATTGCTTTTACTCCAACATCTTCTTTCTTACCTTTTCCTGAATTATATTCCTCTGCCCCTTTAATTGGGAATAAAAAGTATGCATACTGTGCTGCTGTATTAGGATCAAGTGTTCTTAAAATGCTGTAAACATAATCATTTGCTGTAACCTTTTTACCATCATACCATTCATAATCTCTAAGAGTAAATGTCCATTTTAAGCCATCTTCAGATGTTTTCCATTCTTTTGCTCCAGCTGGTGCAATGATTTCCTTACCATCTTTGTCTTTTTCAAGCCTTGTTAAACCTTCTGTTATTTCAATAAGTATTTGAGATGAATAAAGATCTGTTGCTTTTGACAAATCCATTGTTTTAGGTTCTGCCTTTAAAGTTAAATTTAAATACTGCTCCTTATCCATTTCTCCTGATGCAGCTTGATTATCAGTTCCTGCTTGAGGTGTTTTACTACCACAACCTGCAAACAAAGATGCAGTAAGAACTGTAGCAGCCATAACTGCGGCTAACATTTTTTTGCTTTTCATTTTATTTCCCCCTTTTAATTTATATATATATTTATATATGATATGTATTTCTACTTATCATATTATTTCATATAATAAGTATTTCTAATTATCATATTAACTATTCATGATAATTTTAATAATTATGAAATTATTAAAATATAAATGTTTAAGCTATGAAAATTCATAAATTTTTATGTCTTATTTTTTCATTTTTACATACTACCATACATTTTATATGTTGTCAACATTTGAATTTTCATGGTTTTATTACAGCAAAGTTATAAAAATCTGTTTGAAATTTTCTAATAATTGAATTAAAATTTTCTTATCTAAGCATCAATTGAATAATAAAAATTTAAATTTATTCATAGATATCATTATTTAAAATTTAATGTTAACATCTAACAAAATAATAATATTTATAATAATCTTTCTTGCTCTAAAAAATAAAATATATTTTTGTTTATATTTTATATATCTAATTCATCTTATTTATTATAAACTAAAAGTAAAAATATATAAAATAATTTAAAAATTATAGCACTTTAAAAAATTTTTCTAATATCATAATAATAATAGAAAGGAAATAATACTTTTATTATAATAAAAAATAAATAATAATTCTACTAAAATTTTATTTTAATTACAATTTTACAATTTAACATACAAAAGTATATATTTTTTTACATATAGATTATATAATATACTTATTATATATATTTTATAGTTTTTAGGAGGTATAAAACATGAAATTTAATGTAGCAATTGTTGGTTGCACAGGTATGGTTGGAAGAAAATTTATAGAAATATTAGAAGAAAGGGATTTTCCAATAGACAATTTATATCTTTTTGCTTCAAAACGTTCTGCTGGTACTTCTATTTCATTTAAAGATGAAAATATAATAGTAGAGGAACTAAAAGAAGATAATATAAAAAATAAATCTATTGATTTTGCTCTTTTCTCTGCTGGAGGAGATGTAAGTCTTGAATATGCACCTATATTTGCTAAATATAACGCCATTGTAATAGATAATAGTAGTGCTTGGAGAATGAATAAAGACGTTCCTTTAGTAGTTCCAGAGGTTAATCCTGAAGATATTAAATTAAATAAAGGTATAATAGCAAATCCTAATTGCTCAACAATACAAGCTGTAGTAGCTTTAAAACCTTTATATGATAAATATGGAATAAAAAGAATTATTTATTCTACTTATCAAGCAGTATCCGGTGCAGGTATGGGAGGATATAATGATTTAAAAGAAGGAATTAATGGTAAAGCACCAAAAAAATTCCCTTATCCAATAGCTAATAATGTTATTCCTCATATAGATACTTTTACAGAAAATGGATATACTAAAGAGGAACTTAAAATGATAAATGAAACTATAAAAATTATGCACGATGACAGTTTAAAAATAACTGCTACTACTGTAAGAGTTCCTGTTTATTACGGCCATAGTGAAAGTATTAATGTAGAATTAAAAAATGAATTTAACATAGAAGATATATTTAATCTTTATAAAAACTCTAAAGGTATTGTTTTAAAAGATGATGTTAATAATTTAGTTTATCCTATGCCATTAGAGGCAGAAGGACATGATGAAGTTTATGTGGGAAGAATAAGGAGAGATTTTAGTGTGGATAATGGTTTGAATTTATGGGTTGTTGCAGATAACATAAGGAAAGGTGCTGCACTAAACGCAATTCAGATTGCAGAATATATAATAAATGAAAGGAAAAAATCATAATCAACTGTGATTTTTTATAAATAATTAAGAAGGAGGCTAATTATATGAGTATTTTTAAAGGCAGTGGCGTAGCTATAGTTACACCTTTTAATGAATCTGGAGTTGATTTTAAAAAATTAGAAGAACTCTTAAATTGGCATGTAGAAAACGGCACTGACGCTATTATTGTATGTGGTACTACCGGTGAAGCTTCAACAATGACTGAAGCTGAAAAAAAAGAAACAATTAAATTTACTGTAGATGTAATAAAAAAGAGAATACCTGTAATAGCAGGAACTGGTACAAATAATACAAAAGCTTCTGTTTCCATGAGTAAATTTGCTGAAAGTGTTGGTGTAGACGGACTTTTAGTAATAACTCCTTATTATAACAAAACTACTCAAAAAGGACTTATTGAGCATTTTAAAGCTATATCTGAAAGTGTAAATCTTCCTATTATATTATATAATGTTCCATCAAGAACAGGCATGAATCTTGAACCTAAAACACTTAAAGCTCTTTGTGAATTTGAAAATATTAAAGCTATAAAAGAAGCTAGCGGAAATATAAGCCAAGTTGCTAAAATTAAAGCTCTTTGTGGTGATAGAATAGATATATATTCTGGAAATGATGATCAAGTAATTCCTATTATGTCCTTAGGAGGATTAGGGGTAATTTCAGTACTTGCTAATATTATACCTAAAGATATTCATGATATGTGCAAACTTTTCTTTGAAGGAAAATATGAAGATGCATTAAAAATACAGCTTAATACTTTAGCTTTAAGTGATGCTGTATTTATAGAAACAAATCCTATACCAATAAAAACTGCCATGAACCTTATGGGAATGAATGTAGGAAATTTAAGACTTCCTCTTTGTGAAATGTCTCCTGCTAATTTAGAAATTTTAAAGAAAGAACTTGTATCTTATGGATTAAAATTATCCCAATAAAAATATTTTAAATTATTACTTATACATGTACTACAAATAATAAAAAATTTATATTAAATATATGTATAAGTTAGTTTTAAATAAAAAGCTTATAAATAAGCATTGGAGTGATTAAATGATAAATATTTTATTAAATGGCTGTTGTGGGAAAATGGGTAAAATAGTTACCCAGTCTTGTACTAATTTCCCTAATATAAAAATATGTGCAGGAGTAGATAGATTTAAAACAAATATGAATTATCCTGTTTATGAAAATATTTTTGAGTGCAAAGAAAAAATAGATGTAATTCTTGATTTTTCAAGACCTGATTCTTTAGAATCCCTACTAACTTATTCAAAAGATAAAAATATACCTCTTGTTCTTTGTACTACAGGTTATAGTGCTGAGCAATTATCAAAAATAGATGAATATAGCAAATTAATTCCTATATTCCGTTCTGCTAATATGTCTTTAGGAATTAATGTAGTTAATAATATATTAAAAAAAATAACTAACCTTCTTTATAATAATTTTGATATTGAAATAATAGAAAAGCATCATAATCAAAAGGTAGATGCTCCAAGTGGTACTGCTCTTCTTCTTGCAGATACTATAAAGTCTTCTATATCTGAAGAAACAAATTATGTATATGGAAGAGAAGGAAATAGCAAAAGAAATCATAAAGATATTGGAATACATGCAGTAAGAGGTGGAAGTATTGTAGGGGAACATGAAGTTATGTTTGCAGGCCAAGGAGAAATAATAGAAATAAAACACACAGCTTTATCTCGTGAAGTATTCGCTATAGGGGCATTAAAAGCCTGCGAATTTATGTATGGCAAAGAAAAAGGACTTTACTCTATGGACGATATTATAGAAAATAATTAAAATTTACAGTATGCTTAAAAAATAATCCATTGCATCATAAAAATAATGCAATGGATTATTTTTATTTAATTATGTAAAATTTTTATTTATCCATTTTTCAAGTCTATCCATACCTTCTTTTAAAATATCAAAGCTGTAAGAATAAGATATCCTTACATGTCCTTCTCCTAAAGGACCAAAAGCTGAACCTGGAACAAGAGCTAAATGTGCTTCTTTAAGAAGTCTTTCACAAAACTCTTCGCTGCTTAATCCATATTTTTTTATAGAAGGAAATATATAAAAAGCTCCAGTAGGCATTACTGTTTCTAATCCCATTTTTATAAGTCTTTTATATACATAATCTCTTCTTTTTATAAATTCTTTTTTCATATCTTCTACATCTTTAAGGCAATTTTTAAGGCCTTCATAAGCACCATACTGGGCTATTGATGGTGCACAAGAAACATTATATTGATGTACTTTCATTATTTCATCCATAAAAAATTTTGGTGCACAAACATATCCTACCCTAAGCCCAGTCATAGAAAACATTTTAGAAAAACCACTTATTAAAATAATTCTATCTTTTAATTCCTTGCACTGAGCTATAGAATAATATTCTTCTTCAAAACATAAAGAGCTATATATTTCATCTGTAACTATGATTATATTACTATCTTTTAATAAATTACTTAATTTATTTCTATCTTCTTTAGATAAACTTGCCCCTGTAGGATTAGATGGATATGAAAGTATTAATATCTTTGGATCTTCAGTTTCAATAAGTTTTTTAATTTCATCTACATTTATAGAAAAATCTCCATTAAGACTATAATTTATTACTTTTCCACCTGCTAATTTACTGCAGCTTTCGTAAGCTGGATAAGCTGGACTTGGTATAAGAACCTTATCTCCTTCATTTAATATAGCAGTAAATGTGGAAAGTATAGCTTCACTGCCTCCTACAGTTATACATATCTCATCTTTATTATAATCTATATTAAATTTACTTAAGAATTTAGATATTTCTTCTCTAAGCTCCGTTAACCCTGAATTTAATGTATATTCTGTTTTGTTTTCATTTATAGCATTTATCATTGCTTTTTTTATATTTCCTGGGACATTAAAATCAGGCTGTCCTAATGTTAAAGATAAAGCCTCAGGTACTTGAATAACTTTATTGTAAAATTTTCTTATACCAGAAATTTCTATATTTTTTACTCTTTTTGAAATTGCATATTCGTTATATGTAGAAATATCCACTAAACTACCTCCTTTGTATTTGATTTATACTTATAATTATATTCTTTTTTGCTATTTTTTAAAAGATTTTCTTTTTATGCTAATTTACCCCTTTCATTATTCTTTATTTTTTATTATAATTTATTGTATATTGCCATATAGTAAAAGTTTAATAACTTAAAAAAGGAGGTTTATTAATATGGAATATAATTTAACAGACCCTTATGAAATAGCAAGATTTATAAAAGAATCAAAAAAAACAACCCCTGTTAAAGCATATATATCAGGAAATTTAGATGAATGTGATTTCGGAAATATAGATGTATATGGCTCCAATAATTTTTATGTACTTTTTGGTGAAGGTAATGAAATTTTAGAATTCATAAACCAAAATAAAAATAAAATAGAAAAATTTAAATTAGAAAATGATAGACGTAATTCAGCAATTCCACTTATGAATATTCTAAATGTAGATGCTAGAATTGAACCAGGTGCTATTATAAGAGATAAAGTTATAATAGGAAAGAATGCTGTAATTATGATGGGAGCTGTAATAAATATAGGCGCAGAAATTGGAGAAAGCGCTATGGTAGATATGAATGCTGTTATAGGTGCCAGAGCAAAAATTGGCAGAAGAGTACATGTAGGTGCTGGCGCCGTTGTCGCTGGTGTTCTTGAACCTCCTAGTAAAAGTCCTTGTGAAATAGGAGACGATGTTTTAATTGGTGCAAATGCTGTCATTCTTGAAGGAGTTAAAGTTGGAAATGGTGCCATTGTAGCTGCAGGCTCTGTTGTAACAGAAGATGTACCAGAAGGTGTTGTTGTTGCTGGAACACCTGCAAAAATTATAAAAACAGTAGATGAAAGAACAAAAGAAAAGACAAAAATACTTGATGATTTAAGAAAATAAGGGAATTTTTCCCTTATTTTTCTTTTATTTTTTATTATTTATTTTTATTATTTATTCTCCTCAAAAACATTTTCATTTTCTTCGTCGTCACTTTTTATTACACTTAAATCTTTATTTACTTTTTCCATTTTAGATATAGATACTTCATAAGCTACTTTTTTAATTGTTTCATTCTCTGATATTTTCTTTTCATATTCTCTGCTTTGAAGTCTTCCCCATATTCTAATATTATCTCCTACTTGAAGGTTTTGGCAAAATCTTGAATTTCTTCCCCAAGCTATGGTTGGAATATAATCTGATTTATTATAAGAACGATTAACTGCTAAAAGCATGTCTGCTATTTCTCTTCCAAAAGGAGTAGTCCTATAAATTGGCTGCTTACATATATATCCATCAAGAAATATTTGATTTGGATTTTTACTTTTTTCAATGCAGAATTCAATATTTCTTGCAAATACTGAAAGTATAAGTCTGTTAGCCCCATCTATAAATTTATTATAAGATCTAAGCTGCCCTTCTACTATTACTTCACTTCCTTCTTTAAGATCCATTCCTACTATTAATCTTTCCGAAACTGTAACATTTAATAAATCCTTTGCTTCACTTAATCTTGGTACTTCAATATTAAATGTATAAAATCCTTCTCCATACATTTCATGGCTAAATTGAAGATCCGATACTATTTTCCCCTCCAAATATATCTTATTGTTTAACATTAAATTGTCCATCTTAACCCCTCTTTCCCTTAGTTTTAATTACTCACACAACATATAAATATTCAAATAAAAAATAAAATATAACAATTTTTAACTTAAAAATAAAACTTTTTTAAATAATTTTTTTTCTATATCTTCTGCTTTTAATCCTTCAATCAATGCTATTGTTACTGATACCATCAATGAATATAAATGTATATCATTAATATATTGAAAATGAATAGGTATTTCTTGAGGTTCAAGTATGTAATCTTCTTTTAAATCTAAATATCTCTGGAGGCAATATACAAAACCTAAATTATTATCTTCAACACTGGAAAGAGTTACTGTATTTTTATTCCCAAATCCATATGTTATTATATTCCCATATATATTCAAATTTTCTTTATAATTATTATCCATATTAATAAAACAATAATTACATTTTAAATTTGAAAATTTTAATTTTTTATTACTATTTAAAATTATATAGTCTAACTTAGAATATTCAGTTAACTCATCTAAAAATAAAAATTTATAATGAATTTCTAAAATATCTAAAGCCTCTAATATATATGTTTTTAATTTCTCTTCTTCTATCCCAGATATTATTGTTAAGTTTTTCATATAATCCCTCCTGCAAAAACTTATTTTAAATTATTTTAAGCAGGAGGCTGTATTTTATACATTTATGAATATATGTTCTCATTATATTACATATTTATTATAATCTTCAATACAAATACATTTTATTTAGATATTTGTCTTCCTGTAGAATCTATATAAAAATTATCTTTATAAATTAAATCAGAAACTTTTACAAAAGTATATCCATCATTTTTTAATTTTTCTAGTACTTTAGGAAGATTTTTAGGTGTATATTTAGCAGTATTATGATATAAAATTATTGAACCTGGTTTTGTTTTTGAAATTACTCTATTATATTCTATATCTTCTCCTTGTTCCTTCCAATCAATGCTGTCAACATCCCACTGAATACAATAAAAGCCAGCCTCTTCTATAGTTTCTATTAAAGTATCATTGTAAGCTCCTGAAGGAGCTCTAAAAAGCTTTGTCTCCTGACCTGTTATAGATATAATTTTATCTTCACAGTTTTTAATATCCTGCAATATTTTTTCTTTTGGTATTTTTGTCATATCTGGATGCTTGTCACTATGATTGCCAATTTCATGCCCTCTATTAGATATTTCTTTAGCAAGGTCTTTGTTATCCTCAATCCATCTTCCTACAAGAAAAAATGTAGCTTTAACATCATATTTATCTAATATATCTAATATTTGTTCTGTATTATCTTCTCCTAAACTTACATCAAAAGTTAATGCTATCTTTTTTTCTTTTACATCTACACTGTATATAGGGAGTTTTTTATGCATTAATTTAAATACTCCTATATTTTTATAATTAACTATTATTGAAGTTATAGAACTTATAAATAATAAAATTAATGCTATAAATATTTTTTTAGCTATTTTCCTTTTTTCATGTAATATTGTCATATATCTCCCTCATATTTATTATTTCTATATAATATTATTCTTAAAAAAATTTTATATTCATATGTTTTACTTTGGATAACATATGTCTTTATATATACTTTACTATCATATTATTTTTTATTTTGAGTTAAATTTCTCATTTTACTTTGGATAATATAGGTCTTTGAGCCTTTAATAATACAGTATAAGTATTTTTTTAAAAGAAAAACTATAAACATGAAATTAAAGCACCGATTTATTTCGATGCTTTTTGTGATATAATATTTTTATAATATTTTTAAGAATGTTAGCATTATAATATACATTAATACAAGGGGGAATAACTGTGTTTGGAGATACTTCTGAATTAGCAGAAAATAAATTACTTCTTCTTTATATATTTGATAAAATCAATCTTCCAATTTCTAATATACAGATAACACAAATAGTACTTGAAAATAATTTCATAAATTATTTTACTCTTCATCAATACATATCTGAATTAGTTTCTTCTGGATTTTTAGAATATACAAAAGAAGAATCTAAACATAAATTAATTATAACAGCAAAAGGTTCAAAAGTTCTTTCTATGTTTAAGCAAAGACTTCCTAAAGATAAAATAGAAATAATAGATAACTATTTAAAACTACATTTAGAAAAAATTAAAAAAGAAATTACTATTTTTGCTGATTATACAATTGAAAATAATAATAATTATATAGTAAATTTAAAAGCAACTGAAAACAATTCAATTTTAATGGACTTAAAATTAAATGTTCCTTCAATTAAACAAGCAAGAGAACTTTGCAGCAGATGGAAGCAAAATTCATCAGAATTATATAGTAAAATAATTAGTTTGCTTATAGATTAAATAATTAGCATACCTGTAGGTTCTCCCCCTATAGGTATGATTTTTTTAGTTTCTTTTTTTAAATTAAGCTCTATTAAAAAATTATTATAGTTATCACCCACATAAATATTTTCTTCATTTTTAATTATACCTCTTGGCATCCCACCTATTTTTATTTTTTTTATTTCTTTTACATTATCCATATCTATTATACTTATAGTACCATCTCCAAAATTAGATATATAGCAAATATTATTTTCACAATAAATATCTACAGGATAAGTTCCTACTTTTAATCTCCATACAGTTTCTAAATTTTTTAAATCTATCATGCATAAACTTCCATTTTTATTAATTCCCATAAAACTTTCACATACTAAAAGCTTATCTTCTTTTGGTGTAAAAATTGCTTTTACTGGATAACTTAAAACTTTTATATTTTTAATATTAAAGTTATCACTACAGTCAATTAGTGTTATACTATCACTATTCATGTTAGATACTGCTATTATCTTTTTATTTTTATTAATAGATATACTATGTGGAAAATTACCACAGGGTATTTCTTCAATTATTTTATTTTGGCTTAAATTAAATACTATAATACTATTTAATTCACCACAGATAATATAAGCATTATCTTCAAAAACATCTACTCCATTACAATGCATGCCAATAAAAAAATTTTCAATTTCTTTATTCATATTTATATCTACAATAGATAAACTATTACTATAACTGTTAGCTACTAATAACTTATCTTTATAAATACATATATCATGGGGACCGGCTTTATAAGCTTCATGCCTGCTTAGTTCTATTTTCTGTTCCTCTTTAAATTGAATTAAGTTAACCTTTGAAATATAGTCAGAAGAAGTATTGCATACGTATAAGCAGCTCAATCTAATCACCCCCGTTACACTAATATATAATATGTAACTAAGGGCAAACTGTTAATAATTAATAAGCATTTTTTATTATTTTCCTCATATCTCCTATCATATAAAGAGATCCACATATAAGGAGTAAATCATCTTTTTGACAATAAGATAATCCTAATTTATAAGCTTTTTCATAATCATCTTCAATTTCTACATTAGGATTAATTTTCTTTATATTATAAGCAAGTTTTTTAGAAGTTTCTGCTCTTTCAGAATGAGGAGCTGTAACTATAATTTTAGCTGCTTTAGGAGCTATTATATTTATCATATTTCCAACTTGTTTATCAGCTAATATACCTAAAATAAGAATTATATTATTATATTTAAAATAAACATCAATGCTTTCTTTTAAATTTTTTATACCATCTACATTATGTGCTCCATCTATAACTACCAATGGATCCTTTTTCATAACCTCTAATCTTCCAGGCCATTTTACATTTTTTAAAGCTTTTAAAATATGTTGTTTTTCTATATTTATACCTTGCCTTATAAGTTCTTCTACTGCATGTATTACAACAGAACAATTTAACATTTGATGTTTTCCTAAAAGGTTAAATTCTACTTCATAATAATTTTCATTAGTTTTAATAATAATATTTTGTTTAAAATTATTAAAATCTATATATTTTAATTCCGCAGTATTTCTTTTAACATCTATAAGTTTAGAATTTTTTTCAGTGCATATATTTTTTATTACATTATAGCTTTCTTCTTCTTGAGGATATAAAACCAAAGGTACTTCATTTTTTATTATTCCAGCCTTTTCATAGGCAATTTTCCCTAAAGTATCTCCAAGTATTTTCATATGATCATAACTTATAGAAGTTATAATACTTAATATAGGTATTATAACATTAGTAGAATCTAATCTTCCTCCAAGACCTACTTCAATAACAGCATAATCTACATTTTTATCATAAAAATATTTAAACATAGCACAACTTATTATTTCAAACTCTGTAGGATGTTCATATCCTAAGCTAATTACCTTATCTACAGCTTTAGCTACTTCAGTTACTACTTTAGCTAAATCTTCTTTGGATATATTCTCACTATTTATTTGAATTCTTTCTTCAAATTCTTCTAAATACGGAGAAATATACATACCAACTTTATATCCTGCTTCTTTTAAAATTTCACTTATCATAACAGTTGTAGAACCCTTACCATTAGTTCCTGCTATATGTATACATTTTAATTTTTTATGAGGATTCCCTAAAATTTCTAAAATCTTTTCTGTTCTTTCTAATCCATAATTACTCCCCAATTTTGCAGTATTTTTTATATAACTCATAGATTCAATATAATTCATTTTATCACCAGTTTCTATTTTATTTATATAAATTAATCAGCAGAGGAAAATCCTCTGCTATTTTTAATTTAAATTTTTAATTCTTTGAATAACTGCATTAAGCATTTCTTTATATTTTTCACCTTTAGCTCTTTCTTCATCTACAACAGCCTTTGGAGCTTTATTTACAAATTTTTCATTTGAAAGTTTTTTCTCTACTCTATCTATTTCAGATAAAAGCTTTGTTTTTTCCTTATTAAGTCTTTCAAGTTCTTTTTCTCTATCTACTAAATCTAAAAGAGGAATATATATTTCGGCTCCTCTTGTAACTACTGAAACAGCATTTTGAGGAATTTCTTCTTTAGATTGTAACATATTAATCTCTGATGCAAATGCGAGTTTTTCAAAATAAATTGTACCAGATATAAAAGCTTTTTCAGCTTCTTTTGAAACTAAAGCTAAAATTTTTGCTTTTCTTGATGGTGGAACATTCATCTCTGCTCTTACATTCCTTATGCTTTTAATAGCATCTATAATATAATCCATATTTTCTTCTGCTTCTTTATCATTTAAATTTTCATCATATTCAGGCCATTTTGATATTGTAATTGATTCATATTCAGCGTCTAAATGTGTATATATTTCTTCTGTTATAAATGGCATTATAGGATGAAGAAGCTGCAAACTTGTAGTTAAAACTTTATAAAGCACATTAAAAGTTATACCCTTTGCTCTTTCATTATTCCCATAAAGTATAGGTTTGACTAATTCTATATACCAGTCGCAAAACTCTGACCAAATAAAATCATATATCTTTTGTGATGCTATTCCAAGTTCGAATTTTTCTATATTATCAGTTATATCTTTAGAAACAGTATTTAATCTTGATAATATCCATCTATCAGCTATAGTATAATCTTTATCATCTTTATATTTTTCCATAATATTTTTATCTAAATTCATTATAACAAATCTAGATGCATTCCAAATCTTATTTGCAAAATTTCTAGCTGCTTCAACCTTTTCTTCTTGATATCTTATGTCATTTCCTGGAGCATTCCCAGTTATAAGCATAAATCTTAAAGCATCTGCTCCATATTTTTCTATTACATCTAATGGATCTACACCATTGCCTAAAGACTTAGACATTTTTCTTCCTTCTGCATCTCTTATAATTCCATGTATAAGTACAGTTTCAAAAGGAATATCGTTCATATTATGAAGACCTGAAAATATCATTCTTGCTACCCAGAAGAATATAATATCATAACCTGTTACAAGAGTATTTGTTGGATAAAAGTATTTTAAATCCTCTGTTTCATTTGGCCATCCTAAAGTTGAAAATGGCCATAGAGCGGAACTAAACCAAGTATCAAGAACATCTTTATCCTGTTCTAAGTTACTGCTTTTACACTTTGAGCAAGTTTTTGGCTCTTCTATAGAAACATTAATCTCCCCGCAATCTTTGCAGTACCAAACAGGAATTCTATGTCCCCACCAAAGCTGTCTTGATATACACCAATCTTGAATGTTTTCCATCCAATTATAATATATCTTTTCAAATCTTTCTGGAACAAATTTTATCTTTTTTTCTTTAACAACTTCTATTGCTGGTTTTGCTAAAGTTTCCATTTTTACATACCACTGTTTTGAAATCATAGGCTCTACTGTAGTTTTACATCTATCATGGCATCCAACATTGTGAGTATGTTCTTTTATTTTAACTAAATATCCTTGCTCTTCTAAATCCTTAACTATTGCTTTTCTTGCTTCGTATCTATCCATGCCTGCATATTTACCGCCTAAAGCATTTATAGTTCCATCTTCATTCATAATATTTATTTCTTCTAAATTATGTCTTTTACCAACTTGATAATCGTTTGGATCATGAGCAGGAGTTATTTTAACTGCACCTGTTCCAAAATCTAAATCTACATAGTCATCTTCTATTATAGGAATTTCTTTATTAACTAAAGGTAAAATTAGTTTTTTACCTACTAAATGTTTATATCTTTTATCTTTAGGATTTACAGCTACTGCTGTATCTCCAAGCATTGTTTCTGGACGAGTTGTTGCTATTTCTAAATACTCATCACTTCCTACTACTGGATATTTTATATGCCAAAAATATCCATTTTGTTCACTGTATTCTATTTCCGCATCAGAAAGAGCTGTTTTACATTTTGGGCACCAATTTGTTATTCTATTTCCTTGATATATAAGCCCTTCATTATATAATTTAACAAAAACTGTTCTAACAGCTTTACTTAAATTTTCATCCATTGTAAAAGCTTCTCTTGTAAAATCCGCTGAAACTCCCATTTTTTTAAGCTGCATTCTAATTCTTTCTCTATATTCATATGTCCATTCCCAAACTTTATCAAGAAAAGCTTCTCTTCCCATTTCTTTTTTCTTTAAACCTTGTTTTAAAAGCTCATTTTCAACTTTAACTTCCGTTGCTATACTAGCATGGTCTTCTCCTGGAAGCCAAAGTGTACTGTAGCCTTGCATCCTTTTAACCCTTATTAAAAAATCTTGAAGTGTATTATCTAATGCATGACCTAAATGAAGCTTACCTGTTATATTTGGAGGAGGCATAATAATAGTATAAGGTTTTTTATTTTTGTCTACCTTTGGAGTAAAGTATCCTTTTTCTTCCCAAGTTTTATAAATTCTTTCTTCAAATTCTTTTGGATTATATGTGGTTGCAATATTTTTTAACTCTTCCATAACTTCATCTCCTCATATTGTATATTGTACATTATAATTTTTAACTAATAAATAAAAAAGCCTTCATCCATAAAAGGACGAAGACATAATCGCGGTACCACCTTTTTTCCTACAGACACAAGTCGATAGGCTCTTAAATTTTTAACAGTTAAGAAAACCGTCTTGCTTTACTAAAATTCAAGCAAGAAGCTCCAAAGCTACCTTCAAGGCAATTTGTATAGAAAGTCTCTCAGCCTTAGAACTTTCCTCTCTTAATACTCCAAGCCTTTACTCCTCTTTATCAAAGCTTTTTATTAATATATTATGTTTTAATTATTAATTATTATACTATTATTTTAATATCTGTCAATATTATTTAAGAAATTAAATATTATTAAATTTTTATATAAATCATAAACTTTAAACAATTATTAACACTATTACTTCTCACTTCATAATATAAAGTATACTAAGATTTTTAATGGAGGTATTTATGAAGAAAAAGTATTTAACCTTATTTCCTTTGCTATTATCCTTTGCATTAATTATTACTTTATTTAGTGGTTGTAATAAAAAAAACAATAGTGATGTTATAAAGGTGAAATTAAATGAAGTAACCCGTTCCATTTTCTATGCACCTTTTTATGTTGCTATGAATGAAGGCTTTTTTAAAGAAGAAGGACTAGAGATTGACCTTACAACAGGCGAAGGTGCAGACAAAACTATGCAGCAGGTTTTAAGCCGCAGTGTAGATATAGGTTTTTCTGGGCCAGAACAAGTTTTATACATCTATAATCAAAAAAGAGAAGATTATCCTATAGTATTTGGACAGCTTACACAAAAGGACGGTTCATTTTTAGTGTCTAGAAAAGAAGAAAAAGATTTTAAATGGGAATCTTTAAAAGGTAAAGTTATATTAGGAGGCAGACCTGGTGGGGTTCCTCAAATGACACTTGAATATGTATTAAGAAACCATGGAATCAATCCTTCAAAAGATGTTGAAATGATAACTAATATTGCATTTTCTGCAGTAACTGGAGCATTTAAGGGAGGTACTGCTGACTATGCTGCATTGTTTGAACCAAATGCAAGCCTTTTAAGAAAAGATAATACAGGTTATATAGTAACTTCTGTTGGTGCTTCAGCTGGAATAATTCCATACACCTGTTATTATTCTACAAAATCATATATAGAAAAAAATCCTGAAGTTATAGAAAAATTTACTAGAGCTGTTTATAAAGGTCAGATTTGGGTTCAAAATCACAATGAAAAAGAAATTGCAAAATCTATAAAGTCATTTTTCCCTGGGACAGATGAAGATTTAATTGCACAAGTTGTTAAAAACTATAAAGACATAGATGCTTATGCACCAAACTTAGTTTTAAAAGAAGAAAATATGACCAGGCTTATGGATATCATTCAATCTTATAAAGCAGATATCTTACCTGAAAGACCTCCTTTTGATAAAATAGTTAATAATAGCTTTGCAGAAAAAGCTATAAAAAATGTAAAGTAGTTTTTATTTATATAATATAAAAGAGCGGCGAAAAACTACTATAATAATTATTAATTTTTATAAATAAAAGCCATGCATAAAAAATTTTTATGCATGGCTTTTAAATTTATTGAAAGCTTTTTTAAAATCCTATATCTAAACCATTTTTAGTTTCTATTTCTATTTTTTTATCACTAGCCGCTTCATTTAATGCTTCATTGCCTGTCTCAATGTTTAAATTTTTAAATGCTACAGAAAGCATGAGTTTTATTCTGTTAAGCTGATTTACCTCACTAGCACCTGGATCATAATCTATAGCTGTTATATTTACATCAGGATATTTATTTTTTAATCCTTTTATCATTCCTTTACCTGTAACATGATTTGGAAGACAAGCAAAAGGCTGCATACACACTATATTTTTTACATCACTTTCTATAAGCTCTATCATTTCTGCAGTTAAAAACCATCCTTCACCTGTTTGATTCCCTAAAGATAATATTTCTTTAGCTCCTTGAGCTAATTTATTAATACTTTTAGGAGCACTAAATCTTTTACTTTTATTTAAAGCTTTTTTCATTTCTATTCTGTAATATTCCATACCAACTATAGCGGCATTACTTGCAATTTGAGCTTTTGTTGTTCCTGATAAATATCTCTTTTTAAAATTTGCATTATATGCACAATACATAAGAAAATCCATTAAATCAGGCATTACAGCTTCGGCACCTTCGCTTTCAATAATATCTATTATATTATTGTTTGCTGTCGGATGGAATTTAACTAATATTTCTCCAACTAATCCTACTTTAGGCTTTATTATATCTTTTAGCTCAATATTATCAAAATCTTCTACTATTTTTTTTACATACTTTTTAAAAAGCTTTCTATCTCCTTTTCTTACTGCTTCTTTACATTTTTCTGTCCAAAATTCATACAAAAGATTAGCTGAACCTTTTACTTCTTCATAAGGTCTTACTTTTAAAAGTACTCTCATAAGTAAATCGCCAAATACAACTGCCATCATAGCTTTATTCAAAAGTCCAATCGTTATAGAAAATCCCGGATTTTTTTCTATACCCATTGCATTTAAAGATATTACAGGTATATTTTCATATCCAGCATCTTTTAAAGCCTTTCTTATAAAACCTATATAATTAGTAGCCCTGCATCCGCCTCCAGTTTGAGAAATCATTACAGATAGTTTATTTATATCATATTTACCTGATTTTATAGCTTCTATAATCTGTCCAACAACTATTATAGAAGGATAGCAAGCATCATTGTTTACATATTTAAGTCCTTCATCTACCGCATCTTTATCTACAGAAGGAAGAACAACAAGATTATAGCCTGACGCTCTAAAAGCTTCTTCTAAAAATTGAAAATGAATAGGAGACATCTGTGGTACTAATATTGTATGAGTTTCCTTCATTTTTTCAGTAAAAATAACTCTTTTTAAAGGCTTAGTTATTAATGAAGGTTTAAATCCCATTTTATCTCTTTCTTGCATAGCAGCCTTTAAAGAACGAATACGTATCCTAACTGCACCAAGATTGTTACCTTCATCTATTTTTAAAACTGTAAATATCTTATTAGAACTCTCTAAAATTTCTTGAACCATATCTGTGGTTACTGCATCTAATCCACATCCAAAAGAATTTAATTGAACAAGCTCTATATTCTTTTGAGTTTTTACAAAGCTAGCAGCACCATAAAGTCTTGAATGATATACCCATTGATCAACGACTCTAAGAGGTCTTTCTATTTTACCCAAGTGTTCAATAGAATCTTCTGTAAGTACAGCCATATCAAATTCTGTTATTAAATTTGGTATTCCATGATTTATTTCAGGATCTATATGATATGGTCTTCCTGAAAGAACAATACCTTTTTTACCTGTTTTATTTAAATATTCTAGTACTTCTTCTCCTTTTTTTCTTATATCTGATTTGAAATTTTCCTGCTCTTTAAAAGCCTTTTCTACAGCATTTTCTATTTCAGCCTTTGTAACACCGAAAGTTTTAAATTCTTCAAAAAGTCTTTTCTTAAGTTTTTCTTTATCATCTAAAGCTAAAAAAGGATTCATAAATTTTACATCTTTTTCTTTTAATATATCCATATTAGTTCTTATAACTTCTGAATATGAAGTTACTATAGGGCAGTTATAATGATTATCCGCATCTTCTTTTTCTTTTTGTTCATATGGTATACATGGATAAAAAATAAATTTTATTCCTTTATTTACAAGACTCATTATATGTCCATGAGTTATTTTAGCTGGATAGCATACCGATTCTGATGGTATTGTTTCAATTCCCATTTCATAAATTTTTTTTGATGATCTAGGAGATAATTCTACCCTAAATTTTAACTCAGTGAAAAAAGTAAACCAAAATGGATAATTTTCATATATATTTAAAACTCTTGGAATTCCTACTGTCCCTCTTGAAGCTTCTTCAATATCTAAAGGCTTATATTTAAAAAGTCTTTTATATTTATAATCGTAAATATTAGGTATATCTTGTTTTTTATTAGTTATTCCAAGTGGTCTTTCACATTTATTTCCCGATATGAATTCTTTTCCTTCATTGAATTTATTTATAGTTAAAAGACAATTATTACCGCATAATCCACATCTTCTCATAGTGGTTTGTGAAGAAAATTTATCTAAATTTTCTTCAGATAATAAAGTACTTTCCATGCCTTCTTCATATCTTTCTTTAGCTATTAATGATGCGCCAAAAGCTCCCATAAGCCCTGCAATATCTGGTCTTACTGCTTCTCTTTCTGATACAAGTTCAAAACTTCTTAAAATAGCATCATTATAAAATGTTCCACCTTGAACTATTATTTTTTTACCCATTTCTTTTGAATCACGAACCTTAATAACTTTTAAAAGTGCATTTTTAATTACAGAATAGGAAAGTCCAGCAGATATATCTGCAACAGTAGCCCCTTCTTTTTGTGCTTGCTTAACTCTAGAATTCATAAATACAGTACATCTTGAGCCTAAATCTACTGGATTTTGAGATTTCAATGCTTCTTTTGCAAAATCATCTACGCTCATATTTAAAGAATTTGCAAAAGTTTCGATAAAAGAACCACAGCCTGAAGAACAAGCCTCATTTAATAATATACTATCTATAACACCATTTTTTATTCTAAGGCATTTCATATCTTGCCCGCCAATATCTAATATAAAGTCTACTCCTGGTAAGAAAAACTCAGCAGCTTTATAATGTGCTATAGTTTCAATTTCTCCTATATCTATATTTAAAGCAGCTTTTAATAAAGCTTCTCCATAACCTGTTACAACTGAATTAACTATTTTGGCTTCTTTTGGCATATTTTTGTATAAATCTTTAAGAATTTTTATAGAGCTATTTAAAGGACTTCCTTCATTACTTCCATAAGAAGAATAAAGTATACTTCCTTCTTCATCTATAAGTACAGCTTTTGTTGTAGTAGAACCAGCATCAATTCCTAAAAAACATTTACCTTTAAAACTATTTAAATCTCTTCTTAAAGCTTTATGTTTTTCATGCCTTTCTTTAAATTCTTTAAGTTCATCTTCATCTTTAAATAGAGGTCTTAGTCTTCTTACTTCATTTGAAGTATTATTGTAAATAGAATTTAACCTTTGAAGAAAATCTTTAAATGAAATAGTATCTCCATTTTTAGAAGCTAAGGCTGCTCCTATAGCAACAAAAAGTTGAGAGTTTTCTGGAAAAATACTCTCTTCTGGAGATAAATTAAGTGTTTCTATAAATCTTTTCCTAAGTTCTGAAAGAAAATAAAGAGGTCCTCCTAAAAAAGCTACTTTCCCTTTAATAGGCTTACCACAAGCAAGTCCACTTATTGTTTGATTAACAACAGCTTGAAATACAGAAGCTGCAATATCTTCTTTTGCTGCTCCTTCGTTTAAAAGGGGTTGTATATCTGTTTTTGCAAATACACCACATCTTGATGCTATAGGATATATAATCTTATGTTTTTTAGAAAGTTCGTTAAGCCCTGCAGCATCAGTTTTAAGCAGTGAAGCCATTTGATCTATAAATGCTCCTGTCCCTCCTGCACAGGTACCATTCATTCTTTGTTCTAATCCTCCATCAAAATAAGTGATTTTTGCATCTTCTCCTCCAAGTTCTATAGCCACATCAGTCTGAGGAATAAATTTTTCAATAGTGTTAGTAGATGCAATAACCTCTTGTATAAAAGGTACATTAAGCCATTTAGAAATAGAAAAACCACCTGAACCTGTTATTGCTATTTTTATATTTTCATTTTTATATTTATTGTAAGCTTCATTTATTATATTTATTATTGTCTTTTTTATGTCTGAATAATGTCTTTCATATTTACTATAAATTATATTATTAAAACTATCTAAAATTACTAATTTTACTGTAGTAGAACCTACATCTAATCCCATATATAAAACTTTGTCCATATTTTTAGCTAAAAAGCTATTCCCCCCTTCATTACGAAGCATGCCTATAAAATATTAAAAATTTGAGTAAATTTACTCAAATTTTATATATTATTTAAAATATATTATTTATTACTTAAAACATATTATCGTTTTATTTCAATATACTATATATTATATAACTTTAATTCATATTATTCAACTTAAAAAAATAACCCAAGCGATAATAAATATTCACTTGGGCATACACTAATCTGCAGCTTTTATTCTTGCTAAAGCTCTTTTTAACCTTAGTTCTTCTTTTTTATAATCTCTAAATTGATTTTTTCTTAAAATTGTTTCTGCTTTTTTCTTAGCTTCTTCTGCCCTGTTTATGTCAATTTCTTCTGGCCATTCTGCAGTTTCACAAAGCAAATTTAATTTATTATTTGAAATTTTTAAAACTCCTGTAGATGTAAAAAGTTTTAATTTTCTTCCATCTATAGTAGTAAAATATGTTACTGTCGGTACTAAAGAAGTAGTCATATCTAAGTGATTAGGTAAAATTTCAAATCGTCCTATTTCACTTTCTGTAGAAAGTTCCTTAACTTCTCCATTAAATATTTTTCTCTCTGGGGTTAAAATCATAAGTTTTAATTTTTCATCCATTTATCTTCCCCCTAGTCTGCCATCATCTTTTTTGCATTCTCAACTACTTCATCAATAGTTCCAACAAACAAGAAAGCAGCTTCAGGTATGTCATCATACTTTCCTTCTAATATTTCCTTAAATCCTCTTACAGTTTCCTTTACAGGCACAAATTTACCAGGTATTCCAGTAAATTGTTCTCCTACTGTAAAAGGCTGTGAAAGAAATCTCTGCACTTTTCTAGCTCTAGATACTACAAGCTTATCTTCTTCAGAAAGCTCATCAATTCCAAGTATTGCTATTATATCTTGAAGTTCTTTATATCTTTCAAGTATATGTTTTACATCGTTAGCTACTTTATAATGTTCTTCTCCAACAATTCTAGGATCAAGTATTCTAGATGTTGACTCTAAAGGATCAACTGCCGGATATATTCCTAATTCTACTATTGATCTCGAAAGTACAGTAGTAGCATCAAGATGTGTAAAAGTAGTAGCTGGCGCTGGATCAGTTAAGTCATCAGCAGGAACATAAACCGCCTGAACTGAAGTAATGGAACCATTTTTGGTTGATGTAATTCTTTCTTGTAATGCTCCCATTTCAGTTGCAAGAGTTGGTTGATATCCTACAGCACTAGGTATTCTTCCAAGAAGTGCTGAAACTTCAGAACCAGCCTGAGTAAATCTAAATATATTATCTATAAATAGAAGTACATCTTGACCTTGATCTCTAAAATATTCTGCCATAGTAAGACCGGTTAAAGCAACTCTCATTCTTGCACCCGGCGGCTCATTCATTTGTCCAAAAACCAAAGCAGTTTTTTCTATAACTCCTGATTCTTTCATTTCATTATAAAGGTCATTACCTTCTCTTGTTCTTTCTCCAACTCCTGTAAATACTGATATACCTCCATGCTGTTTTGCTATATTATTTATAAGCTCTTGAATTAAAACAGTCTTTCCTACTCCAGCACCACCAAAAAGTCCTATTTTACCTCCTTTTTGATAAGGTGCTATAAGGTCAATAACTTTAATTCCTGTTTCAAACATCTCTGGTACAACTGATTGCTCTTCAAAACTTGGAGCTGGTCTATGAATTGGATAATATAAACTTGCCTTTATACTTTCTCCCTCGTCTATGGTTTCTCCTAATACATTAAAAAGTCTTCCTAAACATTCTCTTCCTACTGGAACTGATATTGGTTTCCCTGTATCATGGGCTTCCATACCTCTTTTTAATCCTTCTGTAGAATCCATAGCTATAGTTCTTACAATATCGTCTCCTATGTGCTGCTCAACTTCTACAGTAAGTTTTTTATTTTGCCCTAAATTTATTTCAATAGCATTATATATACTAGGAAGATTTTCTGAATTAAATTTTATATCTACTACTGGTCCTATGACCTGTACTACCTTGCCTACATTTTCAGCCATAAGCCTCTCTCCTCTTCCTTTTTTTATTTTTGTGCTTCTGCTCCGCCTACAATTTCAGATATTTCTTGAGTTATAGCACTTTGTCTCATTCTATTAAACTGAAGTTTTAATTTATCTAATAATTGATTTGCATTTTTAGTAGCTCCATCCATAGCAGCCATTCTTATTGATTGCTCGCTGCATTTTGAATGAATTAATAAATTAAGCATTTTTGCCCTAATATAAATAGGAACAATATCATCTAAAAAATCATCTACTTCAGGTTCAAATTCTATATATTTCGTAGAATAATTTTCTTCGTCTCCTAAAGGTAAAATTTTTTCTATAGTTACTTCTTGTTTAGCAGTACTTAAAAATTTATTATAAACTGCATAAACTTCTCCTACTTCATTGTTGTCATAAATATTTAAAATGTCCATAGCAAAAGCATTTGAGTCTCCTAAAGTAGGTACATCATGAATATCAGTATATTTTTTGTATATTTTATAATTATATTTATTAAAAAAAGATACTCCTTTTTCTCCTAAAATAAATAATAAAGAATTTTCTTTATCTTTAGATATTTCCTCTAATGCTTTATTCAATACATTTAAATTAAAAGAACCGCAAAGACCTTCATCTGAAGTAAATATTACATATAATTTTTTCTTGTTACCATTACCATTTTTATATACATTACTTATTTCGTGATGCTTTAAACTTTCATTTAATACAGCCATTAAAGAATCATAATAAGGACTGTTTATATCTAATGCTTCTTTAGTTTTCCTAAGCTTAGAAGTGGCAACAAGTCCCATGGCTTTTGTAATTTTTTGTGTATTTGTTACAGACTTTATTCTGCTTTTTATAGCAACAAGTCCTAGCCCTGCCACATTAAACACCTCCTACAATCCTTAGATGGCATAGCAATTTAAAATTGCTATGTCTTTTTTTAAGCTTAGACCTCATTAGATAAAAATATTTTTTTAAATTCAGTAATTGCCTTATTTAATGATTCTTTAATTTCGTCGGTGAGTTCTCCCTTTTCTAGTATAGCTTCACCTATTTTTTTATGATGAATATTCATATATTCTAAAAATTTATCTTCAAATAATTTTATTTTATTAACATCTATATCCATTAAAAAGTCATTAACAGCTGCATATAAAATCATTATTTCTTTTTCAACAGACATAGGTTTATATTGATCCTGCTTTAATATTTCAGTTATTCTTTTACCTTTTTCCAATCTTCTTTTTGCTTCTTTATCTAAATCTGAACCAAATTGTGAGAAAGCTGCTAATTCCCTGTATTGTGCTAAGTCAAGTCTAAGAGTACCTGCAACTTGCTTCATAGCTTTTATCTGTGCATTTCCTCCAACTCTTGAAACTGAAATACCTGCATTAACAGCCGGTCTTTGCCCTGAAAAGAATAATTCTGATTCAAGGAATATCTGACCATCTGTAATAGATATAACATTAGTTGGAATATATGCTGTAACATCTCCAGCAAGAGTTTCAATTATAGGAAGTGCCGTCATTGATCCTCCACCTAATTTGTCAGAAAGCTTAGCTGCTCTTTCTAAAAGCCTTGAATGAAGATAAAATACATCTCCTGGATATGCTTCTCTGCCTGGTGGTCTCCTAAGTAATAATGACATTGTTCTATAAGCTGATGCATGTTTTGAAAGATCATCATACACTATTAAAACATGTTTACCTTTATTCATAAAATATTCTCCCATACTGCAACCAGCAAAAGGAGCAAGGAACTGACGAGGAGCTGTTTCTGACGCTGTAGAAGAAACTATTATTGTATAGTCCATAGCTCCCATTTCAATTAATGTATTATATATATTAGCTACAGTTGATTGCTTTTGACCTATAGCAACATATATACAAATTATATCTTTACCCTTTTGATTTATTATAGTATCAATTGCAAGGGCAGTCTTTCCAGTCTGTCTATCTCCTATAATAAGTTCTCTTTGTCCTTTACCTATAGGGATCATTGAGTCTATAGCTTTTATACCAGTTTGAAGTGGTTCTTTTACTGATTGCCTATCAATAACCCCAGGAGCAATAACTTCTGTGGGTCTATATTCAGAAGCTTTAATAGGTCCTTTACCATCTATAGGCTCTCCTAATACATTTACAACCCTTCCAAGAAGAGCTTCTCCTACTGGAACTTCCACAACTCTTCCTGTTCTTTTAACTATATCTCCTTCTTTTATTCCTCTTTCACTTCCAAAAAGAACAGCACCTACATTATCTTGCTCTAAATTTAAAGCCATACCATAAACACCATTAGAAAATTCAAGAAGTTCGCCTTCCATACAATCATCTAATCCATGTATTCTTGCAACTTCATCTCCTACTTGTATTACGGTACCAGAATCTATAGTTTCTAATTTATTTTCATATTTTAATATCTGCTCTTTTATAATAGATGTAATCTCTTCAGGTTTTATGTTCATTATTTCACCTCTATTCTTATTTAAGAGACAATTTTTTCATTGCTTCATATCTGCTTTTAATTGTTCCATCAATTATATCATCGCCAATTTTAACAAATACTCCTCCAATTATGCTTTTATCAATCTCTTCATCTAAAATAACTTTTTTGTTGTACTTATTTTCAAGTTTACTTATTAAAGATTTTTTTTCTTCTTCATTAAGAGGAATTACAGTCTTTACATGAGCAACTAAAGTTTTATTTTTCCCTAAATAAATATTTTCAAGTTCATTAAAAATCCTATCTATCTCCATTATCCTGTCTTTTTCAACAAGTATTAACAAAAAAGATAGTATATCATTTTCTATTTTTCCTTTAAATATATTTTCAAGTAGCTGTTTCTTTTTAGATGTACTTATATTAGGATGTTTTAATAATTCTAAAAATTCTTTGTTGTCATGCATAATTTTTGTTATTTCTCTTAATTCTTCTAAATACTCTTTGGTTTTATTCTTGTCTTCAGCTATTTCATATAAGGCAAGTGCATATCTTTTTTCTAGATATTCATATGTTTCATTCAAATTAAACACCTACCTCATTGATATACTCATTTATGAGTCTTCTATGCTCTTCTTCATCTAATTCCTTTTCTAAAGCCTTAGAAGATAGCAATATAGCTAAATTTACAGCTTGAGCTTTTATATCATCTTCAGCCTTTTGTCTTTCTCTTTCTGCATCTTTTCTTGCTCTTTCAAGAATGTTGTCTGCTTCTTCTTTAGCTTTATTTATTATTTCATCTGATAGTTTTACAGCTTTATATTTTGATTCATTTATTATTTTTTCTTCTTCTTCATAAACTTTTTTTATTTTTTCTTCATGCTCCATTTTTAAAGCTTCAGCAGTTTTTACTGCTTCTTCTGATTTTTTTATTCTTTCTATTATTTCTAATTCTCTAGAATTAATAGTTTCTGTCACAGGTTTATAAAGAAAATGCTTTAAAATAATATTTAAAATTCCAAAATTTATAATTGTAGCTATGACAGTTAGCCAATTTATCTCCACAACTAATCTTGCCTCCTTTCAGTAAATCAAAAACTGTTTAGGCAGTTTGTTTTTTATAAAGGCATTTTAGAATTAATTTTGATTTAGTGCCTTCTTAGGCACTAAATCAAAATTAACCAGCTATTTTACCTATTAACATTAATGCAACTAATAATCCATAAACAGCAGTTGCTTCTGCAAAAGCATTACCTAAAAGAAGTGCTGTAGTTACCTTACCACTTGCCTCTGGTTGCCTTGAAATAGCTTCAACAGCTTTACCTGTTGCATTACCTGTTGATACTCCTGCTCCTATTCCTGCTAATACTGCAATTCCTGCTGCTATTGCTATAAATCCTGCACTTGTCATATTAATATTCCTCCCTTTAAATCAATTAATATTTATTATAATTCCCTATTTAGCAAATAAAATAATTTTATAGCTTTTTAGGGGGTTATACTAGAATAAAATTATAAAATATATGTTATTCATGCTCTGCTATAACTTTTAAATTTATCATAGTAAGCATAGTAAATACTAACATTTGTACTGTACCATCAAAAATATCAAAATATACATGTAAAGGTACTGGCAAGCCAATTTGTGCAAAGAAGCTTATTCCTCCAAGTGCTTCATAAACAATTTCTAATATTACTGCCGCTGCAGTCATATTACCAAATAAACGAAGACTTAAAGACACTGGAAGTAAGACTCTTTCAAGTAAGTTCATAGGCAGCATAAAAAATGCTGGTTTTGTAAAGCCAATAAAATAATGAAAAATTCCAACTTTTTTAATAGCATACCATTGAATAACTACAAAAGTTGTTAAAGCCATGCCTAAAGCAACACTATAATCCATAGTAGGAGGTTTAAAGCCAACCAATCCAGTTAAATTCATAAAAAGTAAAAAAGCTACAAGAGATCCTACATATGGTGATAAATTTATATAATTTTCTCCCATGGTAGATTTAACAAAATTATTTGTATATTCTACCAAAAGCTCAGCAATGGACTGCTTTTTGTCTGGAACTTTTTTTAAATTTCTTGTAAGGAATATACTTAACACTGTAATCAAAATAATAATAATCCATTGTGCAATTATATTTTTAGAAAATCCATAAGTATGCCCCAAAAAATTTAAATTAAAAAGATAACTTTCTTCGCCCACACAATCACTTCCTTTCATTAAATAAATTAAATATACCATAGGCTATTATTGCAATAATATGAGAAGTAAATCCCATAATATAAGAAATCATATTGTTAATATTATTATTAAATATGATAATACCTATTATGCAAATAATTAATGGCTTTAGAAAATTTATAGCGGTTAAAATTTTTAATGATTTCTTTTTTCGTTTTACCAGTATATTGGCACTTATTATTCCAAAAATAAAAAAAACTGCTGCTCCTAAAAATAGACCTAGCAGAAATTCTCCTGTGTAATTATTAGATTTAGATATAACTTCTACAATTATTATTCCTAATATTCCTATTAAAATATCAAATACAATAATTTTTTTAAATGTACTTAATACTTCTACCAATTGTTTTTACCTCACATTCATATAAACTTATTATAAACATTATGTTTTACTTATCAAATTTTAAAAATAACAAATTATATTAATTTAAGCTTGTCTAAACGTTTTAAGTCTTGTTTTCTCCTTATATTCTTTGATTATAAAAAACATATATAAATATTTAACTTTAAAAATATATTATCAAAGCAATAATAACACCTTCTTTAAAAATAGACTATAAACTCCATGCTTAAATTATTATTTTACTACACCAAATTAACTTTTCATATAAAATACCTATAAATTAACTTTAATTTTAACACTATATATCCATTTTTCATATAATAAAGTATCAATAATTTTTATTTTTTAATAGTATAAGAATATAATAAGGAGCTGATGTTATGAACATAGTAGAGCTTAGTAATATATATATGAATTATCATACCCTAAAAAATGAAACCCAAGCTATTAATAACCTTAGTTTTAGTGTAAAAAAAGGAGAATTTATAAGTATAGTCGGCCCTTCTGGTTGTGGTAAATCTACTATTTTAAACATTATTGCAGGTCTTTTGAAACCTTCTTCTGGTAAAGTTTATATAGGAGGGAATGAATGTACTGCAATTTCTAAAGATATAGGATATATGTTTCAAAAGGATCATCTTTTTGAATGGTTAACAGTTTTTGATAACGTATGTTTAGGTCTTAAAATACAACATAAGTTAAATACTTATACAAAAGAAAAAATAAATATGTTATTAAAAAATTATAACCTTTTAGATTTTAAATATCATTATCCAAATGAGCTTTCAGGTGGAATGAGGCAAAGAGTTGCTCTTATAAGAACTTTAGCTTTAGATCCAAAAGTTCTTCTCCTTGATGAACCTTTTTCTGCTTTAGATTATCAAACAAGATTAAATGTAAGCGATGAAATATATCAAATAATAAAAAAAGAAAATAAAACAGCAATAATGGTAACCCATGATATTTCTGAAGCTGTATCTATGTCCGACAGAATAATAGTTTTAAGTAAAAGGCCTGCTACAGTAAAAAATATAATTGACATAAAATTTGAAGAACAATTCAATACCCCTTTAAAGCATAGAGAAGCACCTGAATTTAGAGTTTATTTTAATACAATATGGAAGGAGCTGGACGTAAATGATAAATGAAAGTTTAGAGCATAAACAGTATTTAAAAAAAGTTAAACGCAGGAATACTATCATAATAATTGTTAGATTAGGCATACTTATTGCATTTTTTTCAATTTGGGAAATAGCTGCATCATTTAAATGGATTGATCCTTTTTTAACAAGCTCACCTTCACGCATGATTAAAAGTTTAATTACAGTATATAATGAAGGAACTTTGTTTAGGCATATATTTATAACATGTATAGAAACTGTAATTGGTTTTTTGCTTAGTACTATTATAGGTACACTTATTGCAATACTTTTATGGTGGTCTGATTTTGCAAACAGGGTATTGGATCCATATATAGTTGTTTTAAATGCTTTACCAAAAATAGCTCTAGCTCCTATTATCATATTTTGGATGGGTAATGGAATGAAAGCCATAGTTCTTGTTACAGTACTAATATCTATAGTGTCTACAATAATAAGTATATTAAATGGATTTAAAGAAGTTGATGAAGATAAAATTAAACTTATGATAACTCTTGGGGCATCAAAATTTCAAATTTTAAGTCATCTTATAATACCTGCTTCTATTCCTACTCTTATATCTTCACTAAAAATAAATGTCGGCTTATCTTGGGTTGGTGTAATTATGGGAGAATTTTTAGTATCTAAAGAAGGTTTAGGATTTTTAATAGTTTTTGGAGGTCAAGTAGCTCAGCTTGATACAGTAATGATGAGTATTATTATACTTTCAATTTTAGCTTATTTTATGTATCAAATTGTGGCTATTATAGAAAAAAAATTTAGCAGAGGATATACTTTAAAATAAATTTGATAATATTATTAACCCACAATAAGCTTTAAATTAATTCCCACTATACAATTTATAGTGTTTCTAGATTTATATTATCTATATAATAGTCAATATTTAAATAAAGAGACTTTTTGTGAGATAATTATAATGTTATATTAAAAAATAAATAAAATATATGTAATGAACTTAAGTAAATTATATAAGTTCATTGCAAAAAATAGCCGCAAATTAAGTGTTTTTTATTTTAAATTTTATTAAATTAAACCACTTAATTTGCGGCTATTTTTAAATTAGAGTTTCTTATTAAGTCTTATAAGCTTTACGGAAGGTATTAAAAATTTTTTAGTAATTTAATTATTTATGTATATATCTTGTAAAATATGGATAAAATTTAAATGGAATATTTTTCATAAATATTTTATATATATCATAAATATAAGATATATATAAATATTTAATTTACATATAAACATAGGAGGAATATATGAACTATTTTCAAAAAGCAAATGAATTATATAGTATTAAAGATTACAAAAAAGCTATAGAAATGTATGAGCAAGCTGTAATTTATAAAGATAATGAAGCTGCCTCTCTTTATAACGCAGCAGTGTGTTTTATAAAACTTAAAGAATATAAAAAAGCAATTCCGCTTTTAAAATCTGCTATAATGAAAAAGAGAGAAAGCAAATATTTCTTTAATTTGGGTTATTGTTATATTATGCTTAATAATCCTCAAAAGGCATTAATATATTTTAACACAGCTTGGTCTCTTGATAATAATGATGATGATTGTGAAAAAGCAATTAACTCAATACTAAAAAGTTATGTTAAAAAGCCGTAGATTTAAATCTACGGCTTTTATTACCATTCACCAGCAACTCTTTCATTTCTATGATCAATATTAAATCTTTTGCTATCAAAATAATTTCCACCTTTATAGAAAGTAGTGTCTACATTAATCCATTTGTTTTCTTCTTTTATGTAAACTTGGTTCCAAGCATGACTTACCCAGCTTATACCATTAAAGCCATCTCCAGTTATAATTCTAACCTTTAATCCGTTTGCCCTCGCCATAGCTACATAAAGGCAAGCATAATCAAAACAAATTCCTTTTTTAGTTTCAAAAGCAGGTATAGCTCCAGATTTCATACTAAAATCATTATTTAATACACTGTTTGCTTTATCATAATCGTAATCTATGTTTTTACCAATCCATTCATATAATATTTTTGCTTTTTCTCTATCACTTGCTGCATCCTTTGTCAAATTTTTAGCAAAGGATCTTATGTTTTCATTAGATTTAATACCTTCGTCTAATGTAATACCATTATAATAAATTATAACTTTTTTATCAGATGTATTTGATGGATATATATTTGTATCTTTAGAATATTCATTTTTGTTTTCTGTTTCTTTTACTACAATTTTAAATGAATTATCTAAAATATCAGGCAACTTTTTAGCAAGTTTAGAATTTGATATAGGTACTACTATTTCTTTGCATAAAGCACTATATATTTTTGATTCTTCTAAATAAACATTATACTTACTTAATATATTGAACATAGAAGCAAAATTTAAAATAAAAGTAATAATAAGAGTATAGCTTATAGCTTTTGGTATTTGACTTATACCCCCAGTAATTCTTTTTGATATATTACTTTTATTTTGAATAAATTTCTCTAATGCATCCAAAACAGGATAAAAAATAATATAATTTAATATTTCTAAAACAATTCCTAATAATTTATAAAATATAAATATCATTAAAGGTATAATGACAACATAAAATATTATCATTTTATTATCAATATACATTTTTATATTTATAGGTATTATTTCATATATTTTTTTATAAATTCCCTTATCATGCTCAATAAATATTTTTTTTGAAATATTTATACCTAAAAATAAAGAAATTATAAAAGATATATTACTTTCTACTTCTTTAATATCTGCTTTTAAATTTTTAGATGAAAATTTTAAAAAAAAGCCTTTTAATATAGGATATATAAAAACTACAATCAAAATAAAACTTATGGGATTTATATTCATAAGCATCACCTCTTTGCTGCCATATTTTAAGATAAATATTTTGTAAGTTTTTCAAAATCTGAAACTTCAAAATTTCCTTCTTCTAACTTCCAATATTGAACATCACAGCTTATATTGTTTATTATTTCTAACAATTCTTTATGACAAGTTAAAATAAATATTTGATGTTCTTTAACTAATTCATTTAATATATTTAAAGTATTTTTAGTATGAATACTATCAAAATTTACAAAAGCATCATCTAATATAATTGGGAATTTAGGATTTATCTCTTTTATCCTATTAATTCTTACAGATAAAAATAACTGTTCTGCTGTACCCGTGCTTAATACATCTACGGATTTATAAATTTGTTTGTTTTTATTTTCTACTTTAAAATCTGATTGAAGAATATTGTCTGAAGGTAGCACAGACTTAATTTCTCCACCTGTTATTTTATCTAAAATATTACTTGCTCCTACTAAAATAGAATCCTTAGCTCTTTCTATAAAATTTTTCTGAACTTTTTCTAAAATATATTCTGCAGCAGCATAATAAGAATATTTTAAAGCTAAATTTTCCATAAGTCCTCTAGCTTCATCTATTTGTTTTTGAGATTTTTCAAGTTTTTCTGATGTCTTTAGATTATCAATATCTATTTTTATCTTTTGTCTTTCTTCTTTTATATTTTCTAAATTTAAAAGAAGATTTTTTAATTTAGCTTTAGAAGTATCATATTCTCTTTCTATTTGGTCTTTAGAAGTATAGTTTAAAAATATATAGTCAATATTAAAATTATTATCATTATAAATTTCAGAATAAGCCTTTTTTATCCTATCCCCTTTCATAATTTTTTTAAGCTGTTCTTCTATTAATTCTTTGTTAAATTTTAAACCAACATATTTGTTATATATTCTAACTTTGTTAATTTTTTCTTCCATAATGTCTAATATATCTTCAGTATTTTCTTCTATCAAAAAAACTTTTTTGATTTTATTTTTCATTATTTGATTTTTAATACTAATATCTTCAAAGTTTTGTGCTTTATTTAAATGCATTGCTGCAGTATCCATTGCATTAAATATTTCATCTTTATAGTTTAATATATTATCATTTTCGTATAAATTATTATGTACGTATAAGCTTACTATATCTTTTACTTTTAGTAAATCTGATTTTATATCATAATAAAGATTTTGTATTTTTTTATTTGTATTTTTTAAATTAAAAATCTTTTCTTTTAAATCTTGTATATCTTTAAAATATTGATATATTGAATTTATAGAAACTTCTCCTTTTATTTTAAGCTTATTTTTATATAATTTTAATTCTTCATATAAACTTTTAATATTATTTTCAATAGCTTCTAAATTTAAACTGCTATTTTTTAACTTATTTTCTAAAGATTTAAGTTCAATTTCTAAATTTCTTTTTTTTATTAATAAATTATTTTGAGAAAAATATTTTATTATAAAATAAATAGATAGTATAGTAACCCCTATTACAGTTATGCTTCCCCCTATAAATTTGTTAAAAATAAATAAAACTATTCCTAAAAAAATTATTCCTGTAGAAGTATATAAATATCTTTTAATTAAATTATTTATATTTAATGACTCTATATTATTAAATTCAGATTTTATTATTTTGTTTTTAGATTTTATATCTTCAATTTCCCAAAGTATCTGCTTTTTTTTATCTTCTTCTTTTTTTATGTTATCTATAAGCATTAAAAGCTTATCCTCTTTTATAAAATCACAATCTATACTTAAGACTTCAGATATATCTTCATTCCAATCTGAATTTAAATAATTCATTTTTTTAAAAATATTATTTTCATCAATTTCAAGCTGATTTTTTAATGATAAATAATTTTCAATTTTTTGCTTTATACCTGATTTTTGCTTTTCAAATATTGTTATATCATTTTTTTTATTTAAAAGTTTATTGTAATACTTTATAATATCAGAATCTTTTTTGGTGGTTTTTTTATATTCATTATATATATTTTTATATTCTTCATATAATATTTCCATTCTTTCCAAAGATGGAAATTTATCAAATCCTTGAAAATCATGTTCTTTTTCATAATTTTCAATTTCTATTTCTATATTTTGCTTTTCTTTGTAAATATCAAAATTATTTTTTAAAGTTTCCAAAATTATTATTTCATTTTCAATTTTGTTAATGTCTTTATATAAATTATTTATTTCTTCTTCTAATTTATTTAATTCAATACATTTTTCATTGTATTCTTTAAGCTCTTTAAGTGCTTCATCTCTATTTTCAATTCCTTCTAAAACACTATCATAATAAGGTTTAAACATTTTAGTATTTGGATTTCCAAGTTTTCCGCCTATTTTTTCTTTTTCCTTTCTAAAATTATCTATAAGTTTAGGGATATGGATTATATCTTTTATACCAGCACCAAGTAAAACAGCTTGAAGCTTTTCTTCTTCATCTTTCCCTTTTGCTCTTTTAAGTTCATCAAGTGTAATTGTATAAAGTTTTTTATAAGTATAAATATCTATATTTTTATGTAATTCTTTTAAAGATACTGATTTATGAAAATCTAAAGAAGTTATTTGAGGCTCACTAAACCCACTAATACGCAAATTAAGATTTTCTAAAGAATCACTTATTATATCACTTTCAACATAATATTCTATGCTATCATCTCTTAAATTTCTAGGAAATCCATAAAACATATATCTTAAAATTTCTAATAATGTAGTTTTACCCGCCCTATTTAATCCTCCTATTACTACAATTTTAGGAGATATATTATTCATTAAAGCATTTTTATAAATTCCCATATTACCTATATAAAGTCTTTTTATTTTCATATTTAATCATCACCTTTTTCCAAAACAGCATCTATAATAATATTTTCTGCCTGTTTTACTATATAACTTAAAAGTTCATCATTAAGCTGTAATTTTTTTATATTTATATCTTCTACTGAATTTGTTCTTTCCCAAACAGAACCTAATCTTTTTATAAATGCATCATCTTTTAAACACTCTAAAGAAATCTTACTTATTTCTTTTAAGAGCTCATTATTATCCTTTAATAATTCCAAATTTTCAATAGGTTTTCTTAAATTTAACTCTATAGAATCTACATATATAAAAGGATCATAATTTATATATTTATTATTTAAATTATCTAAAAGATATTCTCTAATTTCATCTTCTTTTTCTAAAATAAGGTTATATATTTCTCCTCTGCCTGTTATAATAAATCTTACTGCTATACCTTTTATATATTGAGAATATTCTTTAATATCTTTTATCAAGTTTTCACACTTTAAATATAAAAAATCTTCTAAATCCCCTAAATTTTTTATATTTTTTTCTCCTGTTATATCAACCTCTTCTTTTTTCCATAATACATCTGAAGTATTAATAAAATCTATATTTTCTATTACATTATCATAAGCTTTAACAAAAACAATTCCACCATAACCTTCTTCTCCTAAATCTCTTCCTTGAGGTATTCCAGGATATATTATAAAAGGATTATTATCTATAATTTTATATTTATGTATATGACCAAGTGCCCAGTAGTCTATTCCTTCTATAGCTTTTAAATTTGCAGGAAGACATGGAACGTAATTATTAGAATTATCTAATTGAGTATGCATTAAAGCAATATTTAATGCATTATCTTTAGGTAAATTATAATGGCTATACATTTTTCTGCTATCCCAATTATCTCTATAAGATTGTCCAATAATTCTACAATATATTTTTCCATATTCATCTTTAAATTCATATATTTCTGGTTTTTCAAAACCGAATATATATACATTACTAGGGAGATTAAAAAGTTCATTATCTTTATTTATTGGATCATGATTTCCACCAATAGCAAATACCATTATATTATTTTCTTCTAATCTTTTGCATTGGTTTATAAAAAAACTATTACCTTTAACTGAGCGAGCTTCTTTATCATATATATCTCCACTTATAATTATAAAATCTACACTCTTATCTATTGCAATATCACATATTTTTTTAAATGAATTGTACACAGCATTATCTCTAATATCTATAATATTATTATTTTTTATTTTCCTTGTAAAATGAAGAATACTTCCTAAATGTATGTCTGCGGTATGAATAAATTTTATTTCATTTTTCATAAATGTCCTCCTAAGCATTATTGATTATATTATAATAGAAAAACCTGTAATTATCTATAAAAAAGCATGATACGTATGTAAAAATTGGTATGTAATTTTTATTTTTTATTATATTTATTTGCAGTTTGTAATTTAAAACTAAATAAAACTTTATTGAGCATTTATTAACTTTAATAATATTTTAAAAATATAGAAATTGTGGATATTTAATATATAAAATATTATATTGCAAATTAAAGATACTTAAGGTTAAATCTTGACATAAAAAATTCATTATTATATGATAAAAAGAGGATTTTAAATATATTTGATCCTCTCATATTTGAGAGGATTTTATTTTATGTATATAAAAATGCATATATTTTAAGGAGTGAAACAAATGTGTAAAGGTAAGATAAGAACCAGATTTGCACCTAGTCCAACTGGTTATATGCACGTTGGAAATCTTAGAACGGCATTATATGCTTATTTAATAGCAAAACATGAAAATGGTACATTTATACTTAGAATTGAAGATACAGATCAGGAAAGATATGTAGAAGGTGCTACAGATGTAATTTATAATACTTTAAAAACTACTGGCCTCATTCACGATGAAGGTCCAGATATTGGAGGCCCTTTTGGACCATATGTTCAAAGTCAAAGAAAGGATATTTATCTTGAATATGCTAAAAAACTTGTAGAAAAAGGAGAAGCTTATTATTGTTTTTGTTCTAAAGAAAGACTTGATATGTTAAAAGCTAATGCAGAAGCATTAAAAAGGCCTTTTAAATATGATAAACATTGTCTTCATCTAAGTAAAGAAGAGGTAGAAGAAAAATTAGCTCAAGGTATTCCTTATGTTATTAGGCAAAATAATCCAACAGAAGGTACTACAACATTTGATGATGTTATTTATGGGAAAATTTCTGTTGATAATTCTGAACTTGAAGATATGATACTTATAAAATCTGACGGATATCCTACATATAATTTTGCAAATGTAGTTGATGATCATCTTATGGGTATAACACATGTTGTTAGAGGAAGTGAATATTTATCTTCATCTCCAAAATATAATCGTCTTTATGAAGCTTTTGGATGGGATATACCTATATATGTACATTGTCCTCCAATAATGAAAGATGCTCATAATAAATTAAGTAAAAGAAATGGAGATGCTTCTTTTGAAGATTTAATAGCTAAAGGATATCTTAAGGAGGCTATAATCAATTATATTGCTCTTCTTGGATGGAATCCTGGAACTACACAAGAAATATTTTCTTTAGATGAGCTTATAAAAGAATTTGATTATCTTCATATTAATAAGGCACCAGCTATTTTTGATCCTGTAAAATTAAGATGGATGAATAGTGAATATATTAAAAAACTTTCCCTTGAAGAATTTCATGAAAAAGCTTTGCCTTATTATGAAAAAAGTATAACAAATCCTAATATTGATTTATTTAAAATAAGCTCTCTTCTTCATACGAGAACTGAAGTACTTGGAGAAATTCCAGAACAAATAGACTTTTTTAATTCCCTTCCTGAGTACTCTAATGAATTATATATTCATAAAAAAATGAAGACTAATCTTGAAAATTCATTGGTTAGCTTAGAAAAAGCTCTACCAGTTCTTGAAAACATAGAAAATTGGAATTTTGATTCTCTTCATGATGCTATATTTAAACTTATTGAAGAAATGGGAATTAAAAATGGCGTTATGTTATGGCCAATAAGAACTGCTTTATCAGGAAAAGCATTTACTCCAGGTGGTGCTTTTGAAATTGCAGAAATATTGGGTAAAGAGGAATCTTTAAGAAGAATTAAAATTGGCATTGAAAAATTAAAAAATGCATAAATATTTTAAATAAATTTAAGAGCCATACATAATTAAGGCAAATCCTTTTTTATGTATGGCTTTTAATATAATATTTTATATTTTTATATTAAAGCATTTTCTAATACTTTAATTGTACATTCATCCGCATCTATATAAGCTTTTACTCCAAGAGGCAATGTTACCTTAGGCTTACAGTGTCCTGCTTTAAAATTATATATAGTTGGCTTTCCTGATTCTTTTATAATGTCATTAAATACTTCCATAAGTGTAAGATCATCTTCACGTTGAAGATTGCAGTTTTTAAAGTCTCCTAAAATTATTCCTCTGCAATCATTTAACTTTCCTGCAAGTCTAAGCTGAGTTAACATCCTGTCTATTGAATAAGTACATTCATCTATATCTTCTAAAAATAAAATCTTTCCTTTAGTGTTTATTTCATAAGGAGTTCCAAGAGTGGCAGCTATTAAAGACAAATTTCCTCCTATTATTTTTCCAAAAGCTTTTCCTTTAACCATAGATTTAATAGGAATACCTTCAGGGTTTTTAATCTCACCTAGCGATTCTACAGATGTTATAGCTCTAAAATAGCTTTGTTTAGAAAATTCATCAAAATCATCTATCATATCTGAAGCTACCATAGGACCATGAAAAGTAATAATATCACATCTTTGATTTAATACTATATGAAGAGCTGTTATATCACTATAACCAATAAAAAGTTTGGGATTATTTTTTATCAAGTTATAATCAAGTTTATCCAAAATTCTTGGTACTCCATAACCTCCTCTTAAACAAAAAATCCCATCTATATTTTTATCTTTAAACATGTTATTTATATCATTAGCTCTTATATAATCCTCGCCTGAAAGATATCCATGTCTTTTACTTATGCTTTCTCCAGTTACTACATTAAATCCTTGTCCTTCTAATATTTTTATAGCTTTATAAACTATACTAATATTTTTTACTGGACTAGATGGAGCTATAAGGCCTATAGTGGAACCTTTTTTTAATGCTCTTGGTTTTTTCATTGCATAATCTCCCTATATTATTTCTATAAAAACTTTTATACATTTAAAATATCTAAAATATAAAATATTCAATTTAGTTAATTTTTATATAAAATTAAAATTTAAAACTAAAAAATATTTTTGTATTAGTATCTCTATTGTAATTCCATTATTTTATTTACAACTTCATAAAGGTTTTTACCATTTATATCTGCATTTTCATTTATTGTACCTATTTTGGCAGTTTTACATCCTGCAGAAATTCCTGCTTCAATGTCTGTATCCATATCACCTATCATCCAGCTGTTTTTTAAATCTACACTATATTTTTTAGAAAGTTCAAGTATCATACCAGGATTTGGTTTTCTACAGTTAGATTTTTTATTAAAATCAGGACAATATTTTATTTCTTTAAAGCTGCAATAAGGTTTAAGTTCTTCAATCATTTTTTTATGAATATCTTCTAGTTGTTCTTTAGTTAAATGTCCCATTTCAATTCCACCTTGATTTGTTACAATAAATAAATCATATCCTCCATCATAAGCTTTTTTTAAAGCTTCCTTTACTCCATCATAAATTATTAAATCATCAGGCTTATTTACGTGCTTTTTAGAATTGTCGTTTATCACTCCATCTCTATCTAAAAATAAAGCTTTATTCATTTTTTCACCACCTAAATTATATTATTTTATTTCTTTTAATATTATACTTATTTTATTTCTTTTAATACCGCTAAAAGATATTTCCATGTTCTTTGAACGGAAGATATACTCATATTTTCATTTGGAGTATGTACATCATAAATATTAGGTCCAAAAGATATCATATCTATTTCACCAAATTTTTCTTCAAATAAACCACATTCAACACCTGCATGTATAGCTACTATCTCAGGCTCTCTACCGTAAAGATCTTTATATACCTTTTGAAATAATTTTTTTATTTTAGAATTTGGGTTATATTTCCATTCTGGATAATCTGCTTCTTTGTAAAATTCAGCATTAAAAACTTCTGCTGTTATTTTATATTTATTTACAATATCTTCTTTTAAACTTCTAACACAGCTTCTTGCAGCACTATTAAAATGTACTGACTCAGAGTCTGTTTTCACAGCACCTAGATTTATAGAGCTTTCAACTAATCCTTCTATTTCCATACTCATAGTTTGAACTCCGTTAGGTATTAAATATAAAAATTCAATTGCTTTTTTTGTACTTTCTTTTGAAAATACCTTATTTAAAGTTTTTGAAACTATATTAAAATCTACATTGATATAAGGATCTGATATTTTAAATTCATTTTGTAAAATTTTATTCCATTTATCTATTAATAACTTTATATCTTCTATGCAATCTTTTTTTATTAAAATTTCTGCATAAGCTTCACGAGGAATAACATTATCCTTATTCCCACCGTTTATGGATATTAGGCGAAAATCAAATGTATTTAAAATATCATAAAGTATACGTCCTATAATTTTATTAGAATTTCCTCTTCCTTTATTTATTTCCATACCAGAATGACCACCTTTAAGCCCTCTGATTTTAATTTCAGCACAAACAAAATTTTCTTTTATATTTTGTTCCCAATCTATTTTAAGAACACTTCTTAATCTAACTCCTCCAGCACAGCTTACTAATAATTGTCCTTCTTCTTCTGAATCCATATTTATTAATATTCTTCCTTTTATATGTTCAGGATTTAAGTTTTTGGCTCCAGTCATACCTGTTTCTTCATCTGTAGTTATAAGTACTTCAAGAGGAGGATGAGGTATATCATTAGAACTTAAAATAGCTAAAGAATAAGCTATAGCTATACCATTATCTGCACCTAAAGTAGTTCCTAGTGCATAAATTTTATCTCCCTCAACTCTAAGCTTTAAAGGATCTTTATTAAAATCATGTTCTACATTTTGTTTTTTTTCATTAACCATATCCATATGACCTTGAAGCACAACAATAGGTGCATTTTCATAACCTTTATAAGCAGGTTTTTTTATTATTACATTTAAAGCTTCATCTTGAATTACTTCCAAGTTATGTTCTTTTGCAAAATTTACTAAATAATCACTAATAGCTTTTTCATTCCCCGAACCTCTTGGAATATTACTTATTTCTTCAAAATATTTAAACACTTCATAAGGTTTTAAATTATTTAATATATTGCTCATAATTATTACCAACCCTTCCTAATTATTTTCTCATTATAGCTAAACATAATAAAATATAAAAATCAAGTTGATTATATATATTTAATATAAAAACTAAATATAGTTTAGAAAAATAATAATATGATTATCCAACAAAAAGTATTTTCCCTTAGAATTGACCACTATATGTTGAAGTAAATCAATAGAGTATTATTTTATTATAGTGATAAAGCTTTGAAACTTTAGTATCTATCTATATATATTTATATTTTATAAAATTTAATAATGTATTTTATAACTTGTTATTACTATTTAAAATATATATAATTGTTTTATGTTTAATTTATTATAATATCAACTAATATAATAAATTTAATACAAATTATTATATTTTGGAGTGAGTACTTTGGAAAAAATCGAAGAAACTTTATTTAATCTTATAGAAAAAATATGTACTACAGAAGAAATAAAACTTTCAGATATACCTTGTGTAGATCTTTATGTAGATCAAGTAACTACTTTTTTTAATGATAAGCTTCAAAATTTAAAAAGAGACGATGAAGATAAAATATTAACAAAAACTATGATAAACAATTATGCTAAAGCAAAGCTTCTTCTACCTATAAAAGGTAAAAAATATTCGAAAGATCAAATTATTTTATTATCTTTAATTTATAATTTAAAACAAATACTTTCTATTAATGATATAGGTTTAATTTTATCTCCTATTATAGAAAATTTTTCAAAAGATAAAGATGCTTCTTCAAATTTAGAAAAACTTTATTCTACATTTTTAGAATTAATAAAACCCCAATCAAATGAATTTGCCCAATGGCTTAAAGATAAAATCAAATTAGTAAGTGAAGGAGATTTTTATACAAAAGATAAAAATGATGATTATACAATACTTATACTTATTGTATTAATTCTTATAAATTCTGCTAATCTTCACAAAAGAATGGCAGAAAAAATTATAGATGAATTTTTTAAAAATAAATCACAAAAATAATATTTTAAATATTCAAAAATAAATATGCACTATAAATAACATTTTAAGTTATTTATAGTGCATATTTATTTTTGTTCATTTAGACTTTTTAAATTTTTTTCTATTATGCCTTTTACAGTATCTGACAATTTGTTTTGTTCTTCTTTTGATAATTCTTTTGTGTATATAGGTTTTGATATAATAATATCTACATTGGCCGCTTTAATTTTTTTGCCTTCTTGTGCTTCAAAAATTTTATAAGTACCATTTATAGTAATTGGTACTATAGGCGCACCAGATTTCGTAGCTAATTTCATAGCACCTTTTTTAAATTCTAAAAGTTTTTCTCCTTTACTTCTAGTACCTTCTGGATAAATAACCATTGAATATCCTTTTTTTAAATTTTCAATGCCATCTAATATAGCCCTTACTGAATCTCTAGAATTTTCCCTGTCCATAAAAACACAATGTATCTGCTTCATCCAGTAATTTACTCCTGGAAGCTTTTCAAGTTCTTTTTTAGCTATAAATCCCATTGGCTTATCTATGTATCCAAGCATTGCTAATATATCAAAATCACTTTGATGATTAGATACAAATACACAAGCTTCTTGTGGTATATTTTCAGCACCAACTACATTTACTTTAGAATGAGATTTTTCTACTAAACCTTTTGCCAAGTTTTTTACTTCTTTATAAGAATATAAATCTATTTCTTGCTCTGTCATATTTTTCTTTAATATTTCAAACTTAAATCTTTTTATATATGTTTTAATTATAAAATATATTCCATAAAAAATCCATAAATATGGCATGTTCTTTCCCCCTAATAAATTAATACATTTATTATACTAATTTATATTATTTATTGCAAGACGACTTTATGTATGATAGTATAGATACACAAATTCATAAAGAGGTGTTATTGGTGAAGGTAAAAAACACTTTGCTTAAAATTACAACAATATTTATTTTTACTATATTAATTTTTACAAGTTGTACTTTACAAGAAGTTTCAAATTATAGTACAGATATAAAATTAAAAAATAATTTACTTGTACATTATATAGATGTAGGTCAAGGTGACAGTATATTAATACAAGTAAATAACAAAAATATGTTAATAGATGCAGGAAATAAGGATGATGGTGAAAAAATAGTATCTTATTTGAAAAATCAAAAGGTAAAAAAGCTTGATTATGTTGTAGCTACTCATCCTCATGAAGACCACATAGGTGGAATGAGTGAAGTAATTAAAAATTTTGTTATTGATGACTTTTATGCTCCAAAAAAAATTACTACAACAAAAACTTTTGAAAATATGATAAAAGCTTTAAACGGCAAAAAAATAAAAACTGCTTTTAAAGGAGTAGAACTTGATTTAGGAGAAGATGTGCAATGTCAAATGATAGCTCCAAATAATAAAAATTATAAAGAAATTAATAATTATTCAGCTGTAATAAAGTTAACTTATAAAAATACTAAATTTCTTTTTATGGGTGATGCAGAAAAACTAAGCGAAGAAGAAATAATAAATAATAATATAGATATTTCTTCTGACGTTTTAAAACTTGGTCATCATGGAAGTTCCTCTTCATCTTCTTCTAAGTTTTTAGATAAAGTTTCTCCTAAAATTGCAGTAATAAGTTGTGGTAAAAATAATGATTATGGTCATCCTCATAAAGAAACTATTTCTAACTTAAATAAAAGAAATATTACTATATATAGAACTGATCTAAACGGCACAATTGTGCTATCTAGTGATGGAAAAAATATAATAAAAAAATAAATTAATTATTTATATTTTATTTATAGTAAAAATTATAAAACATAGATATCCAACTTAAAGATTTAACATTAGTATGATGAAATAATAATTTAACTAGTAAATATATTTTTATCTAAGCAAAGAAATTTATTATTTTACAAAACTTATTACGTTAAGCTTTAAAGTTGGATATCTATAATTTCAATACATTTATTTTAATTATAATTTATTTTTATTGGTATATAATAAATAATCACGTTTACAAAAATCATTTACAAATCTATTTTAATTATAAATAATAATTTATTTCCAGCTTTTATCTATTATATCCCACATCATTTTCCCTAATCTCGATATAGTAACAATTCCATATACATTATTGGGAAGAGTTTTTGCCATAACTACAAATATAAAATCTCCTTTTTTTGTATTTAAAATTGCTGCATCATTTTCAACTCCATGTAAACTACCTGTTTTATTACCTATACATTTCCATTCTTTTTCAGGAATATAAAAAGGAATTTTTCTTCTATCTTGGCTTTTACGCAAAGAATTTAAAATAATGCTACTATATTCTTCATTTAAATACTTACCTTGATAAATTAATTTTAAAGAATTGGCTAAATCTAAACTTGTTGTTAAATTTTCTAACCCTTTTTCATGAGATTTAAAATCCATCATTTTTCTTTTCAATACAGTATCTTTTAATCCCATTTCTTTTATAACTTCATTTATACTTTCCATTCCTATTATATCTATAATCTTATTTGCAGCAGTATTATCATTTTGTATAAGCATAGCATTTAACAGCTCAATTATTTTATATTCTTTTTCATCAAATTCATGAATAATTCCATCTCCAGAAACCATATCTTCTTTTTTTATTAAAACATTTTCATAAAGATCAATAAAATTATCCTGAACTTTTTTTAATAAAGCAATAGCAATATGAATTTTTATACAATCTGCTGAAGGCATTTTTATTCTTTCATTAAAACTATAAGTATAAGAACTATTAATATCTTCAAAATAAAAACTATATTCTCCTATTCTTTGATCTAAATATCTCTTTAATTCTTTCATATCATTCTTCTCCTACTAGTTCCCTGAATATTAATTATATTATAAAAATATCAAGCAAATAGGCATGCAGATTATGCACGCCCAAATTTTTAATTGCCAAATGATATTCCAATACTTTTTGCAACTCTTACAAGCTCTCCATCAGGATCAACATTTTTAGTTTTTCCTATAACATTTTCTAGAGAATCATAAGATAACTTATTACCTTTTAAGCAAACCATATTGCCAAACTTTCCTTCATTTATTAAATCAACAGCTGCTACTCCATATTTAGTTGAAAGTACTCTATCGTAAGTTGAAGTGTTTCCTCCTCTTTGAACATGACCTAATACTGTACTTCTTATTTCATGATCTTTTATTATTTTTTCTAAATCTTCAGCAAGTTTATTAGCTATTCCACCTAATCTAATTGGATCTGGACTATCTTCAACTATTTTATTTACTACAACATCTCCATCCTTAGGTTTAGCACCTTCAGCAACAACTATAATGCTAAATACTTTCCCTTCTTTTTTCCTATCATAAATTTTTTCTACTACTTTATTTATGTCATAAGGAATTTCAGGTATTAATATAACATCTGCAGAACCAGCTATACCTGACTCAAGTGCAATCCATCCTGCATTTCTACCCATAACTTCAAGTATCATTATTCTGTGATGAGATTCAGCTGTAGTATGAAGTCTATCTAATGCCTCTGTTGCAATTTCAACAGCAGTATTAAATCCAAAAGTTATGTCTGTAGAAGCTAAATCGTTATCTATAGTTTTAGGAACACCTATAACCTTTACTCCTTTTCTAGCAAAATCTCTTGCACTTGTTAATGTTCCATCTCCGCCAATAACTACTAATACATCTACTCCCGCTTTTTTTAAATTTTCTACAGCTACATCAGATACATCTTTTTTTACCATTTTACCATTTTCTTCTACAAGATAATCGAAAAGGTTATCTTTATTAGAACTATATAATATAGTACCTCCTCTATGAAGTATACCAGAAACGCTTTCAAGATCTAATTTAACATAGTCATTATTATATAGACCTCTATAACCAAATTTATAACCTATAACTTCATAACCATACTTTAAAATTGCAGTTCTAGTAGCAGCTCTTATTACCGCATTCAATCCAGGACAGTCTCCACCACCTGTTAATAGTGCAATTCTTTTTATTTTTTCTGCCATTTACATATCCCTCCAAAACGTTTTTAGTTCAATTAAACACCTTAAAATATTAATTTTAAATATTTTTTGTTTTTTCTAAATTTACATACTATTATTTAATATACTAACTTTTTTTATCTTACTTTGTCAAGTTTTATCATAACGTTTTATATATATTTTATATATATTATAATACATAAATTTAGAATTTGAAAATGAATATTCTTTGAACATATTATTTTATTATCTGAATTAAAAAACAATATACTTAAAATATAAAATTAAAAATATATTAAAACTTTTTTACTTAAATTTATTATTTATATGCATTAATATTAACATTTTTGTTTATCTTTTGGAGGAGTAATACAATAATTTACAACAATTGAAACAATTATTCCTACAAAAGTATCTAAGAGCCTGTTAATACTATAAAAAAGAGGATTACTTTCTTTTAAGTTAATCATTATAGCGCAAAAAACAATACAACCTATTGAAGAAGCTTCTTTTATATTAAACAAATTACATAAATATATAACACAAACAATCCCTATCCCTATAAATAAAATATTACCAGGCATTATACTTGAAAAAATAAACCCTACAAAAGCACCTATAGAAGTCCCAACCATTCTGTTTTTACCAGCCTTTAAAGAGCCTTCTACTGATCCTTGCATAGAAATCACAGAAGCTATAGCAGCATAAAAAGGATATTCCATATTTAATATTTCAGATATCAAAATTGATATACATACTGCTATAGCTGTTTTTATATTTCTCATGCCAATTTTTTTAAATTTAATATTCAAATGTATCACTTCGCCTATTTTATTTTTATGTATAAACAAAAATTTAAAATTTTTAATATAAAATAAATTTATATAGTTTAACACATAACATTATTTATTATTTCCTTTTGAGCTTTGTAAACATTAGGAACATAACTTTTTAAAAGTTTAATATTACCTTTTATTTCATAACTTCCTAAAGCTGCAGGTATCATTAAGCTATCTCCTTTTTTTATTTTTTCACTTCCATCTTTATATATAATTTCTCCTTCTCCATCTACAACAGTAAATATGTAAAATCTTTCTATATCGCTACATTCTTTTAAACTTTTATTTATATCATAAAGTTCAAGAGCAAAATTTTCGCAAAGACAATAATAAGTTTTACTATACCCATCTCCTTCAAGCTTTAATCCTCTGCTTTTTTCTCCTCTCAAATTTAGATCAACTACATCTAAAGCTTTATCAATATGTAACTCTCTTCCTCTATTATAATCATAAACTCTATAAGTTGTATCGCTATTTTGCTGTATTTCTGCAATAATTACCCCTTCTCCAATAGCATGAATTAATCCACTTTTTACAAAGTAAACATCTCCCTTATTAACATATACTTTATTCATAAGGTTATCAAAATTGCCTGATTCTATAGCTTTTTTAAATTCTTCCTTTGTACAATCTTTTGTTCCAACAACTAAATTAGCTCCTTCAAAAGCATCAACAACATACCATACCTCTGTTTTACCCATTTCCCCCTCTACTTCTTTAGCATATTTGTCATTAGGGTGAACTTGAACTGAAAGCTTATCTTTAGCATTAATTAATTTTACTAAAAGTGGAAACCAATCTTTTGGTATTTGTGTACCTAAAAGTTCATCACCTTTTAATTTTATAAGTTCATCTAATTTTATTCCCTTAAATTTACCATTTGCTACAACGCTTGTACCATGTGGATGACAGGCAACATCCCAACTTTCTCCAATATTACCTTCTGGAAGATTATCTCTAAAATTTTCTAAATCTCTTCCTCCCCAAATTTTTTCAAAATATATGTTTTCAAATTTTAATGGATACATTTAAAAGCCCTCCCATGAAAATTTTAATAATCATAATAAAATAATTATAATTTTATAACAATTTAATTTATAAATATTCTATCAAAACTTTAATAAAAAAACTATACGAATATTATAACATAATTATTATTTATAATTTTGTTATAATTTTTTATTTAAATTTTAAATATATTTTTCAAATTTAATATTTATGCTAAAATAATAATGGCAATAATTAAATTATAAATATAAATTATAATAATAATTAAATAATACAAAAGTAAAAGGGAGTGTTTTAAATTAAAGTAAGGTCTTTATTTAGCATTATAATATCTAAAATAATAATAAAATTATCTAAAATATTATTTAAAGGTGGAAGCAATTTCCCTGGTAAAATAGCACTTAAGATAGATAAAAATATTTTATCTGTAACTTCTAAAGGTTATGACGTTATACTTGTTACAGGAACAAATGGTAAAACTACAACTACAAATTTTATATATAATATTTTAAAGCAAAATTATGAATTTGTAATAACTAATAATACAGGTGCCAACATGCTTACTGGTATAGTATCCTGTTTTATAGAACATTATAAATTTAAAAAAAATAATAATATTAAAAAATATGCAGTAATTGAAGTAGATGAAGCTAATGTGCCTTTAATTACCGAATTTATAAAGCCTAAAATTATAACTGTTACTAATTTATTTAGAGATCAACTTGATAGGTATGGAGAAGTTTATACAACATTAAATAAAATTTTATCAGGAATAGAAAAAACACCTCATTCTATATTAGTATTAAATGGTGATGAATCTCTTTTAGGTGATTTAAATCTTTCAAATAAAATTTTATATTATGGATTTAATTTTTCATCTGAATCTAAAAACAGCATAGACATAAATGCAGATTCAAAATTTTGCAAAAAGTGCAAAACTCCATATAGTTATGAATTTATTACTTATAATCATTTAGGTAAATTCTTTTGCTCTAATTGCGGATATAAAAGACCTGAACTTGATTATTCTTTAAATAATATAATAAATCAAACTTCAAGTTCTTCTTTAGTTAATATAGATGGAAATGAATATCTAATTAATCAGCCTGGTACATATAATATTTATAACGCATTATGTGCTTATGCTGTATGTAAAACTTTAGGTATAGATAATTCAATAATTTTTAATGTATTTAAAAGTACATCAAGTAGTTTTGGAAGACAGGAATCATTAAATATAAATGATAAAGAAGTTAAAATTATATTAGTAAAAAATCCTGCTGGCTTTAATGAAGCTATAAATACTGTTATTCTTGATAAAAAAAAGATAAGTGCTGCCTTTTTATTAAATGATAATTATGCTGATGGAAGAGATATATCTTGGATATGGGATGTAGACTTTGATAAACTTTCTTATATAGATTTAGATAAAGTATTAATATCCGGTACAAGATTATATGATATGGCAATAAGACTTAAAGTCTCTGGCATTTCAAAAGAAAATTTTGTTCTTTGCGAAACTTTTGAATCGCTTCTTGAAAATATAGAAAAATGTAATACCTCTACAATATATGTTTTAGCAACTTATACTGCTATGATTAATTTTAGAAAATTTTTACATAAAAAAGGGTATATCAAAAAATTGTGGTAGATTTTATTTTAAGTGAAGGTGAAAATTGTGGAAATAAATATATGTCATTTATATCCTGACTTATTAAATGTATATGGTGATTTAGGAAATATATTAATACTCAAATACAGATTAGTTCAAAGAGGAATACAAGTAAACATATCTAATATATCTATAGGAGATGATTTCGATCCTAATAAATTTGATATAGTGTTTTTTGGAGGAGGTCAGGATTACGAACAGTCCATAGTTTCTAAAGACTTAATGGACAAAAAAGCATCTAGTATAAGTAAATACATAGAATCTTCTAAAGTATTTTTAAGTATATGTGGAGGATATCAACTTTTAGGAAAATATTATACTACTCCTAAAGGTGAAAAGCTTCAAGGTTTAGGAATTTTAGATATATATACTGAAGGGTCAAATAAAAGATTTATTGGTAATACTGTTATATATAATGAAGAATTTAATGAAACTTATGTTGGTTTTGAAAATCATTCAGGTAAAACCTATATAGGTAATCTTAAGCCTTTAGGTAAGGTTATAGCTGGCTATGGTAATAATGGTGAAGATGGATTTGAAGGATGTATTTATAAAAATACTTTCTGCACTTATTTTCATGGTCCTCTTCTTTCTAAAAACCCTGAATTAGCTGACAGACTTATTATAAAAGCTTTAGAGAAAAAATATGGAAGTGGCTTAATTTTAGAAGATCTTGATGATAATTTTGAAATTAAAGCAAAAGAATTTATTGTAAACAGAGAAAAAAAGAGGACATAATTTCGTCCTCTTTTTTCACTATAATTTAAAATTATCTCATTTTTCTTATAACTCCATCATATACATCTTCTACCATTCCCATCATCATATCTCCAGATTTTCTAAGTTTTTTTCTTGTATTTCTATTAAGCTGAGGAGCAATTAACATTCCTGCTACAGCTCCAATCATAACTCCTGCAGATGCACTTTTCATAAATCCCATATTCTAACACCCCTTTCTTGTTTTAGATAAACAAATTAATATTTAAAAATATCATATTGTAAATTATGACATTTTTTAAATATCATTTATTGTTTATTATAGTATTAGAATATGCAATTTTTATTTTATTAGTCATTGAAATTACTGTTAATCAATTCATCCATTGCCTCATTAGCAAGTTTATCACATCTATTATTGTATTGATTGTCAGAATGTCCTTTAACTTTAATAAATTCCACATCGTGATATTTAAGAAGTTTTATTAAATTTTCCCAAAGTTCTTTATTTTTAACAGGCTCTTTAGATGAATTTTTCCATCCATTTTTTTGCCAATTTTCCAGCCATTTTTGATTTACAGCATTAACTACATAGGCAGAATCACTATATAGTTTAACTTTACATGGTTCTTTAAGCATAGACAAAGCATGTATAACTGCCGTAAGTTCCATTATATTATTTGTTGTATTTCTAAAAGCTTTTTTTATTTCTTTTTGGATGCCATTATACATAAGTATAATGCCAAAAGCACCTATAGTATTCTCTTTTCCATTGCCTCTACAAGCTCCATCAGTATATATTTCTACTTTTTTCATTTACTTTCTCCCCGCTTTTAGCCTTTGTTGATAATTTTTTAATATATTTTAAAAGTCTGGCAACATTTTGAGCTCCAACCATATTTGATATAAAAGATACTCCTTCTTTTATAATTTTTATAATATTTTCTTTACCGCTCCAATTTGATAATATAATTTCTTCAGGTATTTCATTTATTATTTTATTCATAGCAAAAAATATAATAGCAACATCATCTATTTTACCTATAAATGGTATAAAATCAGGCAATATATCTATTGGAGAAGAAATATACCCAATAAGACTTCCTACTAAAATTTTAGTTTTTGCGTCTACTCTTTTGTCTTTAAAAAGTCTCCATAAAAGAACTGTAATGTCTGGTATAATTAATGCATATTCTAATATATCTTTATATTTATAATCAACTTTATTTTTTAAATTATTCCTTATTTTATTATAAGTATCATATGCCTTATATTGATTTTTTTCTTTTTTTAAATCAAATTTTGAAGTTTCTTTAGATGGTTCATATATTATATCAGAAATTTCAATTTCTATTGCATTTTTTAACAAGTTTATATTATTTAGTTTAAAATAAAAAAATGGTATAAATTTTAATATCAAATTTAAATCTATATATAAATTATCTTTTTTTACAATAATGCCATTTTTCTCAAAATCTTTTAAAAGATTTTTTAATGCAAATCTTTTAACTGAAGATGTTATTCCTATTTTAGCAATTTTAAAATTAAAAATTTTAACACATAATTCATTGTTTTTTATATTACCTAATCCTACAGTTAGTCTGAATGGAATTTTTACTCCCTTTTTATAACTTCCATAAATATTTATCAATTCATCTATTTCTAAATTTTCAATTTTTAAGCCTTCAACTTTAATATATTCTTTAACAATTTCAATTAAATCTTTAGATGTTAATTTTACAGTAGTACTACTAACGTTCATATAGATTCCCCCTTTTAATTTATATCTATGAACATAATTAAAGTATATAATAAATTTTAATTAATGCAACAACCATTTTATTCTTTGGAATAATTTACTTTAGCAAAATTTATGATTTTCATTAGACATATTTTTTTTAATAATTATAATATTTATTATGATTATTGAATATTTTAATAAATTATATCCTAATAATTTAAAATAATAATAAATAAATATTTTTATATTAAACAACTATTGAGAGGGGGTTATCATAGGCATGAACAAAAATAAGAAAAAATATATCTATATACCTGCGTTTATAGCTGTTTTATCTTCGATAGTGTTATTAAGTTTTAACTTAACCGGCAAGTCTTCATATTATAAACTTTATGTTGATTTTTTAAGAGATGTTTCAAATAAAAATATATCAACAGTTTATATTACTAACTCTTCTAAAATTAAAGCAAAAATGAACAATGGAGAAATATATGAAACAGATAATCCAAGAACAGATAATTTTAAAGAGGAGCTTTTAAAGCAAGGTATTAAAGTTTCTGAAAGTTCACCGCTTTCTCCTAAACAGGCAATTCCAACTATACTTTTAAGTTCTTCTTTAGCATTTATGGCTGTTATGGCCGTTAAAACTAAAGGATTAAATACTAAAAAATTAAAAGGAGTTGACAGCCTTGACGTTTCATCTGTATCAAATATTCCTTTTAATTTTAATTCTTTTGCAGGCAATGAAGAGGCCAAAGAAAGTGTAAAAGATATTGTAGATTTTCTTAAAAATCCAGAAAAATATAATGCTTATGGAGCTAGAATGCCAAGAGGTATAATACTTTATGGTGAACCAGGTACAGGTAAAACTCTTCTTGCAAAAGCAGTTGCTGGAGAAGCAAATGTACCATTTTATGCAGTTTCTGGTTCTGATTTTGTACAAGTCTATGTAGGAGTAGGTGCAAGCAGAATACGTCAACTATTTAAAAAAGCTAAAGCAAGTGGCAGAGCTGTTATATTCATTGATGAAATTGATGCTATAGGTAAAAAAAGAGATGGATCTAAAAATGGTGGATCAGATGAAAGAGATCAGACTTTAAATGCACTTTTAACTGAAATGTCTGGTTTTAATGAAAAAGACGGCATAGTAGTTATGGCTGCTACAAATAGACTGGATATACTTGATCCTGCACTTTTAAGACCTGGAAGATTTGATAGGCATATTGAAATAACTCTTCCAGATGTTAAAGCTCGTGAAAAAATATTAGCACTTCATTTAAAAAATAAACCTGTAAAAGATATCGATATCCATGAATGGGCTCAAAAAACTTCATATTTTTCAGGAGCAAAACTTGAAAATTTAGTAAATGAAGCTGCTATACTTGCAGCAAAAGAGGACAGTAAATTTATTCAAAATATTCACATGGATAAAGCTTATTCAATTGTACTTGCAGGTTATGAAAAAATTGAAAGAGATTATATAAAAGATAAAGATAAAAAAATAACAGCTTATCATGAAGCTGGACATGCTCTTTTAACACTTAAAGTGCTCCCTAATGATAAATTATCTAAAGTAACAATAATTCCTACAAGTAAAGGAGCTGGAGGATATACTTTAAGTATACCTGAAGATAAACTTTATCAAAACAAAGATTATTTAAAAAGAAGAATAATGGTTCTACTTGCTGGACGTGCAGCTGAAGAAATAATATTTGGAACTGAATTTATAACAACTGGGGCTCATAATGATATTGAACAAACAACTAAAATAGTTTCCAGCATGATTACTCAATATGGAATGGGAGAAACTTTAGGTCTTTTAAATTTAGAACAGTTATCTTATTTAAATTATATAAGTACTGAAGACATAGTTAAAGAATGTAAAAATACTGTAAATTCTTTATATGAAGAAGTTAAATCCATAATTTTAAATAACAAAGATTTATTAGAAAAAATAGCAACTGCTTTAATAGAAAAAGAAACACTTCTTTATGAAGATATTGAAAATTTATTAGCAGCTTAAAATATTTTTAAATTATATATAAATATTCTTAATAAATAAAAAGTCATGCATAAATTAAAGAAAATTATTTATATGCATGACTTTTTATTTTTTTGATGAGAGAGGATTATTATTTTACTTGATAATAATATAACTTTAAAACTTAATCTAGTAAAATAATAATCCGAGCAGGGAATATCTTTTATCTGACCAGAGAGGATTATTATTTTACTTGATAATATATAACTTTAAAACTTAATCTAGTAAAATAATAATCCGAGCAGGGAATATCTTTTACCTGACCAGAGAGGATTATTATTTTACTTGATAATATATAACTTTAAAACTAACACATCAAGCTTTAAACTTTAATATATATAATAAATATCCTGATATAATTCCTCCTATAATTCCTCCTAAATGCCCAAAATTATCTATATTAGATATTGTAAGCCCTAATATTAAATTAGCTATAATTACCGAAGTAATATTCCTTAAAAAATCTTTACCTACAATTTCTTTCATCTTTATTGCAAAAACAAAAATTGTTCCTAAAAGTCCAAAAATAGCTCCAGAAGCTCCTATAGATACCCCTTGTGAAAACATAAAGCTAAATAAAGAAGACATAATTCCACTTACAAAATATATAATTATATATTTTATTTTACCATATAATTTTTCAACTAAAGGCCCAATAGAATATAGAGAATACATATTTAATACCAAATGTACTATTCCACCATGTAAAAACATACATGTTATTAACCTATAAAATTGTCCTTGCCTTATGTATGGATTATATTTAGCACCTAAATGTATAAGTACATTTATATCACTATAAAAAATATTTTTAGACAAAATAGCTGTAACTATATAAATAATTATATTTAAACTTATAATACAATATGTGATTATAGGTTTAAACTTTTCCTTTTCTTTTTTATTTGCAATTTCATTATTATAGATTATACTTGCTAATTCTTGCACAAAATCTTGATCTTTATAGCCATATTTAATTATTTTATTATTTTTATAGTCTATATAAATCAAATCATCTTTTAAATTAGTATAATTTAATTCTAAATTATATTCTTTAACATCAATCAAATATATTTTTACAATATCTATATCATAACAATTTAGTTTTAATTGTAAATATTCAAGCAAAGAAAAATCATCGTATTTTTCTTCATCGCTTTTTATAAATAATATAACTCTTTTTTTATTATAATTTATATTTTTTACTAATGCCCAATTAGACTCAAACATAAAAATATCATCTATTATAATGACTCCATAACCATAAAATCTACACATTTCATTTATAATATATTTTATATAATTTTCTTTCATAAATAATTTTATTCCCCTCCCTCTATGATATTTAATTTATTAAATTATATTGATATTTATCTAATTTTTCAAACTAAAAGTGAAGTGGCTGCCTTAAAATAGATTATACAAATTAACTTCTATTTTTAGGACAGCCACTTTTAAAACACCATAGACTCAATAACTAAATTATTATTTTTTAATAAATCTATTTCATAAAATTGTATTGGAAGTTTTGTCTCACTATCATAAATAACCCTTATTACTGGTCTATCTGGAAAATTTTTATTTTGTTTTACAACATATCCCTCTATAGAATTTGATAATTTTACACATGTGCCTAATGGATAAACAGAAAAAGTACTTTTGAAATTTTTTACAAAATTTTCATCAAAAGCTTGAGAACTTCCTGCTAAAATAAGCTCATAAGCTTCATTAGGGCTAAATTTTTTTCTGTATACCCTATCACTTCCAACTGCATCATATACATCGCAAATGCATACTATTTTACCAAATTTAGAAATTTCATTTCCTTTTAAATTAAAAGGATATCCCTTACCATCCACTCTTTCATGATGCTGAACAACAGCTTTAATTGCATTATAAGGTATATTAACATTTTTTATAAGTATTTCTTTACCATAAAGTGGATGTTTTTTTATTTCCTTAAATTCTTCATTTGTCAAGGAACCTTTTTTGTTTATAATTTTATTAGATATTTTTATTTTACCTATATCATGTAGAATAGCACCTATAGCTAATTCATTAAGTTCTTTCCCCGAAAGTCCTGAAGATATCCCAAGGAAACAAGACATTATACAAGTATCTAGTGAATGTACAAATGTATAATTGTCATAGGTTTGTATGTCATATAAGCTTTTATTTACATCACCCATGTTAATTATATAATCTACAAGGTCCTCTACTATCTCTAAAGATTCGCTAACTTTTATTTTATTACAACTATAAACATTTTTTAATATGGTAGACATATTTTTCATAACAGCTTGTTTAAGCTCTAATAATTTATTATCTTCTATTTCTACATCTTCAAGTCTATCATCTTCAATATATATATAAAATACGCCTAATTCCTTTAGCTTCTTAATGTAAGTTCTATTTAGACGAACTCCTTCTTTTAATAAAATTTTACCATCATTTGTTAATATATTTTTACCCAATACTTCATTATCTTTAACTCTATCAATAAATTCAAGTCTCATAGTATACCTGCCTTTTTCTTTTGTCCTTCTTATTATACTATGTAATATTGTAAAATTCAGCAATTTTTTTGTTTTTTTAGAATATATTTAGTAATAATGTAGAATTTTAAAATATTATACTTTATTTATTCTTTGTATTCTTCTTCTTTGTTTTTTATATTTTCAAAAACTTTATTCATTTCTTCTTCAATTATTTCACAAGCTAATTGTATTTTTTCTTCCATTTTATTATGTTCTTCTATATAATCAAATTTTAAAACCCAGGTAGGATTATATTCATCATCTACCTCTTCTAATATAAAACCATTTTCTTCAAAAGCTGAACCATCAAATAAATCATAAATAGCATAAAATTCCCATTCTTCAACATCTCTATTTGTATCAAAAAATATATTTACCTTTTCTCCATCATAATAAAATTTAGTTATATACTCTGCTCCTTCATTTACAGCAAAACTTCCCATTTCCTTTATAAATTGATTGGTTTTTATATCCTTTTCCATGAGAACTAATGATGAAAAATCCAAAATTATCATCCTTTCTAAAATTAAATATATAATTATGATATCATAAATTTATATTTATTAAACAAAAATTTATTTATAAAATAAACATTTAAAGACAAAAAATTTTTTGTCTTTATTAAAAATCTATTGCAAATAATTTGCATTTATATATAATTATATTAGTAATAATATTTAAGAATGGAGAAAGCTTTATGCTTACAATAAATGAATTATGTTTTTCATATAACAATTCTTTACCTTATTTAATTGATAACCTAAATTTACATATAGATAAAGGTTCTTATCTATCTATAATAGGCAAAAATGGTAGTGCCAAAAGTACATTAATAAAGCTTATACTTGGTTTCCTTAAACCTAAATTCGGCACTATATCAATAAATACTGATAAAATAGGTTATGTGCCTCAAAGAATGGAAGGATATAATCCTCAATTTCCAATAACCGTAGAAGAAATGTTAGAATGTCATAGAAAAGTTTTAAAACTTAAAAATAAAGATTTAATAACCTCTAATTTAGAAAAAATTAATATGATTAAATATAAAAGTTCACTTATAGGCAATCTATCTGGAGGTCAAATGCAAAAAGTTTTTATAGCTAGAGCCATAATGGGAAATCCTGAACTTCTTATACTCGATGAACCTTCTACAGGCATTGATATTAAAAGTCAGAAAGAGATTTATACTATTATAAAACAATTAAATAAAAATTTAGGTGTAACTGTTATTTCAGTAGAACATAATTTAGAAGCTGCTTTATCTAATTCAACCCATATATTTAAAATGGATGATGGGAAAGGCACTCTTTATACAGCATCTGAATTTAGCAAATACTTTAATATAAATTTATTGTAAATGGAGGAAAATATGCTTCAATATAGTTTTATGCAAAACGCTCTGTTAGCAGGCGTTTTAATTTCTATTCTTTGCCCAATAGTTGGGGTTTTTCTTGTGCTTAGAAGATATTCTATGATGGGTGATACATTGTCACATTCTTCTCTTGCTGGAGTTGCTATAGGTCTTATTCTAGGTTTTAATCCTCTCCTTACTGCTTTTATTTTTACTTCTATTTGTGGAATACTTATAGAGATTTTACGAAATTACTATAAACAATATTCCGAACTTGTAATGTCTATAATACTTACATTAAGTTTAGGTATAGCAATAATATTAATAAGTACTGGTAAAGCATCTGCTAATATAAATTCTTTTTTATTCGGAAGTATACTTACTGTTTCTTCTAAAGATTTATATATAATTTCCATATTAAGTATAATTTCTATTGTTCTTTTAATATTTTTATACAACAAACTGCTATATATAACTTTTGATGAGCAAGGAGCTTTTATTTCAGGAATAAATGTTAAACTTATAAATTATTTATTCATACTTTTAGTTGGAGCAACTATATCTGTATCCATAAGAATAATGGGTATACTTGTTATTTCTTCTATGATAGTAATACCTGTTGCAACTTCTATGCAGCTTAATAAAGGATTTAAAAAAACTCTTTTTTATTCTATATTATTTGCTTTTATAGATATTATTTTAGGACTTATATTATCTTATTATATAAATAGTGCTCCCGGAGGTACTATATCTTTAGTATCAGTTATCTTACTTGTACTTATTATTGTTTTTAAAAATGTATTAAAAAAATAAAAAGAATATGTAGTATCAATTGATACTACATATTCTTTTTATTTTGAATGATTTTTACATTCATCACATATACCTTTTATTTTTAGATCATGTTCCGTTAATACAAACCCTGTTTTATTTTTAATTATTTCTTCTATTTGAAGCATAGGACAATCAATTTCCACTTCTTTATGGCAAAGACTACACTCTAATATATGTTTGTGATTTTCTTTTTTTATTATATAACTAAATTTATCTTCACCTAAATTTAATTTTTCTATTATATTTTTATTTTCTAATATATCCATTGTTCTATATATTGTTGATAGATCTATTTTTAATCCTCTTTCTTTACACTGCTCATATATATAATCCACAGTTACTGCATCTTCAGTATTTAAAAGTATATTAAGTATACCAATTCTTCCTTTTGTAATTTTTATGTTATTCTTTTTTAAAAGATTTTCTGGTTCCATTCAATCACCACATTATATAATTTTATATAATATTATAACATATTATATAAAATTAATGTAGGATTAAAAAATCACTTATCTATAAAAATATCATCTTTAATCCAAATAAAATAAGTATAATACCACCTAAATAGTCAGCATATTTATATACTGCATTTATTTTTTTTAAATATCTAGATATTAAAAAAGCTCCAATAGAAGCTATCAAAGTAACTATTCCAATAAATATAGTATATTCAAGCATTATAAAAATATTATTAATGTTATGAAATACAGTAAAACCAACAACCATAGCATCTATACTTACAGATATCCCTAATATAATATACATACTTGGTTTAATTAAAGGACATTCTCCTTTATTATCATATCCTTCTTTAAGCATCATAATACCAACTATTCCTATAATAATTCCTCCAATTGTTTCTGGTATAGCAGCTATTTTAGTGTTAAACCAAAAACCTAAATAACTACCAATTAAAGAAAATAAAAACTGAAAAAATCCAAAAGATAATGCAAATAAATATTTATTATTTCTTCTTATATGATTATTTAACCCTATACATACAGCTGTTCCAAAAGCATCTAAAGATAATCCTATAGCTATAGTAAAAATAGAAAATATTGAATATTCCAAAATATATCTTCCTTTCTTTTTGTAAATTTATAATTAAATTTTTACTAAAATAGTCCGCTAAAAAGCGGACATAACTACATATATTTATTTATAATTTTTAACAACTTTTTCAAAGGCTTCTAATGCAAATTCAAGTTGTTCTTTTGTATGAGTAGGAGTATAACTTGTTCTAAGAAGAGCACAACCTTTTTCAACTGCTGGTGAAACTGCTGGATTTACATATACACCTGCATCTAATAGTTCCATAGTCATTTTAAAAGCTTTATAATCATCTCCAACGATTATAGGAACTATTGGAGTTTTAGTCCCTCCAACTGAAAGCCCCATTGATTTAAATCCTTCTTTCATAAATTCAGCATTTTCCCATAATTTTTTAATTCTTTCTGGTTCTGATTCTAATATATTTAAAGCTTCCATAGCAGCTGCTGCATTTGCTGGAGGTATAGACGCACTAAATATAAATGGCCTTGAATTATGTTTTATATAATGTATAACATCTTCTTTTGAGGCAACATAACCTCCTAAACTTGCTAAAGATTTACTAAATGTTCCCATTATTATATCAACTTCATCTTCTAATCCAAAATATTCTGCTGTACCACGGCCATGTTCACCCATAACGCCAAGACCATGAGCATCATCTACCATAACTCTAGCTCCATATTTTTTTGCAAGTCTAACTATTTCAGGAAGATTTGCAATATCACCTTCCATACTAAATACACCATCAACTACAATAAGTTTTCCTTTATCTTCTGGAATAGATTCTAATATTCTCTCTAAATCTTCCATATCATTATGCTTAAATTTTAACAATCTTCCAAAGCTTAACCTACAAGCATCTACAATGCTTGCATGATTTTGTTTATCACCAATTATATAATCATTTCTTCCAACAAGTGCAGAAATAATTCCTAAATTAGTTTGAAAACCTGTACTAAAAACTAAAGCTGCTTCTTTTTTTACAAAAGATGCAAGTTTTTCCTCAAGTTTAATATGTAAATCTAAAGTCCCATTTAAAAACCTAGAGCCAGAACATCCTGACCCATATTTTTCTATAGCTTTAATAGCCGCCTCTTTAAGTCTTGGATCTGAAGTAAGCCCTAGATAGTTATTAGAACCAAGCATTATAACTCTCTTACCATCCATTATAACTTCAGTATCTTGACCTGAGGTAAGTGCATGGAAATAAGGATATATACCTGCTTTCATAGCTTCTTTAGCATCAGTGTAGTTAAAACATTTTTCGAAAATATCAACCATTGGAAATTTTCTCCCCTTCCATAATAAAAAACAAAATAATGAATGCATTTTAAAATAATTATATCACAATATTAGCACATAACTAAAAAATATCATATAATTTTTTAAGATATTTTACTAGTTTTTTACTTTTATACATCGTTAAAATTTAATTTGGTAAAATAATAATCTAAACAGGGAATATCTTTTATCTGACCAGAGAGGATTATTATTTTACTAAGCACTAATATAATCCTTAAATCTTAATAGAGTAAAATAATAATCCGAGCAGGGACCAAGCAGGAAATATTTTTACTTATCAAAGACAATTATTATTTTATTATATAATAATAAATTGAATTATAAAAAAATATTTATTGCATTTATATAATATTTGGTACATAATAAATATAGCTAAAATTTGTAATTTATAACTAATCCAATATGAAAATTAAATTTAGTCTAGTAGAATAATAATTTAATCTGGGAATATATTTTTACCTTAGTAGAGAGGATTATTATTCTACTAAGCACTAATATAAACCTTAAATCTTAATATAGTAAAATAATAATCCGAGCAGGGAATATCTTTTATCTGACCAGAGAGGATTATTATTTTACTAAGCACTAATATAAATCTTAAATCTTAATATAGTAAAATAATAATCCAAGTAGAAAATATCTTTTATCTGACCAAAGAGGATTATTATTTTACTAATCACCAATATAAATCTTAAATCTTAATATAGTAAAATAATAATCCGAGTAGGGAATATCTTTTATCTGACCAAAGAGGATTATTATTTTACTATATATTATAATATACCTAATTTTATACATAAAACATTTATAATTTTAGAGGTGAATTGTGTGCAAAATAATTACAGCAAAGTTGTACTTATAACAGGAGCTTCATCTGGCATAGGAAAGGCAGCTGCCTATACTCTTATGGAAAAAGGTTTTAAAGTTTATGGCACTTCTAGAAAAATAGTTTCAGAAACTACTGTTAAAGCCAAAAAAGGTAATGGTTTTTTAAAAATGATACCACTTGATGTATGTTCTCAAGAATCAATAGATAATTGTATTAAATATATTTTAAAAGAAGAATCTTCAATAGATATACTTATAAACAATGCAGGTTTTGGAATTGCAGGTTCAGTTGAAGATACTTCTTTTGAAGAAGCTTTTAAACAATTTGATACTAATTTCTTTGGAGTACTTAGAATGTGTAGAGCTGTTCTCCCTAAAATGAGAGAACAAAAAAATGGTCTTATTATAAACATTAGCTCTGTGGCAGGACTAATATCAATTCCTTATCAATCAATGTATAGTGCCAGTAAATATGCCCTTGAAGCAATGACTGAAGCCTTAAGAATAGAGGTAAAACAATTTGGAATAAAAGTTTCTATGGTTGAACCAGGTGATACTAAAACTGGTTTTACAGCAAAACGAGAATATACTCATAATTCATTAAATTCTGTTTATAGTGATAAATTTAAAAAATCTATTAAAACTATGGAAAGAGATGAACAAAATGCTCCATCCCCTAAATTAGTTGTAGATGCTATACTAAAAATCATAAATTCAGATAATCCTCCTATAAGAATAACTGCCGGATTTTCTTACAAAATTTTAGTATTTTTAAAAAGGCTTCTTCCCTCAAGGTTTGTTGAATATGTAGTAAGCAAAATCTATTCATAATTTAATTTTAAATATTTAATATGATTACCTCATAAAAGTTATTTTTATTAAATATTTACCTATATATAATAGTGTAATAGAAATTTATAAATACTATAATTATAAATACTATAAATTGTATAATAAAAATTAATTTACAGATTATTGCGGGTTAATATTAATATACTATATGGATATTTGTAAGTTTTACATATAAATATCTTAAGGCTGTGTACATAAATTATGTTATAACTATATTAAACAAAAATAAAATATGTGTAAATGAGTTTTTAATGAAGTTTAAAACCCATTTACACATATTTTGCTTATTATAATTATAATATTAATTGATAAAAATAACCCCTATATTTTATTTCTGCTCTTTTATAATACCTTTTCTGTAAACATCTAAAAGTTTTTCTAAATCATTTATTTGAATTTTAAGTTCATATCCAATATCCGTATCCCCAACCCTTTTTCTTTCTACCCCTGTTTCTAATATTACTGTAGTAGATAATATATCTTTTTCCTCTTCAATAGCTTTATAAGTTGATTCAAAAGGTTCATGTGATACTAATAAAAGTCCATAAGAATTATATATAAGTGTATATCCTGCTATTCCTGTCTGTCCTTGATAAGCTTTTGAAAAGCCTCCGTCTATAACTAAAAGTTTTCCATTTGCTTTTATTGGACTTTCTCCATTTTTACTCTTAACTGGTACATGACCATTTATAATGTGAGATTTTTCTGGATCTAATCCAAATTCTTTTAAAATCGAATTGCATACTTTTTCATCATCTCTTAAATAAAAATATGGATTTTTTCCTTCTATATGAGTTTCCTTTTCTTCTATAAAATATCTTTCAAAAGTTGCCATTTTGTTTTTACCAAACAAAGGCGAATCTGGTCCATTCCATAGATACCATATAATGTCCATACCATAAAGTTTAGCTTTTGGATTATTTTTATAAAAATATCCCTCTCTTACTAAAATTTCTAATCTATCCAAAAAAGCTTTGCCGCTATATTCATGTCCTGTTTTGCCTATTTTAACTTTTTTAAAACTTCCATCTTCATTTAATGGTATACATCCATGGTATAGCAAATTAGAATTGTACTTTAAATACATACTCCCTTTGGTAAAAAGAAATCTTACATGTTTTTGAAGTTTTTCACTATTTAAAAAAGAAGATTTTAGTCTTTCCATTAGTTCTATCTCTTCTGGTATAAGTTCGTATGGATCTTGTGGATTAATTGTTGGAAAATTACTATCTTTTAATTTATAAATCTTACCATTCAAATTTATAGTACCTTTTTCATAATTGATCTTATTTAAAAGAAGTCTATCATTCATTTCAAAATATGGACGCCTTTTAATTACTTCTCCCTCTAGTTTAAACTGTATTATAGATATAGCTTTATGCATTTTGGATATAAGCCTTATATCCTTTTCACTATAGTTTTTACTGCTTTCAATTTTTGGTTTAAAACTTAAACATTCATCATTTTTATAAAAATCTATAGCAAAAGTAGCAAGTGGCAGCAAATTAATTCCATAGCCATCTTCTATAGTATCTAAATTTGCATATCTAGCACATATTCTAAGTACTGTTGCAATACAAACTTCACTTCCTGCTGCAGCTCCCATCCAAAGTATATCATGATTCCCCCATTGTATATCCACAGAATGATAATTTACAAGTGTATCCATTACAATATCTGCACCTGGCCCTCTATCAAATATATCTCCTAAAATATGTAACCTATCTATAACCAGCCTTTGAATTAGCTTTGATATTGCTATTATAAATTCATTAGCTCTTCCAATTCTTATAATAGTTTTTATTATTTCATTATAATATTCTTCTTTATCTATTCTATCTGGCTGTTCATGAAGAAGCTCCTCTATTATATATGAAAAATCACTTGGAAGTGCTTTCCTCACTTTAGAACGAGTATATTTTGATGATACATATCTGCAAATTTCAATCAATCTATATAATGTAATTTTATACCAATCTCCAATATTTTTTTCGTTTTTTAAAGTAATTTCAAGCTTTTGCTCTGGATAATAAATTAATGTAGCTAAACTTTTTATATCTTGTTCTCTTAAAGAATTTCCAAAAATATCATATATTTTTCGTTTTATTACTCCAGATGCATTTTTTAATACATGATTAAAAGCCTCATATTCCCCATGAATATCTGTTAAAAAATGCTCAGTACCTTTAGGCAGATTTAAAATAGCTTGCAAATTTATTATCTCTGTACAAGCTTCAGCTATAGTTGGATATTGATTAGATAAAAGTTTTAAATACCTTAATTCATTTTCAAATTCTTGAGTTAAATTATCTTCGTTATAAGGCATTTATAATCCCCCTTTTTTAATTACTTTGTTTATGTCATATGCGCTGTAAAGCATACCATTAGTATAACATATTTTATTATTTTTTGAATTTATTTGTTTATTAAATATACAAATATTACCTTATAACTTTTTTTAAAACATATGTCGATCATTTTTTTTAATGCCCTAAGATTTATACTATTGGCAACAGTTTTACTAGTGCTTTTTAACTATTTTATTCAGTTATCAATATAAATTTTGGTATATTAGGATATTATCATAAATCAATCATAATTATCTTATAACTTTTTAAATACATATTGACAAAATTCGATTTGATGAATATACTATAATTAATCAAAAGTAAGTAATCAAAAGTGTAAAAAAGCTTTTATATTACATAATAAAGTTTAATACTGTTTTTAAGATACCGTTTCTAAAAAAGTAAGCCGCTTGTAAATAGGCAAGCGGCTTATAAAGCAAATATCACATCGATAAATTTGAATATATCGATTTCAAGGAGGAAAATATAATGCAAACTCTAAAATCAATTTGGGATTTATTTCAAAATGAATTTCTCGGCATGAGGTGGCTTAATAGTTTAATTGGTAATCTACTGAAAGCTTGCGGATTAAATACCACAGGAAAAATTGGCGGAAGTGTTCAATTTTTTATTTACGATACGATTAAAATTATGGTACTGCTTGGCGTTTTGATTTTGATTATCTCATATATTCAAAGTTATTTCCCACCGGAGCGAACAAAAAAGATACTCGGTAGATTTCATGGCATTGTTGCAAACTGTATTGCCGCACTACTAGGTACAGTAACGCCGTTCTGCTCATGTTCTTCCATTCCGCTATTTATCGGATTTACAAGTGCAGGTTTGCCACTTGGGGTTACATTCTCATTCTTGATTTCCTCCCCAATGGTAGACCTTGGCTCTTTAGTGCTGCTTATGAGCATTTTCGGGTGGAAAATTGCCGTTATATATATGGTACTCGGATTAGTAATCGCTGTTATTGGTGGTACAGTTATTGAAAAGCTGCACCTTGAAAATCAAGTAGAAGAATTTATTCGTAGCGGCAATACTCTTGATATTTCAAAAGAGGAACTTTATTTTAAAGACCGTATCAAATACGCATGGGAGCAGGTCATAGAAACTGCTAAAAAGGTTTTGCCCTATGTCTTAATCGGTGTTGGTATTGGTGCATTTATTCATAACTGGATACCTGAAGATTTTATTGTTAGTATACTTGGCACAGGCAATCCATTTGGTGTTATTCTTGCTACCATTGCTGGAATTCCTATTTATGCGGACATTTTCGGAACAATTCCAATTGCCGAAGCTTTACTTTCAAAAGGTGCACAACTTGGAGTTGTCCTCTCGTTTATGATGGGCGTTACCACGCTTTCGCTACCTTCAATAATTATGCTTAGAAAAGCAGTTAAGCCCAAGCTTCTCAGTATTTTCATTATGATTTGTATCATGGGCATTATTCTTGTAGGATATTTCTTCAATGCAATTCAATATTTGCTTGTATAAATGTTTTATGCTTTTTTGTTAAATTTTCTAACAAAACAAAAAAATTATTTGCCTAACGAAAACTCAAATCCCCATAAATTTTAAAGCTTAAGTGCGGTTTTGAAATATCAAATCAAAGCCGCTATATTTTTTTAAAACTTGAATTTAATATAGAATATATTTTTATATTAGTTAAATTTATTTTTGATCTTGAAAGGCTTAATACACAAAATTACATCCTTTTTAGCATTAATTTATATAAATTTCTATTGAAATAAATGTTAAATAATAATACTATAATAAACATATAAAATAATATTTATAAATTTCATGTAAATAGGTAAAATAAAATATAGTTTAAATTTATTTATAATGCTTATTTATAAATTGAGGTGTTTTTATATGAGAATAAAATTAACAGAAGATGTTCAATATATATTAAATAAATTAAAGGAAAATAACTATGAAGCTTTTGTAGTTGGTGGTTGTGTTAGAGACAGTATATTAAAAAGACCTTTAAAAGACTGGGATATCACAACTAATGCTTTGCCAAACCAAATTATGAAACTTTTTGAACATACAATTCCTACAGGTATTAAACATGGAACAGTAACCGTAGTAATTAATGAAAAATATTTTGAAGTAACTACTTATAGATTAGATGGAAATTATACTGATAATAGACATCCTGATGAAGTTATTTTCACTTCTTCTTTACAAGAAGATTTAAGCCGAAGAGATTTTACTATTAATTCTTTAGCTTATAATGAAGAACATGGGCTTATTGATATATTTAATGGAGTATGTGATTTAAAAAATAAATTAATTAAATGTGTAGGAGATCCAGATAAAAGATTTAATGAAGATGCACTTAGAATGCTTAGGGGAATTCGATTTGCTTGCGAATTAGATTTTAATATTGAAAATAATACATATAAAGCAATATGCAAAAATCATGCTCTTTTACAAAATATAAGCTTTGAAAGAATTCGAGATGAATTTATAAAAATACTTTTAACATCATATCCAAGCAGAGGTATAAGAATGCTTCAAAACACAGGTCTGCTTAAATTTATAATTCCAGAACTCAATGAATGTGTAGGATTTGATCAAAAAAATCCTCATCATGATAAAGATGTTTTTAATCATATTATGGCTGTATTAGATAATTCTCCTGATATTTTAGCAGTAAGGTTAGCTGCTCTTTTACATGATATTGGTAAACCCAGAACATTTACAATTGATGAAAAAGGTATAGGACATTTTTATGGTCATAATATGATAAGCGCTGATATGGCTGAAATTATATTAAAAAGACTTAAGTTTAATAGTGATATAATAAAAAAAGTAACTATTATAATTAAAGAACATATGTCTGCCTATAATATTATGAAAAATAAAGCTTTGAAAAAGTTTATAGCTAGAGTAGGAGTCCAAAATATAGAAGATTTATTTGAACTTCAAATTGCAGATAGTAAAGGTCATAATAGTAATTCTGATTTTTCTCCTATATTAAAAAGACGAGAAGAAGTTAGAAAAATACTAAAATCAGGCGAAGCTTTTAATATAAATCATCTTAAAATAAATGGGAATGACTTAATTGAATTAGGTATAAAGCCTGGTAAACAAATAGGCATAATTTTAAATAAACTTTTAGATATGGTTATGGAAAAACCTGAGCTTAATAATAAAAATAGTTTAATAAATATAGTTAGAGATAAATATTTATAATTTTATAATATGATTAACCACAATAAGTTGTAAATTAATTTTCACTATACACTTTATAGTATTTCTAAATTTCTATTACATCTATATAATTGTAAATATTTAATAAAAGACTTTTATTAGATAACCATAATATTCATTAATTAAAAAAGTATTTGTATGATATTCAAAATTTTATATTATAAATATCATACAAATACTTTTTATTTTACACTACCTCTATTTTCATAAAATGCATTTGTTTTGCTTGAGGTTTTATATAAGATATATTTCTAGCATTGTAAGTGTTTTGAGATATTAAAGGAATTTTTACCCCTTTATTAATTGTCATAGCTGTAATTATTGCTGAATGATATATAACTTTTTTAAAATTTTCATATTGAATTACATCGCCGATTTTTAACATTTCTATGCTCGGAACTTCAATTGCTCTTAATCCTTTAAGCTTTCTCTCATTCCTGCTTTTTAAAGTCCAATAAAGAGAGTGTGCTACTGCCCAAGACAAAGACCATTTATCATTCATACTATTATTAGGATCTTTTTTATACCACCAAGGATAAATATCATAAGCAAAAGGAGCTCCACCTGCTTTTAAGCACTGAGATATAAAATTAGTGCAGTTTCCTCCTCCATCGCCATAAGAAGCAAAAAATCTATAATTATTATTTGGAGTTAAAGCATAAGTAAGAGCATACCTTACTGCTTCTTTTGCATTATAATTATTATATCTATAAAAATTTCCGTAATATATCATAGAATACTCCAATATATTATTTATATATTATTCTATGATTATAGTTTACATATTGTTAAATGTTTATATATAAAAATAATAATATTTTATTTTTTATTAAGATTTCAAAATTCCTAGTTTAGCTAAATTAAAAATAGAATTTTTTTCTTCACCTATAACAATTTTTTCTTCAATTTTTCTTTTATCAGAAGATAAATTAAATATAAATGGAGCAATTGTTTTTAGAGAAAACTTTGAAGTTAAATTTAATACATATAAAATTTCCTCTTTATCTTGTAATATTGTTTTAATTTCATTTATTAATTCTTCACATTTTTCATTTATTTTATTATTTAATATACCTTTTAATACACAAGATTTTAAAGCTAAAGCTGTAATATTAAGAAGTTTTTCACTATATAAATTACTGTTTTCATAAAAATTATTTATTAAAAATTTAACTGCCTTTGTAATTTGATTTGAATATATTAATATATCATCTTTGCCTATAGTAAAGCTTAATAATACCATAGCTGTAGTTTCTGATTTATTATAAAAATTGATTTTATCATAATCACAAAAACTTCCATCTGCAAATTGATTTTTAGCTAATATTCTTAATATATGAGGTCTTGGATAAATAAAATCTAATATAGCATTATCACCTTTATTTTTCAATTCATTTTCTGTTGGGCTAGGTGCTTTTTTATAAGTAAAACTAGGTACATCCAAAAATTTATTCCTGGAAATATTTTTTACTGTTTCTTCAGGAATGTTAAGAGGTACAATATGAGTTATAGGCATTCCAAGAACTGGATCTTCTATCATTTCAAGCATTATAAATGATGTTTCCGGGCTTAAAATAGAAGATTCTTTAGATATTTCAATCACTTTCCTTTTCATGGAATCATATATATCTCCTCTTTCAGTCCTCATTCTCTCTTCTATAGACTCAATCCTTTTTCTACTCCAAACCTTTTGTATTAATTCAGCATTTTCTTTTAAATCTAAAGTATCAAGATCTATAGTTTTAATATATCTTTCAGCTCCAACCTTACCCTTTATTGTTATTTTCCCTTCTATATTGCCACTTACTTTTGCAAATACAGAGAATGGTTCTCTATCATATAAATAATCAATAGTTCTTGGATAAGTTTTTTCAACATTTAAACTTCCCCAATCTATTTCTTCAATATCTACCTGTGGATTTTTAATTCTTCTAAGCTGTTTCAAAACTACATCTTCTATATTTTCGTCTTCATATATAAATTCAGCTTTCCCATATCCAAATTCTGCAAGTTTATTTATCACATAACTATTTACAGAAGTATCAACTCCAAAAGTAAATATCCTATTATCTCCTATATTTTGTTTTACATAACTTAAAACTTCTTCTTCATTTTCTATAATATCATCAGTAAAAAGCATTATATTACTATATCCAATATTATTTTTTTCTGATAAAGCATATTTTAGAGCTTCAAATATTTTTGCACCTTTTTTATCTTCTAAGTTGTCAATCCATAAAGTAGCTTTTCTAAGATTTTCTTCGTTAAAAGGAACTAATCCGCGATCAGAAAAAAAGTGAAGATTATTTTCAAATGCAATTATATTAAAACTATCATTTTCAGATAAATTTCTTATACAAAGCTGTAATGCATTCTTAGCCTGTTCAAGCTTAGCGCCTTTCATTGAATGAGAAATATCAATTAAAAATATATAATTATTTTTATCATCTTCTTCACTTATTTCAAGCTTAGGAATAAATCTAATGTATAAAATTCCTTTATTTTCATCTTCATACTTATAAAACATTCCTGATACCTGCGATGTTTTTTCTTCTTCAAATAAAATTATAAAATCTTCATCAAATTTATTTTTATCTTTATTTAAAGTAACTTTGGCTAAATTATTTCCTTCTTCCCATTCAACTTTTATATCATGAGAAGGAGATTTTATATTTACTTTATTAATTGGTTCAATAAGTAAATTTAAGTTTGATTTATAGTTTTCATAATTTTCAGAAAAATATTCTTTATTATCAGCATTTTGCGAATCAGAATGTAATATTGCTGGTATAGTTAATATCAAATTATTACCTTCATAAACTAAATTGTCTATATATGTAAATTTAATATTTATAGATTCTCCAGGCAATACTTTACCAATGGTAAGCTGAAATACATTTAAATTTATTTCTTCCAAAGTAAGAGCATTAACTCCTGTTTCATTAGAATTTTCATATATTTTTCTAGCTTCTTCTTTATCTTCAATTACTGCTTTAATAATTCTTCCCCCTAAAGTCGCCTCTAACCCAGTTATTAAAGCTGTTTCTGGTATTGGAAAAATATATGAGCAATCTATATTTGAATTTGAAACATTTATATATTCTTTTTTTATAGATATTTCCGCAAATTCACCACATACATTCCCACTTATAGAAACTTCTTTTAAAATAACACTGTTTTTCGATAAATTATTCCCTTTTAAACCATAGCTTAACATAAATACCTCCTAATTTATATTTAACTTATTAATTATAATTTCCTTATATAAAGTTATTTATGAGCACTTATATTTCTTTTTTATAAATTCTATATGTTCTGTAATGATTTGCACCAATTTTCTCTATATCTAATCTCATAGGTATATTAGTTTCTCCTATAGTTGAACCTTCTGCCCACTTATAACCCTTTTTTAAAGCATTTTCATAGAATTTGTAAAGCATAGCACTACTTACAGCTTTTTTCCTAAATTTAGGTATAACAAATAATATGAATATTCTAAATCCATCTATTTTTTTCTTATACCATAAATATTTTAACGGTCCAAATGGAAATAATTTTCCATTTAATTTTTTTAATACTTGATTGTAATCAGGTAATGCTATAGCAAATCCTATAGGTTGTCCCTCACTTCTTGCTATAAGTATAAGCTCTTCATCCGCCATTTTTATAAGCTGCCCTGCTTCTGCTTTTAATTCTTCATAAGTAGGTGGAGTTAAATCTTCCCAATCTTCCGGCATAGCAATGTCTAATATTTTTTTTATATCTAATATTTCATTATCTATATCTTTAAGATTTATATTATCTATTCTAAAATTATATCTTTTCATAGCATAATTAGTAATTTTTTGATGTTTTTCTAAATTTAAATCTGAATTTATATCTTGATAATAAGCATATAAATCTAAATGTTTAACAAATCCATATTCTTCAAAGAAGTTTACATAATACTCTGGGTTATAAGAATTCATAAGCACTGGTGAACCATTAAATCCTTTTACTAAAAGTCCTTTATAATCATCTCCATTTGTAGGAGATATAGGTCCTTTCACTACAGTTATTCCTCTTTCTTTAAGCCAGTTTACAGCTTTATCAAATAAAGAAAAAGCTACCTCCTTATTGTTAATGCTTTCAAAAAGACTTATATATCCATCTTTTAAGTTTTTCTTTTTATTTAAAGTTTCATTTATTCCAACGCAAATTCTACCTACCGCTTTTCCATTTAAATATGCCATAAAAAATGCATGTTCTCCATTCATAAAAAGTGCATTATCATGGCCTAAAAGAGTATTAATCATGTCACTTTCAAGTGGAGGAACCCAGTATTTATCTTCTTTATATATTTCATAACAAAGCTTAACAAATTTTTTAATTTCACTTTTTGTTTTTATTTCTACTATTTCAATCATATCTACCGCTCCTGAAATATTTAGTGTGATAATGGTACATTAAGTTCTATTTTTGCATCTAAACACTTATTAATATTATAATCATAATCATGCGAATATAATATAGTTTCTTTTAAAATTTTCTTTTTATCTTCATAACTGTTACAATACATATTCAAAAGATTATTTATATTTTCTTTATATATGTCTTTATTGCTTAATATTTCTTCTAAGGCCTCTTTTATATCTTCATTTTTATTTATAACTTTTCCTATATTATATTTTTCGATAATTGAAAGAGTACCTTTATCATTAGATGTTGCCTTTTGAAAAGTAATTTCAGGTATTTTATTAATTAAACTTTCTATAAATATTCCTGCAGAGGGCCTTGCAATTATACAGTCAACTGCAGCTAATATTTCATCAAAATTTTCAATAAATTTAAAGGGGATTAGTTTTACATCAATATTTATTTCGTCTAAATTTTGTATTTTATTGTAAGTTTTTTCATCTTTCCCGCATATTACAATTAAATTAAGCGGCTTATTATAACTTCTACAAATATTTTTTACTATATTTAAAAGAATTTTACCTCCTATACTTCCACTGGCAATCATAACTGTATCATTATTGTTGTTAAATCCATATTTTTCTTTTATTTTGTTTATATCTTTTTCTTTAAAATGCTTTTTTTCTGCTAAAGGGCCTATAACTTTAAATTTAGCATCATTATTTTGTTTTAAATTATATTGGGGATTTCTAAAAATAGAATTTTTATATCCATAAATAACAAAATCTTTATAGTATTTTAGTATATATTCTATTTTTTCTAAAAAAGTAGTTTCTTTATTTAATTCATAAGAGTAATAAGTTTTACTAAAATCATAATTTCTAATTGCCTCTCCTACTTCATTAAAATAACACAAATGAGTTGCATATGGATTTACTAAATCAATAAATATAGAAATCTCTGTTATAAATATATAAAAAGGAATTCCCTTTTCTTTTGCATAGCTTCCTATAGCTTTATTAAAACCATCTGCAGTACAAATTATAATATCAGGATTTATTTCTTGAAGTTTTTCATGATAAGCCGATGTACTAGATACTTCAATGAAAGGAAGTATAAATATTCTTAAAATAAAATTCAAAAGCATGTCCGCAGTTTTAGTTAAATTTTTTCTTATAAGAAAATTCCATAATTTAACTATTATATTTATGCTTGTATCTCCAATCATTTCACTCCCAGCACATTTTATAATACTAGCATTTTCTTCTTTTAAAATATCCTCTAATATATCTGCCATTCTACGATGACCCATACCCATTTTTTCATACACTATTAACACTTTTTTATTCATAATACCCTACCTTCCAAGACAGTCGTATACAGCCTGTTTTTAATAAAAGTTTGAATAAATTCATAAAGTAATTATACTACAGCAGAATATAAAAGAGAATATAAGTTTAAAATTCATTTATATAATTATAAATATATAACTTAAATGTCATAGTCTAGTAGAATAATAATTATATATGGTAAGATAAAATTATTACCTTTTTAAAATTATCATTTTACTAGACTATAATTAATTTTTCTATTACATATTATATAAAAATAATAAATCATTTTTACTTATATTAATCCCTTTAGCATAAGTCCGGCGGTACCTAAAGCAGCTTTTTCTTTTATAGATGTATATCCTTCAATATTAAATAAAATTTCCCCAGTATGATCATTTCCCTCTCTTATATAAACTCCATCTATATTTGCTATTATTTTAGAAGATGTATCCTTGCCTTCTTTTATATAGCATCCATCTAAATTAGCTATTATTTCTCCATTTTGTGAGCTTCCTTCTCTTATATAAATTCCATCTAAATTAGCTATTATATAGCAACTGTTTTTATCATTTATTTTTATATAGTTTCCATCTAAGCTAGCTATTATTTCTCCATTTTGATAGTTTCCTTCTCTAATATACCCCATTTTTCCCTCCATTATTATTATTATTCAAAATTTTTATGTTTTATATAGATATCAAAACTTCAAAGTTTTAATTAAACATCTAAAAAATAATAATAATTTTTGCTAAAAATAAATTATATCTCCTACTTAAATTATTATTTTACTATGTTATATTTAGTTTTCATGTTAGATATCTATAATATAAATTTTATGAATAATATAATTGAATATTACAAATATTTATATAAAATTTATTTTAATTTATTAAAACTTTATAAGCTTATGATAAACTAAAAATTAATCAGAACATAATTTTAGGAGGCCGAAATCAGCCTCCTAAAGTTAATATTTTTAATTTTTTACTTCTTCAGTAACTGCTTTTTTTGTCCTTCTTGTCCTAGTTTTTGGCTTTGTTTCTGTTTTATTTTCCGATGCTAATTTAGTATCTTCATCTTTGACTTTTTCAGTCTTTTTTCTTCTTGAAGTAGTTGCTTTTTTCTTAGGCTTTTCAATTTTAACTTCCCATTCTGTCCCTTTTGCTTCTTCTTGAATTTTTTCATATAATTTTATAGTATCTTGCGCTATACTATCCCAGCTGTACTTATTAGATATAAGGTCATAACCATTTTTAATTATTTTGTTTCTTAATTCTTCATCTTTTAAAAGAATTAAAATATTATCTTTAATACTATCTTTAGAACCATTTATTGCCCTCATTCCGTTAACTCCATGTTCTACTATTTCTTTTAATCCTCCAACATCTGAAACAACTAGAGGACATCCTGCTGCCATAGCTTCTAAAGCAACTATTCCAAATGGTTCATAAAGTGAAGGAATTACAGTTATATCAGAAATTTTATACATCTTTGTTTTTTCTATATCATTCATATATCCTGTAAAAATTACCTTTTCTTCAACTCCCAAAGACTTAACTTGTTCTTTTAATTTATCAGTCATTGCTCCTGTACCAGCTATTACAAATTTAACATCATTATAATTATCTATTACATCTTTAGAAGCTTCAATTAATAAGTGTATTCCTTTTTCATAAACATGTCGTCCAATACAAAATATTATTTTCTCTTTATCTTGTGCATATTTTCTTCTAAATTCTAATTTATCAAATTCAATATTAAATATTTCTTTATTTATTCCATTTGGTATTACAGAAATTTTATCTTCAGGAAGTGAAAATATATTTTTAACCTCTTCTTTCATATAATTACTACAAGTAATAACTTTCCAGCTTTCAAAAGTAAGAAGCCATTCTGCTGATGATATGTATTTTTGAATATCATTCCATATGCCTCTATTTCTACCATGTTCTGTAGCGTGAATAGTGCATACAAGAGGAATATTATAAGTCCACTTTATAAATTTTGCACTATATAAAGATAACCAATCATGTGCATGTACTATATCAAATTTTCCTTGAGTATTTATAAGCTTTGAAGCAGCTTCTGCCATTGCAAAATTTAAATGCATGGCCCATTTTATAAAATCTTCAGTTTCCAAATTATAAGGTTCAACTCTATGAACAAATACCCCTAAATCTTCTTCATAAAAAGAAGTTGTATCATCTTTACAAGTAATAACATGAACTTCATGACCTAAATTTTTTAAACTTTGAGATAAAAAATAAACATGGTTTGATAATCCCCCAACATTTTTAGGTGGGTATTCCCACGACATAATTAGAATCTTCATATTATATTTCCCCCTTAATTGTAAAATTAATAACAAATGCGAAACTTTTATTTTAAAAAATTTCATAATTATCTTATAATTTGCACTATATTACCAATTATAAACAATTTATTTTAAATTTCAATACTTTGTTTAAAACTTATATATTTTTGTAATTCATTTTTTATAAAAACTGTCCAAAAAACTCAATTGTTTGATTGCTTTTCTTTATGATAATTCAATTTTTAACATAAAATAATAAGAAATATATTTAAAATTGCCATATTACAAAAATAGCCACAAATCTAATGCTTTTCCTTTGTTTAAATGTTAGTAATTTTAGAAAAACATTTGATTTGTGACTATTTTAATTTAATCACTTATTTTTAAATTATTTTTTATTTAAAACTTCTCCTATAGCAGCTATATTACCAAATGTTGATAATGCCTCATTTGGAAGTATAAGTTTATTAGCTGGATTTTTAGCCATTTCAGTAAGTGCTTCTATCTGTTTTAAAGCTATAACAGTTTCATTTGTACCAGATTCTATTATTGCCTTATTAACCTTATCTATAGCTTTTGCCTGTGCCTCTGCTATAGCTTCAATAGCCTTAGCTTTACCCTCTGCTTCAAGAAGTTGTGATTCTCTTAATCCTTCTGCACGTCTTATAGCTGCTTCTTTTGCAGCTTCAGCCTCAAGAATTTTAGCCTGTTTTTCACCTTCAGCTCTTGCAATGTCACTTTGTTTTTGTCCTTCAGCTTGTAGTATTGTAGCTCTTTTATCTCTTTCAGCTTTCATCTGTTTTTCCATTGCTTGCTGTATTTCAGCTGGAGGTATTATATTTTTAATTTCAACTGAAAGTATTTTAATTCCATATGCATCTGTTATTTCATCTACAACTTTTAAAAGTTCTAAATTTATTTTATCTCTTCCTGATAATACTTCGTCAAGAGTCATATTTCCAACTATATTTCTCATGTTTGTTATAGTTGAATATACAATACCTGATTTGTAATTTTCAATATTATAAACAGCATCTTTTGCATTCATAACTTTATAGAAAATAACATTATCTATTGATATTTTTACATTATCTTTTGTAATTACATTTTGAGGTTCTATATCTAATATTTGCTGTTTTGTGGAAATTTTCTTTCTTACAAAATCTATAAATGGGATTACAAAGTGCCATCCTGGCTCTAAAACTCTATGAAATTGACCTAATCTTTCCACTACGTATAAACTACCTGTATTAACAATTTTTATTGATGAAAAAATTAATATAAGCAAAATAATAAATATTACTAATGTAAATAAACCAAATGTATTCATTATTTATTTTCCTCCCCTATCTCTTCTTTTATAATTTTTTTTACAATTAATTTATTGCCTTGAATATCTGTAATTATAATTAAATCACCTTTTTTAATTGGTTCCCCAAGGTTTTTTATTGTCCAATAAATACCATCAATTTTAATTTTAGCTTTTTCAATTACATCTTCATCCACAATAAATTTTCTTCCAATGTAATTCTCTTCCATGGTAGCTGTTCTTTTTATAGTACCTTTTAAAACCTTTTTTATAAATGGATATCCTAATGCCATAGATATTGCACTAACAGCAATAAATATTATTAACTGTACTGTAAAACTTGCATTTAAAATAAATCCAATTATTGCTGCAATTCCACCTACTGTAAACCATAAAAATAAAAATGAACTAGTAACTATGTCTACAATCAAAGCAATAACAGAAATAACTATCCAAAAAATTAATACATCCACACATGATCCCCCCTTTTATATAATTTTCCATAGATACATAACAATGGTTATGACCTTTAATTTAATTATATAACAGATAAAATAAATTTAATATGATTTTTTTATTTATCTATTACATTTATGCAGCTATTTCCGTTTAGTTATATAATACATCTTAAAAGTCATTTTGTTAAAGACTAATTTAACTTAAAATACGTTATTAAATACTATTTAAAGTGATTGCATTAAGTGTATTAAATAATTCTTTTCAATTTATACTTTTTCCTTATAATTTTAATTTTTGTTTTATTAAATATCTATAAAATGGTATAATAATGATGAATTTGAAAAATATATACACTAAGGGAATGTATTTGAATTGGAGTTGATTATATGAATTTTATAAGAGTTTCATCTGCATGTCCGTTAACAAATGTAGCAGACATAAATTTTAATTTAGAAAATATAAAAAAATGTATTGAGGATTCTTTAAATGAAAATTCTAAGCTAATAGTGTTTCCAGAGCTTAGTATAACTTCCTACACCTGTGGTGATTTATTTCTTCAAAGTAAGCTTTATAAAGAAGCTTTAAAGGCTCTAGAGGACTTATGTGTTTTTTCTAAAGATAAAGATATACTTATTGCTGTTGGTGCTCCCCTTTCATTTAATAATAGTATGTATAATTGTGCCTATATTATATTTAAAGGTAAAATATTGGGAATTGTTCCTAAAAGTTATATACCGAATTATAGTGAATTTTATGAGAAAAGATGGTTTTCTTCAGGATTAAATTTAATAAATAAAAATGTAAACTTATATTTTCAAAACGATATTCCTTTTGGTACAAATTTAATATTTACTTGTAAAGATTTTAAATTTGCTTTTGAGATTTGTGAAGATTTATGGGTTACCATACCTCCAAGTTCTTATTTGTCTTTAGGTGGAGCTAATATAATAGGTAATTTATCTGCTTCAAATGAGATAATAAGTAAATTTGAATATAGAAAAAAACTTATAGAAACTCAAAGTGCAAGATGCATAAGTTCTTATGTATATGCTTCTTCTGGAGTTTTTGAATCATCTACAGATTTAGTATTTAGCGGACATCTTTTAATAGGTGAAAATGGAAGAATTTTAAAAGAAAATAACCGTTTTCAAAGAAAGAATGAAGTTATTACTTCTATTGTTGATGTTGATAAATTAATTAATGAAAGACATAAAAATATTAGTTTTTCAGATAGTTCTAATTTACATATAGAATTTAAAGAAATATATTTTACTTTTGATGATACAAATATAGTGAATTTTGACAGGTATATAAATAAACACCCATTTGTACCTTCTAATGAAAAGAAAATGGAGCATAGATGCAAAGAAATATTTAATATTCAATCTTGTGCGCTTGCTAAAAGAATCACTCACACTAAATTAAATAAAGCCGTTATTGGAATATCTGGAGGGTTAGATTCTACTCTTGCACTTTTAGTTATTATAAAAACTTTTGATATTCTTAATCTGCCTAGAAAAAATATTATAACTGTAACAATGCCTGGATTTGGAACAACAGACAGAACTTATAGCAATGCTATTAATTTATGTAAAAATTTAAATACAGATTTAAGAGAGATAAATATAGTAGATGCTTGTCTTCAGCATTTTAAAGATATTGGTCATAATCCTGATATCCACGATGTAACTTATGAAAATGTTCAAGCAAGAGAAAGAACTCAAATACTTATGGATATATCTAATAAAGAAGGTGCTATATTAGTAGGAACAGGTGATTTATCAGAATTAGCATTAGGATGGGCAACATATAACGGAGATCATATGTCTATGTATTCTGTAAATTCTTCTGTACCAAAGACTCTTGTAAGATATCTTGTACGTTATGCTGCTTTAAAAGAAGTAGATGAAAAAACTTCAGATATACTTTTAGATATATTAGACACACCAGTAAGCCCTGAGCTTTTACCTAAGGATACAAATGGCAATATATCTCAAAAAACAGAAGATATAGTAGGACCTTATGAGCTTCATGACTTTTTCTTATATTATTTTGTAAGGCAGGGAGCTTCTCCTGAAAAAATTTTATTTTTAGCTAAACATGCCTTCAAAGATGACTACGATAGTGAAACAATAGAAAAATGGTTTAATAAATTTATGAAAAGATTTTTCACTCAACAATTTAAACGTTCAGCTTTGCCAGATGGTCCAAAAGTAGGTACTGTAAGTTTATCTCCACGTGGTGACTGGAGAATGCCTTCAGATGCAAGTTATAATTCTTTTATATAAAAATAATGAGGCAGAAACTTATTTCTGCCTCATTATTTATAAATATCTACAACTAATCCAGTAATTTCATCTATTGTTGCTGCAATTTTCATATTATCCTTTTCTTCGCTTAATAAAAGCTCAGTAAGTTCTTTCAGTTTAATGTCAATAGTTTCTACTGTCATAAAATATTGAGTCTGCCAAAAACTAATATCTTTATTAACTTCATACATATATGACATTATAGATTTTAAATATTCTTTTATAAGATTTTTATAAGCATATACATCTGAATAACATTTTGTTATTGCAAGCCTATTACCTTTCTTTTTTATATTTATAATCATTTCTTTAAGCTGCTGCTCATTTTTTTTATCTTTTGCAAAATTAAAGCTTTGAGAAAAGTCTTTTTTTGTATTAATGCTTTTCTTATCTTCAGAAATAAGAGGTGCATTTCTTTTTACTCTCGATATTTCCAAAACTTTCACCCCTACCTGCAAAATTTATTCATAATTAATATCTATATATCTATTTTTACTTTATTATAACACATATGTAAATAAAATTTATTCATATTTTGATTATCTTACAAAAAGTCTTTTTGTTAAATATTTACAACTATATATAATTAATAGAAATTTAGAAACACTATAAATTATATAGTGAAAATTAATTTACAGATTATAGTTTATTATTATTTTTTATTACTAAAAATTTAGTTATTAAGATTTTTTGATGAACTTTTTATAAATCTTTGTTCTAAATAATATGATTTTTTATTATAATTAGAAATTTTATTATAACTTTCTTCATTTTTTATTCTTTGAATAGTGTAAAAATAAGAACTAATAAAAACTATGATGCAAAGAATTACAAAAACTATTACCTTTACCAAAGGTTTTTTTAAATTATTAATAATTGCTAATTTAATTTTTTCAAATTTTTTCTTTTTTATTATATTATTATCACATTCATCTTTCATATATTTTCCTCCATAATTTATTATTTATATATAACTTCAGAGTTTAATTAATCCCTCTAATAAAATAAACTCTTATATTTGCTAAAAATGAAATGAATTTAATTATTCTTTTATTTTTCTACATTTAGTTTTTATATTTAATATTTGTAGCTTATAAAATATATGAAAAAAAGTTTTTATATATGAATTAAGAATAAATTAAATAAAATATAAATTTTTAATATAGTTCAGCTATTTTTGTACAATTATCAACAAAAATTGTGATATATTAGGACATTATCATAAATCAATCACAAATACATTATTTTTATCAAAATATATATTGAGTTTTAGAAATTCATATGATATAATTTGTAAAAAGGGGAGTAGCATGGACTTATAAGTTTTTAACTATTCGTCATTACGGTTTAAACCCGGATAGTTAACTCAAAGTGAGATGCAAGACCTTTGTCATAAATATGGCAAGGGTCTTTTTTTGTGTCAAATTCATAAATTTAAAAATTTTTCTAATAATATTAAAGAGGTGATTTTATGTGGTTTTTAAAAGACAAAAATGAAGTTTTAAAAGAATTTAAAGTTGACGCTTTAAATGGACTTTCGTCCGAAGAAGCTAAAAACAGGCTATTAAAATATGGCGAAAATAAGCTTGTTGAAAAAAAATCTAAAACACTGTTTCAGCTGTTTTTGGCACAATTAAATGATATTATGATTTTTATTTTATTAGGTGCTGCAATTATTTCTGGATTAATGGGAGAAGTCAGCGATACCATCATTATAAGTTTAGTTGTAATTATAAATGCAGTTGTAGGCGTAATACAAGAATCAAAAGCTGAAAAAGCTTTAGATGCTTTAAAAAAGCTATCTACTCCTAAAGCTGTAGTAAAAAGAGATGGTGAACTTAAAGAAATACCTTCTGAAGAAGTTGTACCTGGCGATATAGTTATAATTGATGCTGGAAGATACATACCTTGTGATTTAAGACTTATAGAAAGTGCTAATCTAAAAATTGAAGAATCAGCTCTTACAGGAGAATCCGTTCCATCTGATAAAGATGCTGACTTAATTTTAGAATCCTCTGATACCCCGCTTGGTGATCAGAAAAATATGGCTTTTAGTTCTACTTTATCTACATATGGAAGAGGAGTAGGAGTAGCTGTAGCAACAGGAATGAACACAGAAATAGGTAAAATAGCAAAAATGCTTGAAGATGATGAAGATAACGAAACTCCTCTTCAGAAAAAAATATCAGAACTTGGAAAAATTTTAGGATTTGCTGCTCTTATAATATGTGCTATTATGTTCATAGTTGGAATTATCCAAGGAAGAGAATTATTTGATATGTTCTTTACTGCTATAAGTCTTGCAGTAGCTGCAATACCAGAAGGTCTTGTTGCTGTTGTTACTTTGGTTTTAGCTATGGGCGTTCAAAAGATGATAAAACAAAATGCAATTATAAGAAAACTACCTGCTGTTGAAACTTTAGGGTCAGTTAACATAATTTGCTCTGATAAAACTGGTACATTAACTCAAAACAAAATGACAGTCACAAAATTTTATGCAAATAATGTTTTTGATGATATATCTTCTTTAAATATAGAAGATCCTATCCATAGGCTTCTTTTAGAAAATTTAATTTTATGTACAGATGCTACTTATTCTGAAGGTTCCAGTACTGGTGACCCTACAGAAATAGCTCTTCTTGAAGCTGGGGTTAAATTTAATATATTTAAAGACACTTTAGAAAAATTACATCCTAGAAAAAATGAAATACCTTTTGACTCAGACAGAAAACTCATGACTACTGTAAATCAATATGATAATCAATATTTTGTAATGACTAAAGGTGCAACAGATAACCTTCTTAATATATGTACATCTATATATATAGATAATGAAGTAAAACCATTAACAGATGAGTTAAAAAATAAAATAATGAGTTATGCAAATAATATGTCAGATGATGCTCTTAGAGTATTAGGAGCTGCGTATAAAAAAATAGATTCTCCTCATGTAGCTATTGACAATTTAGAATCTGATTTAATTTTTATAGGTCTTGTTGGAATGATAGATCCTCCTAGATTAGAAGTTAAAGATTCAATAGCTCAATGTAAAAGATCTGGAATTAAAACCATTATGATAACTGGAGACCATAAAAATACTGCTTTTGCAATAGCAAAAGAATTAGGCATAGCTGAAACTTTAGATCAATCAATTTCAGGAACTGAACTTGATAAATTATCTCAAGAAGAGCTTAGTGAAAAGATTGATAATTTAAGAGTTTTTGCAAGAGTTTCCCCAGAACATAAAGTAAAAATAGTAAAAGCATTTAAATCAAAGGGAAATATAGTCTCTATGACAGGCGATGGAGTTAATGATGCTCCTTCATTAAAAGCTGCTGATATAGGAGTTGCTATGGGTATTACTGGTACTGATGTTGCAAAAGGAGCAGCTGATATGGTACTTACAGATGATAATTTCTCTACTATAGTTTCTGCTGTAGAACAAGGAAGAAATATATATAATAATATAAAAAAATCCATAATATTCCTACTATCTTGTAATACAGGTGAAATAATTTCTTTATTCTTTGCAATACTTTTAGGCTGGCCTACACCATTAATGCCTATACATTTATTATGGGTGAATTTAATAACAGATACCCTCCCAGCATTAGCTTTAGGTGCTGATCCTGGTGATCCTAGCGTAATGGATGAAAAACCTCGTAATCCAAAAGATAGCTTATTTGCTCATGGCGCTGGAATAAACCTTATATTAAATGGTATTTTAATAGGTATTTTAACACTTTCAGCTTTTGTAATTGGAGCAAGGGTTGAATCAAATGTTACAACATTATTCCCAATATTCCCTGAAAATATTTCAAAGGATGCATTAATTCACGCACAAACTATGGCTTTTATAGTTTTAAGTGTATCTCAGCTAATACATTCTTTAAATATGAGAAATTCTAAAAAATCTATATTTCAAATTGGATTTTTCTCAAATATGTTTTTAATAGGTGCTATATTAATTGGAATATTCCTTCAAGATATAGTTATAACTGTTCCATTTTTAGCAAAGATATTTGAAGTTTCTAATTTAACAGGCAGTGAATGGGGTACTGTAATATTGCTTTCAATAATTCCACTTATATTTAATGAAATTGCTAAAATATTTATAAGAATAAAAGAAAAAGCTTAAAATAAAAATTTACATTTAATTAATTATTTGTTTTCTTTATATAATAAAACCATACATGTATTAAATAAATTTTTTAGTACATGTATGGTTTTAATTTATATAAATTATTTAGTCTTTAAACTTCTTCCCAATTTATATATTTATTTAGTTTTTCAACAAATTTTATAAGATACTTTTCCTCTAATTCAGTGAATCTATTAAACTCTGGACTATCTAAATCTAAAACAGCATAAACTTTATTTTCTTTAATTATAGGTATTACGATTTCAGAGTTTGTGGCAAAATCACAGGCAATATGCCCTGAAAAATTATGTACATTATCTATTCTTTGAACTTTTTTTAAAGCTGCTGCACTACCACATACTCCATTTCCAAGTTTAATTCTATTGCAAGCCGGCATTCCTTGAAAAGGTCCTAAAACAAGTTCATCTCCTCTCATTATATAAAATCCTACCCAATTTAATTTATCTAAACAAGCTTTTATAATAGCACTTGCATTGCTTAAATTGGCAAGAGAATTTTTTTCTGTGCTGCATTGTCCTTCAATCAATATAAGCATATATTTATATTTTTCTTCTGTAGACATATTTTGCAAAACATCTAATTTAAACATATTTTACCACCTTTTTAATAAATTTATTCTGCATAGGAATATATAAATATGTATTATAATGAAGTAGAAAAATTTATACTAACCTGCCTCATCATATTAATACTATTTATTAAATAATAAACATATGATATTGATTTTGTCAATAAATTTTCAAGAAATAAAATTGTTGAATTATATTGGAAAATATTCTATAATAGTCTTCGTGATACAATATATAGTGGTTATTTGCGAAAATAATACTATATATAGCTAAGTATTATAATGGAGGTAAATATATGGAAAATAATATAAAGTCTTTATTTAAAAGAGTTTATACAAAAGAACTAGAAAAAGATAAAAATAAAACAGTATATGATTTATTTAACTGGAAAACTGTAGATGTATTTTTAAAAGACTATAAAACTTCTAAAGTTATCATTGATATGAAGGATTTAGAATTTCCTGAACATTATTCTCAAAATGCTTGTAATATTATAGCTTCTAAATATTTTAGACGTGCAGGAGTTCCAAATAGTTTAGGCTATGAAAACAGTATGAGAATGGTTGCAGATAGATTAGTTAGTTTTTGGGCCAATGCTTTAGTTGATGAAGGCATAATAGAAACACAAGAAGAAAAAAATATTTTTTATGATGAAATGGTATATGGATTATTAAACCAAATGTATGCTCCAAATTCTCCTCAGTGGTTTAATACAGGTCTTGCACATTCTTATGGAATAAAAGGTAAAAAACAAGGTAATTATTATTATAATGAATCTTTAAACAAAGTAGTAGAATCTGAGGATAATTATACAAGAACTCAAGCTTCTGCCTGCTTTATATTATCTATAGAAGATAAACTCTTAGGTCCTCATTCAATATCTGAGCAATTTGTTACAGAAACAAAACTTTTTAAAGGTGGTTCAGGTACAGGAACAAATTTTTCTTCTCTTAGAGCTAAAGGTGAAAGACTTTCTGGAGGTGGAGTATCTTCAGGACTTATGAGCTTTTTAAAAGGTTTAGATAGAAATGCAGGAGCTATAAAATCAGGTGGAACTACTAGACGTGCAGCTAAAATGGTTTGTCTTAATGTTGATCACCCTGAAATTATGGATTTTATAACTTGGAAAGCTAAAGAAGAAGCAAAAGTAAGAGCTCTTGGTAAAATGGGATATGATACAGATATAGATGGTGAAGCTTATGAAACAGTTTCGGGGCAAAACAGCAATAATTCTGTAAGATTTTCTGATGATTTTATGAAAAAAGTAAAAAATCTAGATAATAACGAAGATGAAGTAATAGAGCTAAAAGGAAGAGTTGATGAAAAAGTAAACACTACAATAAAGGTTAAAGATATTTGGGATGCATTTAATGATTCAGCATGGCAATGTGCAGATCCAGCTCCGCAATTTGATGATACTTTTAATGCATGGCATACTTGTCCAGCAGGAGAAGATGGAATATATAACGCCCCATACAATAGAATTAATTCTACAAATCCTTGCGGAGAATATGCTTTTTTAGATGATTCATCCTGTAATTTAGCTTCTATAAACATATTTAAATTTTACAATCATTCTACTAAGAGTTTTGATTTAGAGGGATACATACATTTAATAGGACTTGTACAGCTTGTCTTGGAAGCATCTATACATTGGGGCCAATATCCAACAGAAGATATTGCAAGAAAAACTTATATGTTTAGAACTACAGGCCTTGGTATTTCAAATATAGCTTCACTTTTTATGGTTATGGGATTTCCGTATGATTCAGAAGAAAGCAGAGCTCTAGCTTCTTCACTAATAGGTATAATGACAGGATATTCATACTATGTATCTTCACTTATGGCTCAAAAGGTTGGAACTTTTAAAAAATATGAAATTAATAAAGAGTATATGCAAAGAGTCATTAGAAATCATGCTCGAGCTGCTGGTGCATTAGATACTCCTTATGAAGGCTTAAATTATGAGCCTCTTAAAGTAAATCATGAACTTTTAAAAAAGCTTAAATTAGGTTATATAAGTAATTCTTTAAAAAAAGTATGGAAAGACTCTTTAGAATATGGAGAAAAATATGGATATAGAAATGCTCAAGTTACTGTTATAGCTCCTACAGGAACTATATCTTTTGCTATGGATTGCATAGCTACATCTATAGAGCCATTTTTTAGCCACATAGTTTATAAAAAACTTGTAGGTGGAGGCTATATGACAATAGTTAATCCTGTTATAGAAATGTCTCTTGAAAATTTAGGATATACTAAAGAGCAAATTAAAGATATATTAAATTATGTTCTTAGAAAAGAAACTGTTTTAGAAAATGGATATGAATATGAAAAAATAGCAGATGGTAAAATAGAAGGTGCACCTCATCTTAAAGAAGAACATCTCCCTATATTTGACACTGCAAATAAATGTGGAAGCGGAGATAGATATATTGATCCGATGGGACACGTTTATATGGTAGCTGCTATAACTCCTTTAATATCAGGAGCTGTTTCTAAAACAGTAAATTTACCTAAAAATGCTTCTGTAGATGACTTTAAAAATGTTATTTTAACTTCTTGGGAGCTTGGAATAAAAGGCATAACTTTATATAGAGATTCATCAAAAGCTGCTCAGCCTTTAAATACCAATTTAACATCTGAATCAGGAGAAGTTAATCTAGAAAATTTAACTTATGATAAATTACTAGAAAAAGCAAAAGAACTTCAATCTCAAAGACATTATTCCAAACGAGATAAACCAGTAGGCATAAGATATGGCACTACTCATCCTGCACAAATAGAAGATGTTAAAATATATACTACAGTAAATAGAAGAGAAAATGGAGAAATATCTGAAATTTATATTACAACAGATAGAGAAGGAACTATAATTACAGGTCTTTTAAACTCTCTTTCTAAATCTATCTCAGTAATGCTTCAGTATCATGTACCTCCAAAAGATATTTCAAGAATGCTTAGAGGACAAAAATATGAGCCATATGGTTTTGTTCAAAAACATCCATATATTAAATATGTAAGTTCTATATCTGATTTAATAAGTAAAATAATAGACATAGAACTTGGAGATTTTTCAAGATGTCAAGTAAAACCTGAAGATTATGTAAGCAGTACTGCAGAAAAAATACCTTTTAATCAACATCCAATAAATAATATTAATAATGAAATAGTTTTTACAAAATCAATTAATTCAAATTATAAAGAAAGTGGGGAGAAACTTTACGGAGAAACCTGCCCTGCTTGTTCAGGAAATAGAATGATTATAAATGGTACATGTAAGGTTTGTCTTGACTGTGGTTCTACAACTGGATGCAGCTAAAAATATTTATATATTATTGATTAGAGTTAATATATTTGTATAAAATGTAAATAGGGACTATAAAAAAATAGGATGCGTTGTGGCAACAGGCATCCTATTTTTTTAATTTTTTTTATTTTTAACTCTATTAGGTTTAGCTTTTGGCTTTATTATAACATCTTTTTTCTTATCTTTTTTACCGTAACCAGTATATGTAGAAGAAGTAGATGATTTTGTTTTTTTGCTCATCCATCCATTTAAATCCATAAACCAAAGGAATAAAATTATAAATATTCCTGATGGTATAAACTGCCAAAATGAATTATTGGGTAATTTTACTCCTAAACTTACAAGTATTCCTGGTAAAAAAAGTACCAATATGCCTAATACCAAAACAATCCATTTATTAATATTTATTTTATTTAATACATAAACTTTCAAAATATTATATACAATTAAAATAATTACGGCAAAAACTATCATTAATAAAAGCTGTTTTACGATTTCCATTTTATCCCCCCTTTTTTTAATATTATATACTTAATATTATGATATATTTTTAAAAATATATCAAGCCAAAATAAAATAATGAAATTATTCGTTATAAAATTGTCAACTTTATATTTTGCTGATATAATATTCTATATAATTTACTTTGATAAATTGCAATTTAAATATATAGAATTTTAATATTTGAAAAAAACTAAAAAATCAAAATAATATTTATTTTAAAATAAAAACTATAGAATGGAGGTATATTATGGAAGGACCATGTAAATATCAATTAGATGATTTAGATCTTCAAATACTAAGTATATTATTTAATGACTCACGAACTCCTTTCCTTGAAATTGCGAGACAATGTCATGTAAGTGGCGGGACAATACATGTAAGAACAAAAAAAATGGAAGAAATGGGCATAATAAAAGGTACTAAACTTCTTATAGATACATCCAAGTTGGGCTATGATATTTGTGCTTTTGTAGGTATAAAACTTGTTAATTGCTCTTCTTGTGAATATGTTTCAGAAGAATTAAAAAAAATAAATGAAATAATAGAAATTCATTGCATTACAGGTGATTTTTCAATTTTATTTAAGATTATATGCAAAGATATTTCTCATTTACATGAATTATTAACAAATAAAATTCAAACTATTAAAGGCATTCAAAGTACCAGTATTTTTATTTCTCTTGATCAAATTGTAGATAGAAATATAAATATTTAAATATTATATAAACATAAAATTTAATTAAAATATATAAAATTTAAAAATTAAATTTATAATAATATTTTTAAAATCTATAGTTTATACCTATAGATTTTTATCTTTATAAAAAATTTATTTTAGTTATATTTTTAAAAAATATGCAGATACTATTTTTGTATAAATCAATTTAAAGGAGATGTATAATATGAAATTCTTAGATACATTATCACTTTTATTAGTTATAATAGGTGCAGTTAATTGGGGACTTATAGGATTTTTTGACTTTAATTTAGTATCTGCATTATTTGGAGAAATGACAACTTTTTCAAGAATTATATATGCTTTGGTTGGTATTGCTGGAATTTATTCTCTGTCTTTTTTAGGAAAAGACAGATATCAAGATAAAAATGAAGAAATATAATAATTTTTATTCTTTAAATTTATATTAAAAAATAATGCTGAAAGAAATAACTTTCAGCATTATTTTTTAATATAAATTATATATTTGTTTTTGAGTTTTATCTTTTTTCTTATAATTTTCAGTTAATATATTTATATACTCTATTTCCTCAGTTTCATTTGATGCAATATTATTTTCTAAAGCTACAGCTTTATTGTAATAAAGCTGTGAATAGCTTATTATAATATATTTTTTTATTGTATATAATTGTTTTACTGCTCCATCTCCTTTTTTCCATTTAAAAGAATCATAGAGTTTTTCTAATTTTATTGAACTTTTTTTATATTTTTCTATTATTTGTCTTTTACTTAGTTCATTAGCATTATATCTTTTATCATCAGCATCTATAGTATTTATTATTTCATTAAATTCTTTATCTATTTTACTTTCGTAAATTTTATATTTTTTATAATTTAACTTATTATTTCCAAAATATAGGCAAGATAATAAAATAGCTAACACTATAATTAATATTAATATAATACTCCAGCCTAAACTATTTTTTTGTCTAATATTTCTAGCTTTATAAATATATTTTCCCAAATAAGTTCACTTCCTAGAACTTTTTATAAAAACCTTATATTTATATATTTATAAAGCGATATTATATAAATAGAACTATTTTATAAAGATTTAATAATATCAAAAAGTTTTATAGCTGCATTTTTAGGACCTTCTTTTTCCTTTCCAGGAATTCCTAAACAAGTCTTAATTTGACCTACTTTAACCCCTCTTTCAAACATATTATTAAAATATAAATTTAAAAGTTTGTCAGTTTCTTCCTGTTTTTGATGTGGTCCAAACGGGTTAGCAAAATATGATTCTACAAGTCCAGTTTCTGATGTTGTTCCTTTTGCCATTCTTGCTCCAGATCTAAATACTTTAATAGCTTCTTCAGGACTATTGAAATATTCTATTTCAGATTCTCCTTCTTTTACATCTTCATAATTATTAGCATATAAGAATAAATCTACTGGATAACCTTTTATTATCTCTTTATAAGTTGCAACAGGCATAACAAGCCTTGCATTAATTTTATCTGGGTTCATAAATATACTTCTATCAATTTCTTTAAAAGCGTATCCTTGATCTAAATCATCTAATCTTACAAAAGCTCCAATTTCTGTTCCATAAGCTAACGGTTTGCCATTTTCATTTAATTTAAGAGTACCCATATCATCAAATACTATAGTCATATCACTTATATAATCTTCACTTAAGGCTCTGAAAGCTTCAAGACTTTCTGATTTTCCTGCACCGCTGTCCCCCATTATAATTACATTTGCAGATTTTCCATTCTTCATTACTATATTAACCATAGCTCCATGAATTGGAAGATTTCCTTTTTTTATCATAAGAACATTATGAAGAGTTAGTATCATTTTTTTCATATATCCAAAATAGTCTATTTCGTCTCCATGACTAACATAACCAAGCATTATATTATTTTTATTATCATCATAAAAAACAGTTTTAACTTTAGTGTCGTTATCTCTGGCTCCAAATACATAAATTATATCAGGTTTAGCTCCCATATATTCTTCTTCTTTAGCCATTTCGAATAAATTACATAATGTAATTCCATGAGACATAAAGTCTCTATGAAAATATATATATGCAAGAAATTTTCCTACCTTTGCTGGATAGCAAAAGAAATGATCATTATTTACATCAGCATTTTCTAATGGATTTTTATAAACTTCTTCAAAGTAACCTTTTCTTGTATTTTTTTTAGGATAAGTTATAAATGGTGTATTTAATAACATTGAAGTTATAAATGGAATATTTTTTAACATTTCATATTCTTTAGGAATATCCCAATTATTTTTCTTTACTACAATGCTAGCATTACCACCTGCTGAAAGCTGCCTATAAACAGTTGGTTTATATTCTAAAACATGTTCTTCTATTCTTCTATAAGTATTTAAAACAAGCTTTGAAAAATTCTTATTAGCCTCAACAAAGCTTACACTCTCATAACCTTCTCCTTCATTTACTTTACTACTATGTAGTATTGTATATCTTTCAAGTTTTCTCCAATATTTATATAAATCTTCTATTAAATCTATAAAATTTTCTTTTTTCATTAATATTTTTTCGTATTTATTATTTAGTTTTATAACTTCTGTAGTTTTTTCAATAGTTAAAAGCTTAAATAAACTTATTAAATTTTCTGTAATTTCATCAATAGTTGAATTTGGAAAACTATCATTAATATATTTATATATATTAGTTTTCCTTTTTTGAATTTTTTCTAAATATGAATATACTACTCTTTTAAATCCATAACTTTCTAAAAGTTTTTCCATGGTTTCACAGTATTTCACTGTAAAATTTATCATTACTTTATCATTGCTTAGCGAAAACTCTTTTTCCATATTAATCCTCCATCATGAATAATTTAATCCGAAAACATTCATTTTAATATCTTCATATATTACTTTATCATAAATTTTGATATTTTGAAACAAAAATAATTTCATTTTTACAATAATTTTAAATTTTTATCTATAATTATTATAATATATACACTATGAAAACTAAATATAGTCTAGTTATGTATCACACATCATAACAAGTATTATAATTATCAATTTTAATATAAATACTTTTTTGAAATAATAATATGATTAAAGCACAATAAGCTGTAAATAAATTTTCATTACACAATGAGTAAGTATATTTATTATTGATTTACTTCAAAATATAGTAATCAATTCTAAAAAAATAGTTTTTATGAGATAATCATAATATTATAAAAAAAAAGCTTCTCATAATTTATATATATTGAGAAGCTTTTTTATAATATTATTTTTTTATTTTTATTTTTTATACTAAATTAGTTGTAAATATTTTAAATATAATTATTTTAATAAATTTAAAGCTCTTTCTACTACATTTTCTACTGTAAATCCAAATTTTTCGAAAAGTAATTTAGCTGGTGCAGATTCTCCAAAATGATCTAAAGAAATAATATCTCCATCTAATCCTACATATTTATGCCATCCAAATGAAGATAGAGCTTCAACTGCAAGTCTTTTTCTGCATGCCATTGGAAGTACGCTTTCTTTATATTCTTTGCTTTGTTTATCAAATATTTCAAAACAAGGCATACTTACAACTCTTACATCTATACCTTTTTCTTCAAGTATCTTTGAAGCTTCATATATAAGTTCAACTTCAGAGCCTGTTGCCATAAGTATTATATCAGGTATTTCTTTCTTACTATTTTTTAATATATATGCTCCCTTTAATGCTTCTTTTGATGATTCTTCATATAAAGGTAAGTCCTGTCTTGTAAGCACTAATGCTGTTGGTCCATCTTCTCTAGTTATAGCTGAATACCAAGCTGCAGCTGTTTCTTTAGAATCTGCTGGTCTAAATACATGGAAATTTGGAATACTTCTTAATGCAGCTAATTGTTCAATAGGCTGATGAGTTGGTCCATCTTCTCCTACACCTATACTATCATGAGTAAGTACATAAGTTACAGGAAGCTTCATAATAGCAGATAATCTCATTGCTGCTTTCATATAATCAGAAAATACAAAGAAAGTTGCTACAAAATCCTTTAATCCTCCATGTATTGCTATACCATTTCCTATAGCAGCCATAGCAAATTCTCTTACACCAAAATGTAAGTTTGATCCACTTCTATTTTCTGCTGAAAAATCTCCTCTGTCTTTCATATATGTTTTATTTGATGGAGCTAAATCAGCAGAACCTCCTATAAGATTTGGAACTACTTTAGCTAATCTATTTATTATTTCTCCTGATGAAACTCTTGTAGCCATTTTTTTATCAAATTTCCAAAAGTCTTCATATTCTAATAAATTTACAGGAAGTTTTCCAGAATACCATAATTCATATTCTTGAGCTAATTCAGGATACTCTTTTTTATAGGATTCATAAAGATTATTCCATTCTTCTTCTTTCTTAATTCCTTCTTCTATTAAAGTTTTTATATGTTCTTTAACTTCTTTTGGAACATAAAAATCATCTTCATAATCCCATTTTAAAAATTCTTTTGTCTTTTTTACGTTTTCAAGTCCTAAAGGTTCTCCATGAACAGCAGCAGTACCTTGTTTTGGTGAACCATAACCTATTTGAGTTTTAATTATTATTAAACTTGGCTTAGTTTTCTCTTTTTTAGCTTCATCTATAGCTTTACTGATAGCGTCTACATTATTTCCATCTTCAACAGTTAAAACCTGCCAATTATATGCTCTATATCTAGCAGCTACATCTTCCCTAAAAGCTATATCTGTGTTTCCTTCTATGGATATATTATTTGAGTCATATAAAACTATAAGTTTATCTAATGCTAAAGTACCAGCAAGTGATGCTGCTTCAGAAGTTACACCTTCCATCATGTCGCCATCACCAGATAAAACATATGTATAATGATCTACTATATTAAATCCTTTTCTATTAAATTTGTTTGCTAAATAACTTTCTGCTAAAGCCATTCCTACTGCAGTTGCAAATCCTTGTCCAAGTGGTCCTGTTGTAGTTTCTACACCTATTGTATGGCCATATTCTGGATGACCTGGTGTCTTGCTACCAAGTTGTCTAAATTGCATTAAATCTTCTCTAGTAAGTCCATATTCAAATAAATGAAGAAGAGAATATAAAAGCATAGAACCATGCCCTGCTGATAATATAAATCTGTCTCTATCTTTCCAATTTGGATTTTTAGGATTATGCTTCATATGTTTTGACCAAAGTGTATAAGCCATAGGTGCTGCACCAAGAGGAAGCCCTGGATGCCCTGAATTTGCCTTTTGTACTCCTTCAGCTGATAATACCCTAATGGTATTAATAGCTAAATTATCAATATTATTCATTTATATCTACTCCTTTGCAAAAAATGTACAGTATATGCTTCTATAATATATTATACATTACTTGTTAAAAATAATTCAATGTGTTTATATTACAAATTTATTTATTTATATGTGTTTTTTTGTTCCTTTTATAATAGTTGAAAATGATTCCTCATTATACTCTTCCTCTAAAAAGCTTCCATATATTTCAATATCTAAAAATCCTGCTTTTTCAAACATTAACTTAAGCTCTTCTTTTTGTAAAGGTATAAGATCTACTGAATTTTTAAAACTTTCATTTTCCCCATTTTTATCAATTATAAGTTCCGTTTGAAATTCTATATTTCTTTCTTCATTTTTATAATTGTAATTTCTTATAAATTTAACTTTTTTAAATTTATTTTCAATAGTAGGAAGTGATTTTACATCATAGTTAATTATTCTATCATAATTAACTATCTGAACTATAAAAATTCCTTTATCACTTAAGACATCATAAACATCTTTAATAAAGCTTTGTATTTTTTCTTTATTTTTTAAATGTACTATGGAATTTCCTATACAATAAGCTAAGTCATATTTTTTATCTTTAAATTCATATTTTATTTCTGTCATATCTCCTGCAACAAAGTTAGCATACAATCCCCCCTTTTTCTTAGCAATTTCTATCATTTCTTCTTCTAAATCAATAGCATCTACCCTATGACCTTTTAAAGCTAAGGCAATAGAATATGTACCTGTTCCACAAGCTAAATCTAATACAGAAGAATTATTTTTTAAATTTTTACATAAAAATTTTAAAGTTTCTTCATTTTGTGGGAAAATATCATCATATACATTACTTAATTCTTTATAAAATTTCATATATTATCCTCCTACCCTTATTTTATTTGTTGTTTTTAAATTTATATAATTTATATATTTTTATATAAATACAAATTTTAATTAAAATTCATTGTTTAATAAAATAATTAAACATCCAATATGATATAAATTAATTTTCACTATAATTTATAATGTTTATTACTTTGTACTATATCTGTATATAGTTATCAATCATTAATAAAAATACTTTTTTGTTATATAATCATTAAAATAATAATCATAAATACTTTTTAATTATAACCATATAATATACTAATTATAATAAAAAATAAAGGTCAGCTTATAAAGCCAACCTTATGATAATAATACTCTATCACTTAAAAATTCTTTGCCTTGTATATTGTTGAAATTTTCAATAAGCTTTTCAACAGTTAAGCCTTTTTTATCATTATCTTTTATATCAACAACTATATTCCCTGTATGCATCATTATTAATCTATTCCCTAGTTTAATTGCGTGGTTTAAATTATGTGTTACCATAAGAGTAGTTATATCATTATCATTAACTATTTTTTCTGTTAAATCAATTATAATTTCTGAAGTTTTAGGGTCTAAAGCTGCAGTATGCTCATCTAATAAAAGAACTTTAGGTTTTTGCATAACTGCCATCATAAGACATAATGCCTGTCTTTGTCCCCCTGATAAAAGTCCTACTTTAGTATATAATTTATCTTCAAGCCCCAATTTTAATTCAGAAAGCATTTCTTTAAACATATTAACATTTTTTTTAGATATTCCAAAACTTAAATTAAATCTTTTCCCTTTGTTGTAGGCTAAAGATAAATTTTCAAGTATAGTCATATGAGAAGCTACTCCTTTTGAAGGATCTTGAAATACTCTCCCTAAATATTTTGAACGTTTATATTCAGGAACTTTATTTATTTCATTACCATCTATAATTATAGATCCACCATCTTCTTTTATAGAACCAGCTATTATATTCATAAGGGTAGATTTTCCAGCGCCATTACTTCCAATAATAGTTACAAAATCTCCTTTATTTACTTCTAAATTAAGTCCATTAAATAAATCATTTTGATTTACAGTATTTTTATTAAATGTCTTGTATAGATTTTGTATTTTTAGCAATAGCCTTACCCCCTAATGTAACTAATTTTTTATTTTTAAATCCGAAACTTTTCCCATTTAAAGATAGAGCTAATATTACAATTAAAGCTGTAATAAGTTTTAAATCTGTTGCTGGAAGTCCCATCTTTAATGCAATTGATATAGCTGCTTTATATAACATAGAACCTATTATAGTCATAGTAGTTGCCTTAATAATACTTACTTTTTTAAATATAGTTTCTCCCATTACTACTGCAGCCAATCCCATAACCATAGTACCTGTTCCCATATTTACATCTGAAAAGCCTTGATATTGTGCCATGATTGCTCCTGAAAATGCTATAAGTCCATTTGAAAGCATAAGCCCTAATAATTTTATGCTATCTTTGTTAACACCTAAAAGTGTTACCATTTGTTCATTATCTCCTGTTGCCGTCAAAATAAAACCAAGCTTAGTTTTCATAAATAAATCTAAAGCTAATTTTATAACTAAAACAATTATTAATAATATAATTATTGAGTAATCTGTTTTTGAAAAAATAGTTTCTTTCCCAAATAAAGGCACATTTGATTTAGACATTATTCTAAGATTTATAGAATATAAACCCATCATCACTAATATACCACTTAAAAGTTCTGAAATTTTAAGTTTTACATTTAAAACCCCAGTAACTAAACCTGCTAATGCACCTGTGAAAAAAGCTATAATACATGAAATAAAAGGATTCATACCTTTCATAAGACAAAGAGCTGTAATAGCTGCTCCTAAAGGAAACGTCCCATCTACAGAAAGATCTGAAAATTTTAATACTTTAAATGTTAAATATATCCCTAGTGCAACTATAGAAAATATTAATCCCTGCTCTAATGTGCTTATAAAAAGTTCCATATTAATTAACGCCCCCAGTTATCTTTTTTGCTTTATTACTTATATCTTCAGGTATATTTATATTTAACTTTTTAGCTGCATCTATATTAATAACCATAGAAAGCTCAGATAAAGTTGTAATTGGGATTTGAGAAACTTTCTTACCATTTAATATTTCAACAGCCATAAGTCCTGTTTGAAAACCTAATTTAAAATAATCTATACCATTAGTTGCTAATGCTCCTGATGCCACTTGTCCTTCTTCAGAACCTATGATAGGTATATTCTTTTTAAAACATGTATTGCTTATTAAAGGCATTGCAGAAACTACTAAATTATCCGTTGGAATATATAATACATCTATTTTATCTAATATTGAATTTAAAGCTTGGGTTATTTCATTGACATTATTTACTCCAACAGATACAAGTTCAAGGTTAAAATTTGGAACTGCTTTTTTTATGTTTTCCAGTTGAATTTCAGAGTTGCTTTCGCTTGAATTATATATTACACCCATTTTTTTACTATTAGGTAACAATTTTTTTAAAAGCTCCAACTGTTTTTCAATGGAAACATCATCAGAAGTACCCGTTACATTTGTATCTGGCTTATCTAAAGATTTTGTAAGACCAGCTTTTATAGGATCTGTTACAGCTGTTATAAGTATAGGAATATCCTTTGTAGCATTATAAGCAGCCTGTGCAGATGGTGTAGCTATTGCTAATATTAGATCTTCTTTTTGAGATACAAAATTCTGTGCTATAGTTTGAGCTGTTGCTATCTCACCTTGAGCATTTTGATAATCAATTTTTATATTTTTACCATCTTCAAATCCTTTAGATTTTAGTGCCTCAATAAATCCATTTCTGGCTGCATCTAAAGCCGGATGCTCAGTTACTTGACTTATTCCTATTTTTATTATTTTTTCTTTATTTGCTGATTTATCAGATGAAACCGCTGGAGTTTTAGAACATCCTCCTAGAATTGATACACTTAATAAAAGTGATGTTAGAATTGAAATTTTTTTACCTACCATACTACCATCCTCCAAAATTAATTAATATAAAATAAAAGCTCTCAAAAGGAGAGCTTACTTAACATAAAAGAACAAAAAGTAAAATTTTCTTAAACTACACTATATCTCCTACTAAAACTACCATTCTACAATTTTAATTATATTTAAAAATATCAATAATACTATAAATTTAAATATTAAATACTTACTTGTAAAAAAATTTATATAAATATAATCTATGCTACAAATTTATCACTACATATAAAAACATTACATTAAAAATAAATTATAGGCTAAATTTTATCATATATTTTTAACTATTTCAATATACTTTTACAATTTCTTAAATACAAAATATAATTTTATAACACTTAATATAATTATTACATTTATAGGTTGTATATATTTTTTCAATTAATAGAATTTAATAATTTCTTTCTCTCTTCTAAATTAAGATATGCACTATGAAAAATCTTCGCAAAAATAAGTAAACTTCTTTATATAATTTTAACTTTAGTATAGCAGAGTTAGCAAACTACGCATAAATTATGAATTAAAGATTAAATATTGACTCAAATTTTTAAATATCATACTATAAATATAGATATTCTGATTTTAATATCAAATATAATCAAAAATGATTTAATAAGGAGATAAAAATGAAAACTAAAGTATTTTTAATAAGACATGGTGAAACTGAATGGAATAAATTAGGCAAATTTCAAGGCTGTAACGATATAGAATTATCTAAAGAAGGTATTATACAAGCTACGTATTTATCAAGAAATTTTAATGGCAATTTTGATTATATATACACGAGTCCTTTAAAAAGAGCAGTACAAACAGCAGAAATTATTGCTGCAAGTAAACAAACTAAGCCTATTGTAGTTAAAGAATTAAGAGAAATAAATTTTGGTAAATGGGAAGGTCTTACAATAAAAGAAATATCAAATAATTTTCCAAAAGAATTTTATAACTGGAGAAATGATAAACTTGAGGCTCCTATATGCGGAGGAGATTTAAGTTTGAAAAATGCAAGTATACGAGCTAAAAATGCTATAAATAAAATTGTAACAAAGCATATGGAAAAGAAAATTTTAATAGTAGCTCATGGTGGAATAATAAAAGCTGGACTAATTGGACTTTTTGAATGGGATATGACAATGTACCATAAAATCAATTTAGGGAATACTTCAATTTGTGAAATAGATTTTGATTATGATTTAAATCCAACTATAATTAAAATAAATGATACAAGCCATATACCAAATAATTATATTATTAAATCATACGTATAATACTTTGAGCTAATTTTTTATCTTAAATTCATAAGTCCTAGAGGGATTAATCTGCAACAGAACCATCATATAAATTATAATGAGCATAACTTATATATTAAAATACTAACTAAATAATAAGTAAAAAGAGGGTTCTGTACTTGTAAATAAAAAGATCCGATTAAAATGACATCTCACCTTAATCGGACTTTTTATATCGTATTCTATTTTACTGGTGCTGGAGCTTTTACAACAATTAACTCTAAAATAATAGATATTGGTACAGGTACTGAAATCATGTCAGAATATCTCATTCTGACTAATCCACTAAATATTACTGCTATAGATATATCTGAAAACATTATATTCTTCCGTCTATTGAAATAACAGCTAAAATTATGTGTAAATACTTTAAAATATCTACAATAATAGACAATGAAGAAATGTATTTTATTAATGGAATCAAAAAAATAAAATTTAAAAACACTACCATGAAAATTGGTAGTGTTTTTATACCAAGCTTTTTATTTTCTTTTAGCTAAATAACTTTTCTTTTTATTAATAATTCTATAATTATTAAAGCAAAAGCTCCACCTACAAGTGCAGTTATAAGTTGAGGAGTACTCATACTTATTGATAATGCCTTAAGCACCTTAGGTGGAAAATTTAAGCCAAAAAGATTTATTAATTTAGTAGAAGCAAAGGTTAAAAAAGCATATTTCCCTATTGCTCCAAGAATAATTCCAATACCTCTTTTTAACAGTTGTCCTTCCATAAATAATGAAAATAAAAATACAAATAAAAAATTCCCGATTATAATAAATGGTATAAATGGAGCTAAAGGAGTTGCAAGTTGACCAACAAGCCATGCTAAAATAGGAGTTAAAATTCCTACTCCTACACCCCACCACTTACCGCAAATAAAAGCAGTTAATATTAAAATACAATTAATTATCGGACCTACTAAAAATTGATTAATCTGTGGTATATTTCTACCTATTATTTGAAATATGATACCCATTGCTAATAGTAAAGAAGCTTGAACTAATTTTTTTGTGTTAATGTTCATTTTTATATCTCCAATCTTTTATATTACTTTTATTATGTTTCCGGTATTGTTATATATAAATTTTTCTTTAAATTCATGTTTGATTTCTTTAGCAGCTTTTTTTGTACATTATACATTCCTTAATCTTCACGTACTTAATTGTTCCTTCTCCATTTGCATACTTTATTATTCCAACATTTCTTGGACACATAAAATGTTCAATTACTGTGTCAGTATAATTTTCTGGAAACAAACAATTAAATCCATTACTTTGTAGTTTTACACCATTTTGTGCAAAAATCTGCCTTTTTACTGCACATAACCTCATCTGAACCGCAAACAGGACAGTTATATTTATCCTGCTCATAGTTTATTTCATATACATTCCCACAATTAAAGCATTTAAATTTACAAAATGTTGCCCTATAATTTCCGCCATTTATCCTTATAGCATTTCCTTCTGTCAAAGCTATAGCTATCTTTTTTCTGGCACTATCAATAATATTTTGAAAAGTTTGCCTTGATACCTGCATTCTATCAGCACACTCTTCTTGATTTAGCTCTTCAATATCCTTAAGCCTCATTGCTTCAAGTTCTTCTACTTTTAATACTATTTCTTCAATCTCGCATTTAGGCTTACCCCATGGAACAAAATAAGTGTCCTCTGGAAAAAATTCTACTCTTCTAAATTTTGTTGGTCTTGGCATTTTAATTCCTTCCTATATTTTTATTTAAATTTTTATTTTATACTTTCTTTTAAAATATCATCTTCATTATCTGATAAAATTGCAATCTTGTTTTCTTTATCAATTTTTATAACTTCATCTATTAGAAGCTCTACACCTGCATTTGTAAGCATTGAATCTGGTATTCTATTTTTACTTGCATACTTTAATGTTCCAAAAATATATGGTATCCCACAAGGAACCATAACTGTTTTATTTTTTCTTACAAGTACTACACTTTTATCTGCATATACTTTTTTAGCTATTGTAGCAGTAATTATTCCCCTGCACTTCCTCCGATTACTAAAATATCTGTATTAATCATTACTATTCTTCCAAATCTTTTATTATATTTTTTACTATAGGGTTAAAAATCAATTCAAGACTTTCATTTACGCTTTCATACCAATGCTCACTCAAATTGCTTATACTATTTAGCATAGGAAGTTCTCCTAATAGTTTTAAATTCATTTCATTTAAAAATTTCTCTGTACTTTCGCCATTAAAAAGTTTTATTTTTTTACCACAATCAGGACAAGTTATATAACTCATATTTTCAATAACACCTAAAATGTTAATATCCATTTTTCTTGCCATATTTACAGCCTTTGATACTATCATAGAAACAAGATCCTGTGGCACAGATACCATAACTACTCCATTAATTGGAATAGATTGCATTACTGTTAATGCAACGTCACCTGTTCCGGGAGGCATATCAATTATTAAATAATCAAGTTCTCCCCAAAGAACATTTGTCCAAAATTGCTCAACTACACCTGCAATCATTGGTCCTCTCCATATTACAGGATCATCTTCCTTATCTATTAGGAAATTTAGTGACATGACCTTTATTCCATCATAGTTTTCAACAGGTATCATCATTTCTTCAAGTACTTCAGCTCTTTTACCTCTTAATCCAAGCAGCCTTGGAATACTTGGTCCTGTTATGTCAGCATCTAATATGCCCACACTATACCCAAGCTGCTTTAAATGTTTTGCAATGAGTACAGATATTGAAGACTTACCTACACCACCTTTTCCACTCATAACACCAATAATTTTTTTTACATTGTTTAATGGATTATTTTTAATCATACAGCTTTCCTTATCCTTTGAGCATCCATCATTTGATGGACATGTACTGCATTCTCCCATAAAATCATCTCCTAAATAAAATTTATTATTAGCATTTGCCAATTTCATATTACATCTATTTTTAGTTATTGTCAAATGCCAATTATAAATATCTTTAATTCGTAATACAAAAAAATAAAATAATAAAAATTAAGAAATTATATTTACCTAAGAGGTTATGAAAATATAATTGATAAATACGAAATTATGGGAGTGTAATTAGATTTGATTTTACACAAAACTAATTACACTCCCATAATTTTATACATTAGGTATAGATCTATGACCTATTCCTATTACTAAATCATTTAAATGTAAAACACCTATACTCATAAAAATTGCAACACTTAGATGTTCCCCACTTCTTGCTATGCCTATTTTCCCTCCAACATTTAACCCATTAGCTTTAGAAGCTACCTGCATAATAGCCTCTCTTGCAGCACCAATAACAGCTCCATCATGAACATGACAATCTTTTATTATGCCATTTCTTTTAGCGGCCACTAAAGCTCTTTCCATTATTTTAGTAATTGAATTATTTAAATTTCCACCTACATCTACAGCTACAGTTAATATTCCTTTTTCTTTAAATTTACTTTCCAATTCTTTTTCTTCTTCTCTTGATGATATAGCAAGCTCTATTGAAGCTTTAGCTACTGCTATACTGTCAATAATCATTTGTATCACTCCATCTAAATTTTTATTTTTAATAAGTTTAATATTAAATTTATTATTTTATGATTAACCAACAATAAGCTGTAAATTAATTTCCACTATACAATTTATAATGTTTATAAATTTCTATTATATTTATATATAATGGTTAAAAGACTTTTTGAAAGATAATCATTTTATATTTTTATTTATAACTTAATTGTATTATAATGTATTATTAAATAAAAGAGAAAAGGTAAAAAGAATTTTAACTTTTTACCTTTTCTCTTTTATTTATGAACTTTGTTTTTAAACTATACCTTGATACATCATAGCATCTGCAACTTTTAAAAATCCTGCAATATTTGCTCCTACTAAAAGATTACCTTTAAATCCATATTCTTCTGCAGTAGCAACACTTTTACTGTGTATATTTACCATTATATCTTTTAATTTTTTATCAACTTCTTCAAAAGTCCAATTCATTCTCATACTATTTTGAGACATTTCAAGAGCTGAAACTGCAACACCACCTGCATTACTTGCTTTAGCTGGTGCAAAAAGAACATTATTTGCAAAATATACCTCTACTGCCTCTAAAGTTGATGGCATATTTGCTCCTTCTCCTACTGCTTTAACGCCATTTTTAACTAATGTAAGCGCAGCTTCTTTATCAATTTCATTTTGAGTTGCACAAGGAAGTGCTACATCGCAAGGAATATTCCATATTCCATTGCAGCCTTCATGATATTCTGCAGAAGGATGATATTTAATATATTCGCTTATTCTTCCTCTATTTACTTCTTTAATATTTTTTACAGTTTGTACATCAATACCATTTTTATCATAAATAAATCCATTAGAATCACTACAAGCTAAAACTTTAGCCCCAAGTTGTTTAGCTTTTTCCATAGCATAAATAGCCACATTTCCTGATCCAGATACTACTACTTTCATACCGTCCATATCCATGCCATTACTCTTAAGCATTTCTTCAACAAAATAAACCAATCCATATCCAGTTGCTTCTGTTCTAACTAAACTTCCTCCAAAAGTAAGTCCTTTACCAGTAAGTACTCCAGCATCATAAGAAGAAGCAATTTTTTTATACTGTCCAAATAAATATCCTATTTCTCTTCCTCCAACTCCAATATCTCCTGCTGGAACATCTATGTTTTCTCCTATATGTTTATAAAGTTCCGACATAAAACTTTGACAAAATCTCATAATTTCTCTATCTGACTTACCTTTTGGATCGAAATTAGAACCTCCTTTTCCGCCACCAATAGGAAGACCTGTTAATGAATTTTTAAATATTTGTTCAAAACCTAAAAACTTTATAATGCTTAAATTTACTGTAGGATGAAATCTTAATCCACCTTTATAAGGTCCTATAGCACTATTAAATTGTATCCTATATCCTCTATTTACCCTAACTTTACCATTATCATCTATCCAAGGTACTCTAAACATTATTTGCCTTTCAGGTTCTACAATTCTTTCAAGTATACCTTCTTCCATATACTTTGGATTTTTGTCAAATACAGGAATCAATGTTTCTAAAACCTCTTCTACAGCTTGAAGAAACTCATGCTGTCCTTCATTTTCTTTTTTTACTTCGTCTAAAACTTTGTTTACGTACTCTTTACCATTCATAATAGCACCCCTTTAATTTTGCAAGTTTATATCATATATTATTGCACTTTTTATAAAATAGTGCAACAAAAAAATACAAAAAATCTCAACTTGAAAACGTTTGTTTGCATATATTTTATTTTTATATTTTATTTTTTGCTTCCTTTTCTGTTTTATAAATTAAATCTATTGTTCCGCCCCCAAGGCATACTTCATCTTTATAAAAGACTACTGCCTGACCTGGAGTTATAGCTCTTTGAGGCTTTTCAAAAACAACATCACATCTTCCATTATCTTTAATATTTAATATAACATTTTGATCAGGCTGTCTATATCTAAATTTTGCAGTACATGAAAATGTTCCTGTTGGCTTATTGTTACTTATCCAATTTAAATCACAAGCTTCAAGTCCATAAGAATACAAAGCTGGATGATTTTCACCTTGAACCACATATAATATATTTTTATTTAAATCTTTATCTACAACAAACCATGGTTCTCCAGTACCTATTCCTCCAATCCCAAGTCCCTTTCTTTGTCCTAAAGTATAATACATAAGTCCATCATGCTTTCCAACTGTCTGACCTGTAAGAGTTTTGATTTCACCAGGTTTTGCAGGCAAATAATTGCTTAAAAATTTATGAAAGTTTCTTTCTCCTATAAAACATATTCCTGTACTGTCTTTTTTAGTTGCTGTTTTTAAACCGTATTTCGCTGCAATATCTCTAAGTTCTGTTTTTTTAAGATGTCCTACTGGAAACATAGTTTTAGATAATTGATATTGATTTAATTGACATAAAAAATACGTTTGATCTTTGTTTGAATCAACAGACCTTAAAAGTTTATATTCATTATCTATAAAATCAACTTGAGCATAATGACCAGTAGCAATATAGTCTGCTCCTATTTTAAGTGCATAGTCTAAAAATGCTTTAAATTTAATTTCTTTATTACACATAACATCTGGATTTGGCGTTCTTCCTTTTTTATATTCCTCAAGAAAGTATGTAAATACTCTATCCCAATATTCTTTTACAAAATTTACAGAATAATATGGTATTCCTATTTGATCACATACCCTTCTTACATCTTCATAGTCATCAACAGCTGTACAAACACCATTTTCATCAGTTTCATCCCAATTTTTCATAAATATTCCTATAACATTATATCCCTGTTCTTTAAGAAGTAAGGCCGCAACAGAAGAATCAACCCCTCCTGACATTCCAATAACAACTGTAGTATCTTTAGGTTCTTTTTTCATATATAAACAACCTTCCTTTTGCATTTTTATAAATTTTTCTTTGACATTTCTATACTCTTTTCAGTACAAGCTTTCATAGCTTCTATAACTGTTCCTCTAAAATTATGTTTTTCAAGAGTATAAACAGCTTCAATTGTTGTTCCTCCTGGAGAACAAACATTATCTTTTAATTTTCCAGGATGTATTCCTGTTTCAAGCACCATTTTAGCAGCTCCAAGAACTGCTTGAGCAGCCATTTTATATGCTTTTTCTCTTGGTATTCCATCTCTAACTGCACCATCACTTAAAGCTTCAATAAACATATATACATAAGCTGGAGAAGAACCGCTCACAGCAGTAACTGCATCCATAAGTTTTTCTTCTATTAATTCAGTTTTTCCAAAGCTTTCAAAAATATTAATTATATAATTTAATTCTTCATTTAAAACCATATTATTTGAACATATAGCTGTCATACCTTCTCTAACTAATGCAGGAGTATTAGGCATAGTTCTAACTACTTTAATAGGAAAATCAAATGAATTTTCAATAAAGTCTATAGTTATACCTGCAGCTATAGTAACTATTATTACATCTTTTTTTATATAATTTTTTATTTCTTTAATAACATAAGTATATATATTAGGTTTTACTGCTAATATTAAAATATCTGCAAATTTAGCAGCTTCAATATTATTTGTAGTAATTAAAACATCATATTTTTCTTTAACAGACTTTAATTTTTCATAACTTCTATCACTTAATATTATATTTTCTTTTGAAATAATATTTGAATTTATTATTCCTCCAAGCATAGCTTGAGCCATATTGCCACAACCTATAAATCCTATTTTTTTATCCATAATATTCATCACCCTTATCTATATTTTTATTAGAATAATATTTACAGTATGAAGCTATTGTACATTTCTCACATTTTGGATTTCTTGCAGTACAAATTCTTCTTCCATGAAAAATAAGAAGATGATGTGCTTTACTCCATCTTTCTTTTGGTATGTTTTCCATAAGTTGTTCTTCAGTTTTAATTACATCTTCACTCTCTGCAATGCCAATTCTATTAGATACTCTAAACACATGAGTGTCTACTGCTATTGCTGGGACATTAAAAGCATTGCTTAATACTACATTTGCAGTTTTTCTCCCAACTCCTGGAAGTTTTATTAATTCTTCCTTAGTTTTTGGAACTTCTCCATTAAATTCATTAATAAGCATATTAGAAAGTCCTATTATGTTTTTAGATTTATTTTTGTATAATCCTATTTCTTTTATTTCTTTTTCAAGCTCTTCTTGTTTTAATTTTATAAAATCATAGGGAGTTTTATATTTATTAAACATTTTTTTAGTAACTTCATTAACTTTCTTATCCGTAGTTTGAGCACTTAACACTGTAGCTATTAAAAGTTCAAAAGGATTTTTATGTACTAATTCACATTTTGCATCTGGATAAGTTTCTTCTAAAATATCTAAAATTTCTTTTACATTATCTTTTTTCATTTATTATATATTCACCTCTATATAAATTTAAAGGCATGATGCTACAATTAAATATACTCTATATACATAAAGCTTCAAAATATTTAAATAATTTTATAATAAACTAATAATTATTTTTTCTTTTTAAAATCTATATTCCCATGCTTATATTATTTTACTAAAGTATATTTTATTTTAATATTTCATAATTTATTATTTCTCAGGAAATACTCTTATTAAAAATTTAATGCAAAGATATATAGCAAATAAAACTACAAAAATTCCTGTCATACCTTTAACCATAACCACTAAAGCTTTTATAAAGTTATTAAAAATTTCATAATTCATATATTATAACACCATCCTTTAATTTTACTATTTTATAATATTTAAAATTATTCCTCCAGCTATAACTGAAGCTATTTGCCCTGCTACATTAGCTCCTACAGCATGCATAAGTATGAAATTTTGATTATCTTCTTTTTGAGCCATCTTTTGAATAACCCTAGCTGACATAGGGAATGCAGATATACCTGCTGCTCCAACCATAGGGTTTATTTTATTTTTTAAAAAAAGATTTAATATCTTTGCAAATACTACCCCTCCTATAGTGTCAAATATAAAAGCAATAAGTCCTAATCCAATTATCATAGCAGTTTGAAGTGTTACAAAATTTTCTGCTTTCATCGATGATGCTATAGTTATGCCAAGAAGCAATGTAATAATATTAACCAAATCCTTTTGAGCTGTTTCTGATAATCTGTCTAATACTCCACATTCTCTTATAAGATTACCAAACATTAAAAATCCAATAAGAGAAACAGAAGTTGGAGCAATAAGTCCGGCTACAAGAGTAACTATTATAGGGAATAAAATTTTTGTTTTTTTAGAAATATTTTCTGGATTATATTGCATTTTTATTTTTCTTTCATTTTTAGTAGTTACAAGTTTAATAGCAAAAGGCTGAATAACTGGTACCAAAGACATGTAAGAATATGCTGCAACAGTTATAGGTGCTATGTACTTAGAATTAAAAAAATTAGCAACAAATATAGAAGTAGGACCATCTGCTGCACCTATAATACCAATTGATGCTGCATCTTTTAAATCAAATCCTAAAAGAGTTGCTGCTATTATAGTAAAAAATATACCAAATTGAGCTGCTGCTCCAAATAATAACATAAAAGGATTAGATAAAAGAGGTCCAAAGTCAATCATAGCCCCAATTCCTATAAATAATAAAAGTGGAAACATCTCTGTTGAAATTCCGCCTTTAAATAAAAAATCCAATATTCCTTCCGTTTCTTTACCATTTATAATTTGAGTTATAGCTCCCGAAAAAGGTATATTAACTAAAATTGCTCCAAATCCTATAGGTAAAAGTAATGAAGGCTCAAAATCTTTTGCAATAGCAAGATAAATTAAAATGCCCCCAATTCCCCACATAATAACTTGTTTAATTGTTATTGAAGCTATACCTTGAATTAAAAATTCCACAATATATCCTCCTCTTATAAATAAATTTAATTTTTTAAAATTCATATTTTCAATGTATTTATTATATCACAACAAATTCATACTTAGCCTTAATTTTCATTAAATGTTATAAATAAACTTAAAGGTCTTTAGTATTTTCATACCAAAGGCCTTTAAAAATTTAACTTTTTAGTTTTTATTTTAAATATATCTATTATTTTTAATATATTCTATTTATAAACTCCTCTATATTCTTCTGGAATAAGTTCTGCTATAGCTTTCATTAGCGTAGTTAAAGCTCTTTTTTCATAATCTTGCTTTTCCTCTCCCTGCTCTCTTTTAGGAATACTTATAGGCTTCCCTATTCTAACACCTATATTTGCATCCTGAAAGCTTTCTTTATCCATATTACCAGTATCATTTATAGGAAGAAATTTTTCTGTTCCCCAAATTCCAATTGGTATAATAGGAACATTAGTAATTTTAGCTATAAGGAGGAGTCCTTTTTTAGCTTCTATCATACTTGCTGTTCTACTTCTTGTTCCTTCTGGAAATATAAGTATATTGTTCCCGCTTTTTATAAGATTTATAATCCTCGTAAGCCCTTCTTTATCCGCCGTATTAGGCTTTAAAGGCGTAGTTTTAACAAGCCTTACTCCTAAATTTGTTGTAGCATTTTGTGAAAGCTTTACCCCTGCAACATAAGTTATATCTTGATCTTTTAATACTTTATCTAATATAAGAGCATCTGAATTGCTTAAATGATTAGATATAAATATTACAGGTTTTTTTACATTATTTAAGTTTTCCTTGCCTTTTAAATCTATATTAGCATGTTTTTTTATCATATAATCTACAAATTTTCTTGCAGCAAAATTTACAACTTTATCAGGCAAATAATCTGTTATTTTTGCAATTTTAGGAGAAATCACCCTATGTTTCACCCTTCCTTATTAAATTTATTTATTAAATTTACACTTAAGTATAAATTTCAAAAGTTTCAAAATCTAATACATAAACTAGTAAAATAATACTCTCTTATAATAAAAATATTACAAAGTTATATTGTTATATTACTAAATTATATTTAAATTTAATAATATCTAACTACATTGTAAAAATAAGTATTTTGTATAGAAAAATTTTTAATAAAATATAAATTTTAATAAAAATACTGCTTAATTTTATTATAATTCGAAAAACTTTAAAAGTCTATGGTAATAATTTTTAACATAGGGTGAGTTAATTGAATCAATATCTATATACTTAATATTGTTGTTTTTTGCTAAATTAATTAAAGCATTTCTTATAATAATATTTTTGCCTCTCCATCCACAAGAAGTTATAGCATATTTTTCTTTAAATGTTTTATTATCTATATTAATAATTTCTTTTAAATTTATTTTTTTCATGTAATCATATGGAATAAATTCTTTTAAATTTGAAAAATTTATTACTTTATTAAAAGGACATATATCTTGGCAGCTATCACATCCAAACATCCTTCCATCTAATTTATTAAACCATACATCTTCTATTTCTTTTTTTTGAGTTATATATGAAAGACATATATTAGGACAATTTTCATTTTTATTTATAGCTTTTGTAGGGCATGTATTTAAACACAAATCGCAATTACCGCATTTTTGCTTTAAAGGTTTGTCAATTTCTATTTCTAAATCTGTTATTATCTCTCCAAGGAAAACATAAGATCCATATTTTTCTGTAATAATCATATTATTTTTCCCATAAAAACCTATACCACATAAATAAGCTATATATCTTTCTGGAAGTGAATTACTATCCACAAAATATATAGCTTTTCCTCCTAAACTTTCTATAAAATTGCATATTTTTTTTAAATAATTTGATATTACTTTATGATAATCTCTTCCTAAAGTATATTTTGAAAAATATACGTATTTATCATTTTTATATTTAAAATTTTCATAAAAATCATGAAGATATGGAAAAGCAATTGAAATAATAGTTTTCCCATCCTCCATATAAATTTTAGGATTAATTCTTTTATCTATATCTTTTTCTTCAAATTCATTCTCTAATCCCTTTTGTTTTCTTTGTTTAAAAAAGGGCTTTAGTTCATCAAAAATCCTGCAACTACAAAAACCTACAGTATCTAATCCTAAATTATTACAAAATTTTAAAATTTCACTTTTGTAGTTCATTATTATCATCCTTTGAAAAATTATATTACCATTTCATTGTAAATATTTCTTTTTTTACCCATATAATCGCTAATTTCTATAATAGTATTAGGTTTTGCAGATACAACCTTAGCGGGAATGCCAACGGCAGTTGAATTGCAAGGTATATCCGCTAACACTACTGCATTAGCTCCTATTTTGGAATTATCACCTATATATATTGGTCCCAGTACTTTAGCACCTGCCCCTATAACTACATTATTACCTATAGTAGGGTGCCTTTTACCCGTTTCTTTTCCTGTACCCCCTAAAGTAACTCCATGATAAATAACCACATCATTACCTATTTCAGCTGTTTCACCTATAACAACACCCATACCATGATCTATAAATAGTCCCTTCCCTATTTTAGCTCCAGGATGTATCTCTATTCCTGTAAAAAATCTAGCTGCTTGAGATATTAATCTTGCAATAAAATAAAATTTTTTCTTATAAAAACTGTGTGCAATTCTATAAGCTATAATTGCATGCATAGAAGGGTATAATAATAAAACTTCTAATTTACTTTTTGCTGCTGGATCATTTTTTAATACATTATTTATATCATATTTTATATTTTTAAACATAGATTGTTACCTCCCTTCAATTAATATTCTGCTGTTCTAGTATATAAAAAACTAGAACAACAAAATAAGTTATTATTTAATTTATTCATATAAACCCATTGACAGATACTTCTCTCCTCCATCTGGAGCTATAGTTACAATTTTTTTACCTTTACCTAATTTTTTAGCAATTTCTAACGCTGCAGCAACATTAGCTCCAGAGGATATTCCAATTAATATTCCTTCTTCTCTTGCTACTAATCTAGCTGTTTCAAAAGCTTCCTCATCACTAACTGATAACACTTCATCAACCACTTTGCCGTCATATATATCTGGTATAAATCCTGCCCCTATACCTTGTATTTTATGTGGTCCTGGCTGTCCTCCAGATATTACAGGAGAATTTTTAGGCTCTACTGCAACTATTTTTACATCTTTTTTTATTTCTTTAATTCTTCTGCCTACTCCTGAAATAGTTCCGCCTGTTCCTACTCCTGCTATAAATACATCTAAGTCGCTTATATCTTTTATTATTTCTTCAGCAGTAGTATCATAGTGTTTAATTGGATTTGCTTCATTCATAAACTGTTGAGGAATATAAAATCCTTTATTATTTTCTGCTATTTCCTGAGCTTTTGCTATAGCGCCTTTCATTCCTTTAACACCTTCAGTCAAAACAAGTTCTGCACCATAAGCTCTTATCATATTTCTTCTTTCTACACTCATAGTCTCTGGCATAACAATTATAACTCTATATCCTTTAAGCCTGCCTATCATAGCAAGAGCAATTCCAGTATTTCCACTAGTAGGTTCTACTATAGTATCTCCTTTTTTTATAAGTCCCATTTTTTCAGCTTTTTCTATCATTCCAAGAGCAGCCCTATCTTTAACACTACCACCTGGATTATATTTTTCTAATTTTAAGTAAATGTCTGCCATATTATCTTTAATTATATTATTAAGTTTTAAAATTGGTGTATTTCCTATCATTTCTAACGCATTATTATATAACATACCTATTCCTCCTTAAATTTAATTCTTATTTGTATTGTAGATTTTTTGTCAAAAATAAAACTCCGTCTCTTATTAAAATCAAGAGACGAAGTTAAACTCCGCGGTTCCACTCTACTTGGATATAATATCCCACCTTATTCAAGCACCATATGATGCTTTATCACTATAACGGGTGATCCCGATGAAACTTACTAAAATAAATTAGCATTTATTTTTTCAGCTCATAACTCCGAAGGGCACTTCATATAAACTTCTTCATAGATATCTTCTCAGCTTTAGATATCCTCTCTGTATGCTTTGTTTATACTACTTTCCTTCTTCACAGTATTTCCGAGTAATTTACTATGAATTTTATACTTATATTATATATAAATCTTATAAAATTTGTCAACTATATTTTAAAAAATTTATTTACAAAATCTATGATTTCCAATAACCTTTATAACAGGTCTTGACCATATCCATTTATTAGTTGTTTTGGCAGGGTTATAATAATAAAGAGCTCCTCCAGAAGGATCCCAGCCATTTAAAGCATCTCTTGCAGCTTTTATAGAACTAGGATACATTTGTGCATGTATCTGCCCATCAACTATTGCTGTAAAAGCACCTGGCTGATATATTACTCCAGCAATGGTATTTGGGAATTGAGGACTTTTGGTTCTATTTATTATAACTGCTCCAACCGCAACTTGACCTTCATAAGGCTCACCTCTCGCTTCTCCATTAATACACCTTGCTAGAAGCTGTACATCTTTTTCATTGCTATTAGTAGTTTTAGCAGTAGTATTTGTTGATTGACTACCAGTATTCCACTGGCCTGCATTTATTCCAAGAGCATTTAAAGTTCTATCTCCAGCAATACCATCTACCTTAAGACCATTTTTTTGTTGAAATTTTCTAACTGCAAGATATGTTTTATAACCATATATTCCATCTAATCCACCATCATAATATCCCCATGCTTTTAATCTTCTTTGTATTTCTGTAACTATAGTCCCTCTTGAGCCCCACTTATATGTTACAGCCCCTACAGTATTATTTATAGGTGAAAAATAGACCGAAGTAATTATGTATGTAATCATAATTACTGATAAATATAATGCTATTTTTTTTAAATTAAATACCTTTTTTATCAAAAATATCCCTCCTTTGTTTAAAACAATTTTATATGTGCAATTTTAGTTTGTACTTATATATAAAAAAAATACATTTTTAATATAAATAAGAAACTGCTTTGAAACTAACTATTTAGTTAGTTTCAAAGCAGTTTAATGTAAATTCTATATAAGAGAGTAAATTGTAAAACTATTTTAAATGATTTTATAAATTTTATATTACACTTTTATTTTAGCCGGCTCTTTTTATTTTTCTTTTTAAATTTAAAGGAAGCACTTCATCTAATATATCACTTAAAATTACACTTCCACATAATTTATCTTCTTTATCAACTACAGGAAGAGAAACTAAATTGTACTTAACTGCCAGCTCAATAGCCTTATCTATATTATCTTTATCATTAATTTTTATAACATTAGTATCCATAATTTCTCTTAACTTGCAATTAGAATTAGAAATAATCAAATTTCTTAAAGAAATAACTCCTTGAAGTTTTTCATCATCATCTACTATAAATATATAATGCATTACTTCATCATCAGGTTTAAGTTCTCTTAGTAGCTCTATAGTTTCTTCTACTGTTATATCAACATTAAAAGCTATAAAATCTTTATTCATTATACTTCCAACTGTTTCATCTTCATATCTCATTAAAGTTCTTATTTCATCAGCATCTCCACTTTCCATGCTTGCTAATATTTTTTCAGCTGTTTCTTCATCTACTTCATCAAGAATACCTGCAATTTCATCATTTGGCATACTATCAAAAACTTCTACTACTTTAGATTCACTTATGTTTTTAATTAAATCTTTTTGAATTTCCGGCTCAATTTCTTCTAAAGTATCTGCAGCTAAATTTTCATCTAAGCTTTCAAAAACTTTTTTTCTAAATTCACTATCCATTTCCTCTAATATATCTGCCAAATCAGCAGGATGAAGTTTTGATAATTTTTTATATGGTACAGAAATCATTAAATTATTATTTTGCATTTCAATAGATTCAACATCATCCCATATTATTAAACTATCTGAAATTTCTTTATGAATTAAAGAACAAATCCATTTTACTATACCTTCCATTTTAAACCTTCTTGCTAAAGCAAGAAAACCTGTATCAACAGCAACAACTCTAAGTTCTCCAGCAATTATACTCATACTTAAATCATTAACTTTTACTACTTTTTTGCCATTTATATCTATTATTTGTTTGCCTAAAAGATGTTTAGATAAAAGATAAGAAAAGCTTCTTGGTATTATTTCTTTAGCATCTCTTATTTTTATAATTATTTTATTATTATCTTTAAAAAAGTCTATACTTCTAAATTCATAATAAAATATTTCTCCACCTTTTTTTATTTTATAGCCAATTGCCTTTGGATACCCTGTTTCTGTTGTAACAAAAATGTCTAAAAGTTTTCCTATGGAATCACCATATTCGTCATATACATTTTTGTGCAATATACTATTAAGGAAGAAATTTGTTATTTTTTCCATAAGATCCCTCCTCCTCAGAGGGACGGTTAAATAAAATGGATATGCGTCCCTCTGAAAATATTTAGTTTTCTTTTTAATTTTGTCCTCTCATATCGAGGGGCACCATCCATTCATCTCACCACCTATTAAAAAAATAAAAGAGCCTCAAAGGCTCCTAAAATTCAACAGTAAAATTCGTTGAGTTTTAGCACTATACAGCGTAGAACATAAGCTCAGCTGCATTAAATAAAACCTTAATTCGGTAGTATTTGTTGACCCATTGGCATCTCTCGATGTTTCCGGGCAGCAGCGTATATCTGTATAGGAGCCTCACCTAACAAACTATATTCTCTTTATACTATAAATTATATTATAATTTTACTAAAATGCAACCATATTTTATAAATTTAATTTAAATTTACTTAATTTAAGCTGTTATTTTTATATTTTAAAAGCTTTTATTATTATTTCTCTTTTTTTCTAACTAAAAATATATAATTCACGCTTTCTTAATAATTTTCATTATGTTAATATAAATATAAATTCATTTACAAGGGGTCGTACTTATGAAAAAACAGCAAGAAACATTAACAGATAAATTTCTTCCAATTTGTATGGATGATTTAATAAAAAGAAATATAAGTGAATTGGATTTTGTATTTATAACTGGAGATGCTTATGTAGATCATCCTTCTTTTGGATGTGCAGTCATTGCAAGAATTCTTGAAGATGAAGGCTTTACAGTTGGTATCATTGCTCAACCTAATTGGAATAATGCTGAAGATTTTAAAAAACTCGGAAGACCTAAACTTGGATTTTTAATTAACTCTGGTAATATTGATTCTATGGTAAATCATTATACCGCAGCCAAAAAAAGAAGAAGAGATGATATTTACTCTCCCGGTGGAAAATCAGGATTTAGACCAGATAGAGCAGTAATAGTTTATTCCAATCGTGCCAGAGAGGCTTATAAAGATGTCCCTATTATTATAGGCGGTATTGAATCTAGTTTAAGAAGATTTGCTCATTATGACTATTGGGAAGATAAAGTAAGAAGAAGTATATTATTAGATTCTAAAGCTGATTTACTTGTTTATGGTATGGGTGAAAAAACTATTATAGAAATAGCTAATTTACTAAAATATGGTATGCCTATAAATAAAATTACTAAAGTAAGAGGTACTGCATATATTACTAAAGAAATTGATAATATTAAAGATTATATAGAAGTTCCATCTTTTGAAGAAGTTTCTAGTAATAAAAAAGCTTACGCAGAAAGTTTTAAACTTGAATCTTACGAGCAAGATGGAATAAGAGGAAAAACTATTGTACAAAAACATGGTGATAGATATTTAGTTCAAAATCCACCTCAGTTACCTTTAACTCAAGAAGAAATGGATAGAACATATAATCTTCCATATGCTAGAGATTATCATCCTATATATAAGTCTCAGGGTGGAATTCCTGCAATAAATGAAGTTAAATTTTCTATAATAAGCCATAGAGGATGTTTTGGAAGTTGCTCTTTTTGTGCTCTTACTTTTCATCAGGGGCGAACTATACAAAACAGAAGTCAAGATTCTATTATAGAAGAAGCAAATAAAATAATTAAAGACAAAGATTTTAAAGGATATATTCATGATGTAGGTGGACCTACCGCAAACTTTAGGCATAAGTCTTGTAAAATTCAAGAAACTAATGGTGTTTGCAAAACAAAACAATGTTTGCATCCAGTTCCATGTAAAAATTTAATAATAAGTCATAAAGAATATTTAAATCTTCTTAGAAAACTTAGAAAACTTCCTGGAGTAAAAAAAGTATTTATTCGTTCAGGTATTAGATATGACTATTTAATATATGATAAAAACGAAGAATTTTTTGAAGAATTATGTAAATATCATATAAGTGGTCAATTAAAAGTCGCTCCCGAACATGTAAATAATAAAGTTTTATACCAAATGGGAAAACCAACAAGAGAAGTTTATGATAAATTTGTAGATAAATATAATAGTATAAATAAAAAGCTAAACAAAAAACAATTTTTAGTACCATATTTAATGTCAAGCCATCCAGGAAGTGATTTAAATGCTGCTATAGAGCTTGCTTTATATATAAAAAAAATGGGCTATATTCCAGAACAGGTTCAAGATTTTTATCCTACCCCTGGAAGCCTTTCTACAACAATTTATTATACTGGTATAAATCCATTTACTGGAGAGAAAGTTTATGTACCAAAAACTCAAAAGGAAAAAAGTATGCAAAGAGCGCTTCTTCAATATAAACGTCCTGAAAATTATAATATTGTAAAAGAAGCATTAACTTTAGCACATAGGGAAGATTTAATAGGTTTTGGAAAAGAATGTTTAATACCTCCAATACCTCCTAAAAAAGTAAAAAAACATAATAAAAAATAATATTTCTATAATTTAAAATTTTTTGTAATTAAGTTATAATTTTTATATAAATAGCTTAGGAGGTATTATATGAAAAAAAATATTATATTTACTATTTTAATAATTATAATATTTACTATTTCTTTTAATAAAAATAAAATTTTAGGATTGATTTTCTTATTACTTTTGTTTTTATTTTTATTAATAAAAAATATATCAAATATATATGTTTTTAAAGCTGTAAAAAAATATAAAAATGGAGATATATCTGAAGCTTTAAAATTATATGAAAAAGCATTAAAGCACAAAAATGTATCTTCTACAATAAAAATTAATTATGCTTATTTACTTATAAGAGAAGGAGAAATAGAAAAAGCTCTTAAAATATTAGAACCTCTTTTAAAAACCAATTTAAAAGACAGAGATAAAATTAATGCTACTTTAAATCTATCTATAGCTTTATGGAAAAAAGATAACTTAAAAGAAGCTATTAATGTACTTGAAAATTTATATGATAATAATTACAAAAATACAGTGCTATATCAAAATTTAGGCTTATTTTATATATTAAATGGAGATTTACAAAAGGCTTTAGATTTTAATTTAGAAGCTTATGAATATAATAATACTGATGCAAGCATTTTAGATAATTTAGCTATAAATTACTATATGCTTAAAGATTACGACAAGGCTTTAGATATTTATGAAAAATTAATTCCTTTAAATCCATCTTTTCCAACTGCATATTATTATTATGGATTGACATTAAAAATGAATAAAAATTTTAAAGATGCTTTAGAAATGTTTGAAAAATCTTTAACTTGTCGTTTTTCATATTTAACACCTATAAAAAAAGAAGAAATATTAAAAGAAATAGAAGAAATTAAACAAAATTTATAATAATTAATGTTTATGGCAGATTTAGCAGCAATGCTTATCTGTCATATTTTTTATGTTAATCATATAAATATTATATATATTTTATATTAAGTAATATCATAATTATTATTATTTTATTAAAGGAAATTTAATCTTTTATTACACTATTTAATTTTCAATTTAGATATCTATAAATGTCAGATATAAAATTTTAAAGTTTATATCTGTAATTTATTAATTATGATATACTTTATATAAAAGTAACTCCTAAGAGGTGAATATAATGGAAAACCGAGCTGGAATTGAATATTTTAAAGACGCCCATAAACTTGCTTTAAAAGAATATAATAAATGTGTTTCAAAAGGTGAAATAGGTTATCTTCCTTCTCTTGAAGGAATACTAAAAGACACAGAAATAATATCTCAAGTAGATTTAGGTTTAATAGAAATTCCAATGAAAAAAATTATAGGAACTTATACTCATCTTAGAAGTCTATCTTTTGCTAAAAACTTTATGCCTCTTATAGAAACTGAATTTAAAGATAAATGGTCAGCTCTTTGTATAGCTCATATAAATGAAGGTATACGAGATCCTATAAAGGTATATGAATATTTAAATTGGTTTTATGTTATTGAAGGAAATAAAAGAGTTAGTGTTCTTAAATATTTTGATGCTTATTCTATTAGTGCTAAAGTTATTAGACTTATACCTAAAATGGATGAAAATAATAAAGATATAAAAATTTATTATGAATTTCTAAAATTTAATAAAATAACTAAGATATATTCTATATGGTTTTCTAAAGAAGGTAGTTTTAATGAGCTTCTCAATCTTTTAAGCCGCTTTGATTCAAAATCACCAAACTTTTTTGATAAATATAAATACTTTGAAATTTATATTTATAATACTTTTTCAAAAATTTATAAAAAATTTGAAAATAATAAACTTCCATTAACAACTGGAGATGCTTTTTTAGAATATGCTAAAATTTATGGGATTCCTAAAGAACTTAATGAAGAAAAACTATCAAAAAGAATGCCTGAATTTATTAAAGAATTAGAAGCTATATGTAATAGTGATGATTATAAACTTTCTACTACTTTAATAGAACCTACTCAAAATAAAATGATAAGTACACTTACATCTTTAGTAATTCCAAGAAAAAAATTAAAAGTTGCTTTTGCCTACGCAAGAACAATAGAAAACTCTGGCTGGACATACGCACATGAACTTGGAAGGCTTCATATAGAAAAAGTATTAAAAGATCAAGTAATAACATCTTATGTAGAAAATGTTCCTGAAAATCTTGAAGCTTATAAAGTTTTTAAAAATCTTGTTAAAGATGGCAATGATATTATATTTACAACGAGCCCTATTTATTTAAATCCTACACTTAAGTGTGCTCTTGAATTTCCAAATGTAAAATTTTTTAATTGTTCTGAGGCACATCCATATCACCATATAAGTAATTATTATGGAAGAACTTATGAGGCTAGATTTTTAACAGGAATAATAGCTGGATCTATGACCAAAAATAATATATTAGGTTATGTGGCTACAAGTCCTACCCCTGAAGTAATTAGTTCAATTAATGCTTTTGCACTAGGTGCTAAAATGGTAAATCCTTATGCTTTAGTAAAAGTTGCCTGGACTAATGAATGGAATAGCAGAATGAAATTTACTGATGCTGGGAATTATCTTATTAAGCAAGGCTGCGATATAATATGTAACAGAACTTTAGATGTTCCTCATCCTGTTTCTACAGAATTTGGAGTTTATTCTATGTTATGTAGTATAGATCAAAACAAAGGTATACCTGATAAATATTTAGCTACACCTATATGGAATTGGGGAATTTTTTATGAAAAAATTATAAAAAATATACTAAATGACACATTTAAAACAATAATTGATATGTTCAGTACAGATACAAAACTTATAAATTTTTGGTGGGGAATAGATACAGGAGTTGTTGATTTATTTTATTCTAAAGAAGAAGTGCCAGTAGAAACTCAAAAACTTGTTAATCTTATGAAAAAAATGATTATAAATAATGCTTATCATCCTTTTACTGGTCCTTTATATGATAAATACGGCAATTTAAAAATAGAAGAAGATGAAACTGCATCTTATGAACAAATATTATCAATGGATTGGTTTGTCGAAAATGTAGACGCTGAAGAATATAAAATATAAAAATTAAAACCGCTGAGTATTTAAAACAGCGGTTTTTACTATATTAAATATCTATTAAATAATAATTAAATGCATTTACTATTTTAGTATTTTTATATTGCGTAACTCTAAGATTATGATTCCCATAATTAAGATGTATATGACCATGAAAGAAATATTTAGGAGAATATTTTTCTATTAATTTATTAAAGCATTTAAATCCTCTGTGGCATTCTGTATCTCTATCACCTATTCCAAAAGCAGGAGCATGAGTAACTAAAATATCAAATCCTTTATTTATCCATAATTTTCTTTTAAGTTTATTTATTCTTTTTTCCATTTCTTTTTCCGTATATTGATGTTTACCGCTACTATATTTATGACTTCCACCTAACCCTAAAATTCTAACATTTTTATATTTTACAAGCCTTCCATCTATATCTTCACATCCTTCAGGAGGCTTTATGCTATATGACGTATCATGATTGCCATGAACATAATATAATGGAGCTTTTATCATTGTTACCAAAAATGAAAGGTATTCAGCTTTTAAATCCCCACAAGATATAATAAGTTCTACATCTTTAAATTTTTCAGGTTGAAAAAAGTCCCAAATATATGAATTTTCTTCATCAGATACTAGTAATATTTTCACAATTTCTTCCTGCCTTTTCTTTAGTAAATATTTATTTTTTTAATTTATACAAGGCATAATCTGCACATAATATAAAAAATATATCGCCTACTATAGGTACAGGGAAGATGCCAATACCACATATTTTTATTATTATTTCAAAAATTTCGACAATTGAAGATATAAGCAATAAACATATTCCTATAGTATTTATATTTTTAAAACCTAGTAAAACAATAGCTGAAAATAAATATAAAGTATTTAATATTAAAAAAATACCATATATTAAATTATTATTTATAAATTCCATAGAATATCCTAATTCTTTTATAGAATTTATATTTACTTGGAAGTTAAATATTATAAATATATAAAAAATACTAAGTATAATTGAAAATATTATGCAATAATTAAATTTAAATTTATTGTTTCTAGAATATATGTAAATAGATATCATAGCTAATATTGGTATAGATATAAAATTCAAAAATATTATTGGCTTAAGTAAATACATATTTCTTATATTTTTATTTATTAAAAATATAAGAAGAGCTATATATCTAAGTGCTAAGGATATAAATGCTCCCACAGATAAAATCTTTATTTTAAAAGGAGCATATTTATATCCAAAATTTAACCCATAATAAATTAATATAAATGTTAGTAATAAAATTGATAAATAAATAAAATATATATTCATATTTACTCCAATAAAAATTATTATTACTAATATTTATTATGAATTTTACTTTTTTATTCTAATTAATTTTAATTTTGTTTCATTCCTAATACTTTTAATCCACCTTTAACACAGCTTATATTAAGAGGGAAATCCGGTCCCCTTTCTCCATCAATATCTGTAACTATATCTTCATGACATTCTATAAAAAGGTTATCAGTTTTAAAATACAATAAATTACTAGCATTTTCAAGATGCTCACCCTTAAGCATTTTTATAAATAAAGAACTTATTTCTACTATGCTTGAAGCTTTAATTATTATAACATCTAAATAGCCATCATCTATTTCTGATTTATATGCAAGCTTTAAATTTCCTGCAGTTCTTCCATTAAAAATAAGCATCAAATACATTTCTCCATCAAATTCTACTTCTTTTGATGAAACTTTAATTTTTATTTTCCTAAAATTTGGAATAGATTCAATACCTTTAACATAATAAGCAAGTTTACCTATAGTATTTTTTAATGCAACACTTGTTTTTTGGGATATATCTGTAAATAATCCCGTACTTGCTACATTTACAAAATATTTGTCATTAATTTTACCTATATCTACATTTTTTACATTGCTATTTAAAATTTGTTTACAAGCTTTAGACACATCTTGTGGAATACCTAAAAACTTAGCAAAATCATTAGCAGTACCTACAGGTAAAACTCCTATAGGTAAATCTATATTTGATTTTTTCATATAATTTACAACAGTATCTACTGTTCCATCTCCACCAGCAATTAATATATAGCTGTAACTATTATCAACATCTTCAAAAGCTTCATAAATTTCATATTCATAGCTTATTCTAAAAGGTATAACATTATATCCGTATTTTTGATGAATTGCAATAACTTTGTCTATATCCATTATAATAGTATTTTCACCAGAATATGGATTATATATAAATTTTACCTTTTTCAAATTAGTTCACCCTCTAATGTAAAATATTATATTTATTATATACTTTATATAATAAATCCACAAGAAAATTTAACATAATCTTGTGGATTTAACAATTTATTAATTAAAATTACATATTTGGAGAACTAGGCTCTGAAATATTACCCAATGCTTTTCCTGCATCATCATTAAGCTTTGACTCTACAGCTAAATCTCCTAAAGCAACTATACCTGTAATTTTACTATTTTCAACTACAGGAAGTCTTCTTATTTGTCTTTCACTCATTATGCGTGAAGCTTCATGGACATCCATATTAGGATTAGCAGTTACTGGATTTGATGTCATTATATCTCTTACCTTTTGATTTTTAATATCTTGATCTTGTGCTATAGAACGTGTTGTTATATCTCTATCTGTTATAACTCCTATAACATTTTCTCCTTGACAAACTGGAATAGAACCAATATTATGCTCTTTCATAAGCTTTGCAGCTTTTTCTACTGTATCATTTTCATTTAATGTAATAACGTCTTTTGTCATTATATCTTTAATTTTCATATTATTTCCTCCTTACATATTTTTTATTAATTTTTATTATATATTTTTAGCTAAAAAGTAACTTTTATTATATGTACTTTATTCACTTATTTTTAAAAAAGTCCAATATTTACATGTATATACAAATAGTCTGTAATTTGGTCAATTTAACAATACCTATATACTTGCATAATATAAAAATGAACATTGCATTATTGATGAATATGATATTATAAAAAATTAATTATGTAATTTTTAATTAAAATAAATTTAAAAAACAATATAATATAATAACATAGATTTATATTTATTTTATAAAATGGTAATTTAATATTACTTATTCGTTCATAATATGTTATAATACATAATATGTTATAATACATGTTTTATTTTTTATATTATTTAGGAGTGATTGTTAATGCAAACAAAAAGTGCAGTCCCCAATTTATTTACCTTTTCCAATTTAGCTTGTGGTATTTTGTCTTTACTTTGTACTTTTAATGGAAATTATAAATGGTCTTGTTTGTTTATAATAATTGCAGGTTTAATAGATAGATATGATGGAAGAGTGGCAAGATTTTTAAAAGTTTCCAGTGAACTTGGTAAAGAATTAGACTCTCTTGCTGATTTAGTATCTTTTGGAGTTGCACCATCTATATTAGTTTTTAATTTATATAATTTTATAAGTCTTGGAATAATGGGCTATGTTCTAGTTCTAATTTTTCCTATTGCTGGTGCCTACAGACTTGCAAGATATAATTCAACACCTTTTAATAATATATTTACAGGTATTCCTATAACTATTGCTGGATCAACACTTGCATTTTACTGTTTTATCACATTAAAAAATACTAATAACAATATATTAGCGATTATTATATTACTGATACTTTCTTACTTAATGGTAAGTAAGCTTCAAATTAAAAAGGTGTAAAAATTTACACCTTTTTAATTTGAAGCTTTATTTATATCTTTTAATTCATCATCCATCTCTTTGCAGATATGTTTTAAATCCAATTTATTTTTTATAATTTCAGATTTAATAAGACAGTAGTCTAAATAATCATAAGATATCTTATCTAAAGTATCTACTATAGAATCTATTACTTCTCCTAAATCTTCAGCTCTATCTAATGCTTTTTTTACATCTTTTCTTTTTGCTAATGCTATTTTATTAAGTTCATCTGCTCCGCCAATTAATAATTTATATGAATTTACCAATTTAAAAAGCAAATCTGCTAAATTGTTAATATCAACATAATGTTCTTCTATAAGCTTTTTGTAACTCAACAAATCACCCAAACTTTATTAATATCACATTATTTATATTTTAAAATTTTAAAGCTTATTACAAAATATAATATATTATTTTTATAATACCTTATTTTTTAATCTTATTCCAGTTGGTGTAGAAGCTAGACCTCCTAATGCTGTTTCTCTAAGTTCACAAGGCATTTGTTTTCCAACTTTGTACATAGCTGAAACTACATCATCAAAAGGAATTAAACTTTTTACTCCGCTCATAACCAAATCTGCTGTAGTAAGTGCAGATACAGCTCCTGAAATATTTCTTTTTGCACAAGGTACTTCAACTAATCCAGCTATAGGATCACATACAAGTCCTAAAATATTTTTAATAACTATTGCTCCTGCATCTAAAGCCATAGAAGGTGTGCCTCCCATCATTTCTACAACTGCTCCTGCTGCCATAGCTGAAGCTGAGCCACACTCTGCCTGACATCCTCCTTCAGCTCCAGAAAGAGTAGCATTTTTTGCAATTAATATTCCTATTCCTGAAGCTGTAAATAATGAATTTACTAATTCATCATCACTTTTATTAAGCTTTTCTCCTGCACTTATTATAGCTGCTGGGAGTATCCCGCAAGAACCTGCTGTAGGAGCTGCTACAATTTTTCCCATAGCAGCATTTACTTCAGAACAAGAGAGAGCTCTTGCCATAGCTTTTAATATAAATTCTCCACATAGACTTTTTCCTTTTTCAATATAATTTTGAATTTTTACTGCATCTCCTCCAATAAGTCCGCTAACAGAAATTACTTTATTTTTAAGTCCATATTCTGCAGATTCCTTCATTATATATAAATTATTTTTCATTTTATTTGTAATATCTTCTCTTGAAAGTCCTGTTTCTTTTATTTCTTCTCTTATTGTATATTCAGCAATAGAAATTTTTTCATCATTACATGTTTTTATAAGTTCTTCTCCACTGTTTACAAACATTTTATTATCACCTTTCCTGCAATGGGTTAATAACTTTTATGCTTTTAATATTACCTATATTTTTCATTTTTTTAACAATATCTAATGTTACATTTGAATCTGTTTCAAAAATCATAGTAGCTTCAGAGCCTTTACTGCTTCTATATACACTCATAGTTGCTATATTTATTTCTGCTTCATAAAGTATAGCTGTAACCTTTGATATAACTCCGGGTACATCTATATGCTTTATTATCAAAGTAGGATATTCTCCTGTAAACCTCATCTTTTCCCCATCCACTTCAGTAATAACTATATTCCCTCCGCCAATAGAAGAACCCATAATTTCTGATTTACTTCCATCATATTTTTTTATAATAAATTTTACAGTATTTGGGTGCTCATCTCCTAAATCCGTTTCAATAAATTCCATTTTAATTCCTTTTTCTTTCGCTATAAAAATAGCTTTTCTAAGTCTTTCATCCCAAGGATCCATTCCAAGTATTCCTGCTGCTAATGCCCTATCTGTTCCATGCCCTTTATAAGTTTTAGCAAAAGATCCATGAAGTAAAAATTTTACCTCTGATATATCTCCTCCCGCAATAAGTTTAGCCACCTTAGCAAGACGTGCAGCTCCAGCAGTATGAGAACTTGAAGGTCCAATCATAATTGGACCTAATATATCAAAAACACTATAATTTTTTATCATATGCTCTCCACCTTATTTCATATTAAAAATACTTTTTATATATATACACTACAAAAGGCATTAATAAAATGCAATAGCTTAAATTTATAATTTTAAAGTATTTATTTTAATATTTATAAAATACACTTCCTCCTATAAATTCCCTTAATATAGAATTACTCGGTACATATTCAGTACTTACCTCTTTAAAAAAGTTTAAGAAACTTTTAAGCCTTAATGCTTCATAATAAACGGGACTATCTTCTTTAATTTTGGAAAGTTCTTCTATTGCATATTTTTTCAAAACACAAAGTTCATATACAAGAGTTGAATTAAACATAACATCTGCCTGTTCTTGAAAGACAAATATATTTTTTTCTTCTCCTCGTCTTATAGAAGGCCACATTTTAAGAGTTTCTTCTCCACTATAACCTCTGGATAAGTAATCCCTTACCATTCTTCTAATAATCCTTACATCTGTTGTTGCTATTCTATTGTGATTATCTAAATTTAATTGAGTTAATGCACTTATATATATTTTAAATTTATTTTCTTTTGGAATTGCTGAAGTTAACATTTCATTCAATCCATGAATTCCCTCTACTATAAGTATGCCATTTTTAGGTAGCTTTATCTTTTGTCCATTCCATTCTCTCATACCTTTTTTAAAATTAAATGTAGGTATTTCTACTTCTTCTCCTTTTAAAAGAGCATTAATATGCTTATTAAAAAGCTCTAAATCTAATGCATATATGGACTCAAAATCATAATTCCCATTTTCATCTTTAGGAGTATGCTCTCTATCTACAAAATAATCATCTAAAGAAATTGGTATAGGATAAAGTCCATTAACTCTAAGCTGTATACCAAGTCTCCTTGCAAAAGTTGTTTTCCCTGAAGAAGAAGGTCCTGCTATAAGAACTAATTGAGAAGATTTTCTTTCATAAATCATATCAGCTATATATGCAATTTTCTTTTCATGAAGTGCTTCTGCTACATGTATTATGTTTATAATATCTCCATTTTCTACTTTATCATTTAAAGATCCTACATCAGCGACTTTTAATATATTTCCCCATTGTTCTGTTTCATAAAAAATCTTGAATAATTTTTTATATTCTACAAATTCAGGTATAATTTCAGGGTTTTCTTCAGATGGGTATCTAAGAATAAATCCAGGATAATAAAACATCAAGTCAAAATATTTTAAAACTCCAGTACTATACGCCATAGAACCATAAAAATAATCATATCTTCCATCTAATTCATAAAGATTTATTTTTTGTAGTGAAACATGTTTAAGCAGCCTTATCTTATCTTCCATATTATATTTTTCAAATATTTTTATTGCTTCATCTTTACTTACACTAACTTTTTTAATTGGTAAATCCTTATTAATAATCTCCTTCATTTTTATCTTAATATTTTCAATATCCTCATAACTTAAAGTGGTATTTTTTTCTATTTCTCCAAATAGTCCTTTACTTAATGAATGTTCTATGGTAATTTTAGCCTCTGGATATAAATCTAATACTGCTTTTATAAGCACAAATTGTAAAGTTCTTATATATGTTCTCATTCCAATATTTGTACTAATATCTATAATTTCAAAATCACCATTCTCATTAATAGTTTCAGTAAGTTCTTTATATTTTCCATTTACTTTTGCAAGAACTACAGGTAGTTTATGGTTTTTATAATTTTGTTTTACTATATCTGCAAGAATTGTCCCTTTTTTAACTTCAATAGTGTTTTCACCATTTAGTTTGAGTATAATTTTATCCATAAATTCCCTCCTAACCTGTTATATTATTTCAATAATATCATTATACTTGTAAAATAAAAAAATATTTCATTATTCACTTATAATTTCTAATAAATTTACAAAAAATATACCTTACATAAATATTTATAATTTTATTTTAATATTAATAAAGGACGTGATTTTTTGTTTATTACAATGTTTCGTACTATAATATTATACTTTATAGTAGTTTTCACTATGAGAATAATGGGAAAAAGGCAAATTGGAGAAATGCAGCCTTTTGAACTAGTAATTGCTATTATGATATCTGAACTTGCTTCTATGCCAATGCAAGATACTCGAATTCCTTTATCTCATGGCATTATTCCTATAATAACACTTCTTCTTTTACAGGCAGTTATAACTTTAGCTGAGCTTAAAAGTGAACTTGCCAGAAATATATTTAGCGGGAAACCCAGTATAGTTATAAAAAATGGGAAATTAGATATTAAAGAATTAAAAAACAATAGATTTAACCTTAATGACTTGTTAGAAGAACTCAGACTTCAAGGATACTATAATATAGAAGATATAGAGTATGCAATATTGGAAACAAGCGGTCAAATGTCTATAATACCAAAAACTAATCTTGAACCTGCTACAAAAGAAGATTTAAAAATCAAATATACCCAAGATAAATTACCTATTACTTTAATACTTGATGGCAAAATAAATACCAATAATTTAAAAATCATTAAAAAGAACAAATCATGGCTTATGAGTGAATTAAATAAAAATAACATTTCTTCTTTAGATAAAGTTTTTATTGCACTTATAGATTCCAAAGGAAAGTTCTTTTATCAACTTAAAGAAGGAGGAACATCTAAAAAATGAAAAACGTTGTATTTTCAATTATAATTTTTATTGTAATGATATTTTGTATGTTTTTTTCAATAAATTATCTTTCTAAAACAACTACAAATCTTCAAACTCTAAATAATGAACTTGAAGAATATATAAAAAATGATAATTGGGAAAAAGCTTACAACGCTTCTTTAGATATTACTAAAAAGTGGCAAGATGAAAGCAGAGTTATAAAAATATTTGTAAATCACCAAGAAATAGATAATATAGAATTAGAGCTTTGGAAAATTCCTCAATATGTAAAGGAAAAAACCAAAGATGAAGCTTTAGCTAGTGTGCATGTTTTAAAATTTCTTCTACTTCATATATACGATTTAGAAAAAGTTAATATTCAAAATATTTTTTAAAACTATGGAAAAACTATTAGCATTGAATTATAATATAATTGTATCAAAATCAGTCCCACTGGTACGATTAAAGTCCCTAATACATAATGAAAGGTGGAATTTTAATGGCTTTAGTAACTACTAAAGAAATGTTTAAAAAAGCTTATGAAGGTGGATATGCAATTGGTGCTTTTAACATCAATGATATGGAAATAATCCAAGGAGTAGTAAATGGTGCAAAAGCGCAAAAATCCCCTGTTATACTTCAAGTTTCATCAAGTGCTATTAAATTTGCTGGAGCTAAATATTTAAAAAATATGGTAGATGCTGCTGTTGCTGAAACTGGAATAGACATAGCTCTTCATTTAGACCACGGTCCAGACCTTGAAACTGTAAAAACAGTTATAGACGCTGGATTTACTTCCGTTATGTTCGATGGTTCTCACTATGAATATGAAGAAAATGTAAGACTAACAAAAGAAGTTGTTGATTACGCTCATGCAAGAGGAGTCGTAGTTGAAGCTGAACTTGGACAACTTGCTGGAGTTGAAGATGAAGTTTCTGTTGAAAAAAGCGTATATACAGATCCTGCTCAAGCAGAAGATTTTGTTAAAAGAACTGGATGTGACTCTTTAGCAATAGCTATAGGAACAAGCCACGGAGCATTTAAATTTACAGGAGAAGCTAAACTTAGATTTGATATACTTGAAGAAGTTCAAAAGAGACTTCCTGGATTCCCAATAGTTCTTCATGGAGCTTCTGCTGTTGATCCAAAATATGTTGAAATGTGCAATCAATATGGCGGCCAAATAGCTGGTGCAAAGGGAGTTCCTGCAGAAATGTTAAGAAAGGCATCTTCTATGGCAGTTTGCAAAATAAACATGGATACAGACTTAAGACTTGCTATGACTGCAACACTTAGAAAATTCTTTGCTGAAAATCCAAAAGAAATAGATCCAAGAAAATACATGGGTGCTGCAAGAACTGCTATTCAAGAATTAGTTGAAGATAAAATAAAGAATGTACTTGGTTCATCAAATGCACTATAATAAATAAAGAAAGAGATAGGATTTTCCCTATCTCTTTCTTTATTTATTTTTATATTTTTTAGGCGAACATCCATAATATTTTTTAAAAAGCTTACTAAAATAATAAGGATCATCATATCCTACCATAGATGCTATTTCTTTAACAGTAAACTCTCCATTATCTAAAAGTTCCTTTGCTTTATAAAGTCTTATACCAATAAGATAATTTATTGGTGATTCCCCTGTTTCTTCTTTAAATAATTTAGATAAATATATAGGATTTAAATGTATATAATTAGATATCATTTCTAATGATATAGCATTCATATAATTTTCATTCATATATTGAATAATTTTTTTTATTAAATATCTTTTATCATATTGCATAATAATGCCGCAATTACAACACATATATATCCCCTCCATTTCTCATTAATTTTACAATAAGTATTTAAATTAATAAAATATTAAAAACGTTTAAAATTTATATAAATATATTGATAAAAGTTTACATTTGCCTTTATTCTTCAATATTTTAATAAATTTATAAAATTACTTTTTATATTTAACAAGTTAAAATAATACATTTAATTTTATTATTTTATATTGCATAATATACTAGAATAAAAATTTATTTATATTAAAAAGGAGGTAAATATTATGAAGGCTATAAAGTGGATATATCAATATATAAAAGAATATAAATTGAAAATGTTTTTAGGATTATTTGCCGTAGTAATTTGTTCAGCACTTAATATGATAAACCCATATATGTCTGGATTTATTGTAGATAAAATTATAAATGGAGGTCAAAAAAATCTACTATTACCTGTATTATTGCTAATGATTTTTACAACTATTATAAAAACTGTAATAAGATATTTCTATCAGCTTAATTTTGAAAAAATATCACAGGCAGTTATTTTTAATATTAGAGATAAAATGTATAGTTATCTTCAAAATCAAGATTTTTATTTTTTTGATAGTACAAGAACTGGTGATATCATGACAAGAATGACTGCTGATATAGATGCAGTTAGACATTTTATTGCATGGGTTATTTATAACATTTTTGATAACGTTCTTATATTTTTATTCGCAATTATAACTATGTTTACTATAAATGTTAAATTTACTTTTATAATGCTTTCAATTACTCCATTTACTGCTTTTTTTGCTTATAAATTATCTAAAACAGTAAAAGGCAGTTTTGCTGCTATAAGACATCAATTTTCAAAACTTAATACAGTAGTTGAAGAAAATATAAGTGGGAATAGAGTAGTAAAAGCTTTTACACAAGAAGATTATGAAATTAAAAAATTCTCAAAAGTAAATTCAGGATACAAAGAAAAAAATCTACAAGCTTCTAAAATTTGGGAAAAATATCTTCCGATATTAGATTCTCTTGCAAGCATACTTGTTTTAGTTTTAATTCTTATAGGTGGAATTATGGTTATAAATAAAAATCTTACTCTTGGTGAGCTTATAACATTTAACAGCCTTATTTGGGCTATTAATAACCCTCTTCGTATGGCAGGATGGCTTATTAATGATGTTCAAAGATTTGCAGCTTCTGGTGAGAAAATTATGGAATTTATGATAGAGAAACCTAGAATTAAAAATGCATTAAAAACTACTAAAAAAGATAAAATTGAAGGTTATGTTGAATTTAGAGATGTTACATTTAGTTATGGAGATGAACCTGTATTAAAAAACATAAATTTAAAAGTAAATCCCGGAGAAAAAGTTGCTATTATAGGACCTACAGGTTCAGGCAAATCTTCACTTATAAGTTTAATATGCAGATTTTATGACTGTACTTCTGGTGAAATATTTATAGATGGAATAAATATTAAGGATTTAGATATTGTAAAGCTCCGTCAAAATATATCAATTGCAATGCAAGATATATTTTTATTTTCTGATACAATAGAAGGAAATATTTCATATGCTGTACCTGATGCACCTATTAGTGATATAACTTGGGTTTCTAAAATAGCAGGAGCTCATAATTTTATAGAAAATATGCCTGAAGGTTATGAAACAATAGTTGGAGAAAGAGGAGTTGGACTTTCTGGAGGTCAAAAACAAAGAATAGCTTTAGCTAGAGCTTTAATTAAAAATCCTTCAATATTAATTTTAGATGATACAACTTCAAGCGTAGATGTTGAAACTGAACATGAAATTCAAAATACATTAAATTCATATTTTAAAAATAAAACAACATTTATAATTGCTCATAGAATATCTTCTGTTAAAGATGCAGATAAAATATTGGTATTAAAAGATGGAGAAATAGTAGAAGAAGGTAATCATAAAGAACTTATAAATAAAAAGGGATATTATTATAAAACATTTATTAATCAATTAGGAGATTTTAATAGAGAGGAGGCTGTTTAAACATGGCTAGAAACAAATATGATGTAGATGAAGATTTAGAAACTAAATTTAATTTAAATCACTTAAAGAGAATACTTAAATATTTAAAACCTTATAAAAAAGAAATATTAATAACATTAACACTTATGTTTATATCAAGTATAGCTGCTTTATTAGGACCTTATTTAATAAAAGATGCCATAGATAATAAAATAAAAAATAAAGATATAAATGGTTTACTTATATTATCTTCTATTTTCCTTATAACTGTAATAGTTTCAGCAATTTGTTTAAAATTTAGAATAAGGATAATGAATTATATGGGGCAAAGCGTCATAGAAAAAATAAGAGCAGATTTATTCTGCCACCTTCAAAAGCTTCCCTTTAGTTATTATGATAGCAGACCTCATGGTAAAATACTTGTAAGAGTAGTTAATTATGTTAATTCTTTAAGCGATTTACTTTCTAATGGTCTTATAAATGTTATAACAGATTTATTTAGTTTAATAGTTATAATATTTTTTATGCTTGCTATAGATGTAAAATTAACTTTAATTTGTATGGCAGGTCTTCCTATATTAATAGGTGCAATATTTTTAATAAAAAATGCTCAAAGAAAAGCATGGCAGTTATTAAGCAGTAAACAATCAAATCTAAATGCTTATATACATGAAAGTATCAGTGGTATTAAAGTAACTCAATCATTTGTAAGAGAAAATAAAAATTTAAGCATATTCAATAATCTTATGGAAGAATACAGAAGCACTTGGATGAGATGCGTTTCTATTCAATTTGTACTATGGCCAACAGTAGAAAATCTCTCCGTACTTACTACAGCACTTGTATATGTAGCTGGAATAAGCTGGTTTACAGAAGAAATTACAGTTGGTGTACTTATAGCTTTTATAAGTTATATAGGTAGATTTTGGGGACCTATAACTAATATTAGTAATTTTTATAATTCAATAATAAATGCTATGGCATATCTTGAAAGAATATTTGAAACATTAGACGAAAAGCCATTAGTAAGTGATTTACCTGGTGCTTTTATTATGCCGGAAATAGAAGGAAAAGTTGAATTTAAAAATGTTGATTTTAGCTATGATGAAAACAAAAGAATTTTAAATAATATAAATTTTACAGCAAATAAAGGTACATCTATCGCTTTGGTTGGACCAACTGGTGCAGGTAAAACTACTATAGTAAATCTTATAAGCAGATTTTATGATGTAGAAAATGGAGAAGTTCTTATAGATGACATAAATGTAAAAGATGTTACTCTTAATTCTTTAAGAAAGCAGATGGGAATTATGCTTCAAGATTCATTTATATTTTCAGGAACTATTATGGATAATATTAGATATAGCAAATTAGATGCTACCGATGCAGAAGTAATAAGAGCAGCAAAAGCAGTTAAAGCTCATGAATTTATAATTAATATGAAAGATGGATATTACACTCAAGTAAATGAAAGAGGTTCAAGACTTTCTGTTGGGCAAAGACAGCTTATATCCTTTGCTAGAGCACTTCTTGCAGATCCAAAAATTCTTATTCTTGATGAAGCTACTTCAAGTATAGATACTCAAACTGAATTAGCTCTTCAAGAAGGTTTAAATGAACTTTTAAAAGGAAGAACTTCTTTTATAATTGCTCATAGACTTTCAACCATAAAAAATTCAGATATAATTATGTATATAGATAATGGTCGTATTATGGAATCAGGTACTCACTATGAACTTATGAATAAAAAAGGATTTTACTACAAACTTTACACTGCTCAATATAGTTTCTTAGAAGCTATATAAAAATAAGTAATAAAATTTTAAGCTGATAAATTTTTAATTATAATTATACTAAAATTCATTTAATATTTAAAAATAAATATTAAAAATAAAAAAACTGCCTTATAAAATTTTAAAAATTTTATAAGGCAGTTTTTTATGTGAAAATTAATATTTTTTAACAGCTCTTGGATTATATTTATAACACAAATTTACAAATTCTTCGTCTGGAACAAACCTTACTTGTACTCTTTCATTTCCTCCTGTTATCATAGCTACATATATTTTTTTATCTGTAGTTTTGGGAAAAAGATTTAAAACTTTAGATGGTTTATTGCTAAAATCTTTTACATAATCGCTATCCTCAGCAGCCAAAAGTTCAGTATTTTTTATATCAAAAGAAAAAACATGACTTCTTTTTTTCATTTCTACAATTTTATCTATATCGATTTCCCCATTTGTAAAAACGTATTCATATTCAACATATAAGTTTCTCTTTAAAAAAAGCATTCCTATACCTAATAATAAAAATATAATAAAAAATACTAAATTAATTGAAAGAGTTATAAGTGCCATTACTCCAAATAAATAAAATAATACTTCAACCACCTTATAAATGCCTGTTTTATAGGTCGTTATAAGTTGTTCATAAAAGTTTTCCATTTCATGTCCCCCTCGTATTGTGAATTAACTTAAAGATATTATATCATAATTATAATAAATAAAAAAACATATTTTAAATTATTTAAAAATAAATTAACTATTTGTATATGGTTTAAGAATAAAAAACTTATATAATGTTAATTATTATGTTATAATTTTGTTTGTCGGGAGTGATGATATTGAAAGAATTGGAAACAAGAATATTAGATGTTGATATAGATTATATTAGGAAAAAACTTTTATCATTAAATTCTAAAAAAGTAAAAATGGAGAATCAAACAAATAGAATTTATGATTTTAAAGATAGAAGACTTTTAAATTTAAAAGGCTATGCTCGGATAAGAAGTATAGATGATATGATAAATAATAAAACTATTCATTATATGACTGTAAAACAAATGTTAAGTCAAGAAAAATATAAAATTATGGATGAACACGAAACAATAATAGAAAGCTTTCAAGAAGGGGAAAATATTTTTAAGGCTTTAGGACTAGAATTAATTGAAATTATAGAAAAATATAGAGAAAGTTACAAATATAAAAATACCCTTATAGAAATAGACATAAACGAAAAAAGTTTTTGTCCTTTCCCTTATATAGAAATTGAAACTTCTTATGAAGAAGAATTAAAAGAAATTGTTAGTCTTTTAGGATACAAAATGGAAGATACTACTTCTAAAACTATATATGAAATTTTAAAAGATAGAGGTATTAAAAAATAACAATGTTTGGATATGTAACTCCATGTAAAATGGAATTAAAGGTCAAAGATTATGAAAAGTTTAAAGCTTATTATTGTGGACTTTGTAAAGAAATAAAAAATTCTTTTGGGAATCTTCCACGATTATCTCTTAATTATGACATGACTTTTCTTGCAATACTTTTAGATTCTTTAACTAAAGAAAACTTTAAAGCTACAAAACAATTTTGTATCCTTCATCCAACTCAAAAAAGATTAATTATAACTGAAAATTCTTCTATTAAATATGCAGCATTTTGTAATGTATCTCTTTCATATTACAAACTTTTAGATAATGTTAATGATGATAATTCTTCACTTAGTAAGGTTTATTCAAAAGTTTTAAATATATATTTAAAAAAAGCCCCTGATTATTATAAAAATAATTTATTATTTATAGAAAAATCTTTAAAAAATCTTTATAACGCTGAAAAGAATTCACAAAATAAATCTCTTGATGAATTAAGTCATCATTTTTCTGATTTGACTGGTTTCATATTATCTTCTTATATTGGAGAAAATAAAAATAAAGATGCTCTTTATTTTCTTGGATATAATCTTGGAAAATGGATATATATAATTGATGCTTATGACGATTTAGAAAAGGACATGAAAACCAATAAATTTAATCCTATAAATGCTGTATTTAATAAAGATAATCTCACATATACTAAATTACTTGATAAAATATCTGAAAGAATAGATTTTACTTTAGTAAGTTGTGCCCAAAGCATGATAGATTCTTTAAATAATATATCTATATCAAAAAATTATGATTTACTTTATAATATACTTCAATTTGGTCTTATGGAAAAAATGGACAAAGTTTTCAAAAGAACATGTAAAAAGGAGGAAATTTTAAATGAAAAATCCTTATGAAGTTTTGCAAATTAAGGAAGGTGCATCAAAAGATGAAATAAAAAAAGCTTATAAAGAACTTGTAAAAAAATATCATCCAGATCAATATGGTAATAATCCTCTTCGTGATTTAGCTGAAGAAAAACTTAGAGAAATAAATGAAGCATATGATTATTTAATGAATAATTCTAATAGTACTTATAGTCAAAATTATAATAGTTCTACTTCTTCTTCATACAATGATATAAGAATAGATTTACAAAATGGTAATTTAAGAGCTGCAGAAGAAAAATTAACAAGAATTTCTGTTAGAGACGCTGAATGGAACTATCTTATGGGAATACTTTATTTAAAAAAAGGCTGGTATGATAATGCTTATAATTATATTGTAAATGCCTGCAACTTAGATCCTAATAATTTTGAGTACAGACAAACCCTTAATAATCTTCAAAGGAGAAATACTGGATATAGGCAAACATATTATAATACTAATAGAGGTGATGGTGATCTATGTAATACATGTACGACAATCTGGTGTTTAGACTCTTGTTGTGAATGTATGGGTGGCGATTTAATAGATTGCTGTTAAAATAAATTTATGGAGGATTTATATGAATAAGACTGTAAATATAGCTAGAGGTGGTCTTTTTACTGCCTTAGGTGTCCTTTTTATATATTTAAGTATTATATCTCCGACAAATAAATTATATCTTCTTGGTATAGCTTCTTGTATTATTCCTCTATCAATTTTAACTACCAATTTAAAAAACAGTTTTTTAATATATTTATCCACAAGTTTTTTAAGTTTATTATTAACAGGTATTAAAGGGAATGTTATAGCTTATATAGTTTTCTTTGGACTTTACGGATTTGTAAAATATTATATTGAAAAATTAAGAAAAATTCCACTTGAAATAGTTTTAAAACTTTTGTTTTTTAATACTTCAATTGTTATATTGTATATAATTTCTAAAGCTTTTTTTAATAACATATTAAATATGAATATATCAATTTATATTATTTTAATTGGTATTCAATTTGCTTTTTTTATTTTTGATTATGCTTTAACTTTATTTATATCATACCTTCAAAGACGTATTAAAAAAATATCTTGACAACATAGTTATAGATGATATAATTATTATTGTTGTTATTGCCCAATAGCCAAATTGGTAAGGCACCAGACTCTGACTCTGGCATTGTGTAGGTTCGAGTCCTGCTTGGGCAGCCAAGGGATATATTCAATGAATATATCCCTTTTATTTTAATCTGCTATTGACAATAATTTAAACATATCATACAATATTTTATAATATTGTGCTGTGAACAGGAATAGTAGCATTTTAAGCAAATTAAGAGAGCTGTTGGCTGGTGGAAAACAGTATTTGCAAAGTGTGAACTCGCCTGGGAGCATACTTGCAAAAAAGCAAGTACGGTAAACCCGTTATCTTAATAAGTGAGACTTACATAATATTTTTATGTTTTGTCTAATTAGAGTGGTACCGCGGAATTTTATCTTTCGTCTCTTTTTATAGAGATGAAAGATTTTTTGTTTTAAACCAAAATAAATTTTTAAGGAGGAATAAAAATGTCTAACTACGGAACAGAAATTGATAAAAAATGGCAAAAAAAATGGGAAGAAACAAATCTTTATAAATTTGACAAAAATAATTTAGATAAAAAGTTATATGTTCTTGAAATGTTTTCTTATCCTTCAGGAGCAAATCTTCATGCTGGTCATTGGTTTAACTATGGTCCAGTAGATTCTTGGGCTAGAATGAAAAGAATGCAGGGATATAATGTATTTCAACCTATGGGATTTGATGCTTTTGGTCTTCCGGCTGAAAACTATGCCATAAAAACAGGAATACATCCAAAGGATTCTACTTTAAAAAACATAGATACAATGGAAAAGCAGCTAAAAGCTATGGGGGCTATGTTCAATTGGGAAAATGAAGTTATTACTTGTTTACCTGAATACTATAAATGGACTCAATGGGTATTTTTAAAGCTTTATGAAAAAGGGTTAGCTTATAGAAAAAAAGCTCCTGTTAACTGGTGCCCTAGCTGTAATACTGTACTTGCTAACGAACAAGTTGTTGATGGCCATTGTGAACGCTGCAACAGTGAAGTTACTAAAAAAGATTTAACACAATGGTTTTTAAAAATAACTGACTATGCTGATGAATTACTAGAAAAACTTGATGATTTAGACTGGCCAGAAAAAACTAAAGCTATGCAAAAGCATTGGATAGGAAAATCTGTTGGTGCTGAAGTAACATTTAAAGTAGATAATTCCAATTTAAGTTTTAATGTTTTTACAACAAGAGTAGATACACTATTTGGAGTTACTTATGTTGTTTTAGCTCCTGAAAATGAATTAGTAGATAAATTAACTACAGATGATAATAAATCTGCTGTTGAAGCTTATAAAGAAGCCGCAAAAAAACAAAGTGATATTGAAAGGCAGTCTTTAACTAGAGAAAAAACTGGAGTATTTACTGGTTCTTATGCTATAAACCCTATAAACGGAAAGAAAGTTCCAATTTGGGTAGCTGACTATGTACTTGCAACTTATGGTACAGGTGCTGTTATGGCTGTTCCAGCTCACGATGAGAGAGATTTTGCTTTTGCAACTAAATATAATCTTCCTATAGAAAGAGTTATAGAAAGTAATTCAGAGCTTCCTTATACTGAATATGGAAAACTTATTAATAGCGAAGAATTTACTGGTCTTACTACAGAAGAAGCAAAAGAAGCCATAGTTTCAAAACTTGAAAAAAATAATCTTGGTTCTAAAAAAATAAACTATAGATTAAGAGACTGGTTGGTTTCAAGACAAAGATATTGGGGTGCTCCTATTCCTGTTGTTCATTGTGAGCATTGTGGAATAGTTCCAGTACCAGATAGCCAATTACCTGTTGAACTTCCTTATAATGTAGAGTTTTCACCAGACGGTAAATCTCCTCTTGCAAAAAGTGAAGAATTTATGCATACTACTTGTCCTAAATGTGGTGCTAAAGCATTAAGAGATCCAGATACACTTGACACTTTTGTAGATTCTTCTTGGTACTTTTTAAGATACGTAGATAACAAAAACAGCAGCAAAGCTTTTGATAGTGATATAGTTAATAAAATGCTTCCTGTTGATAAATATGTAGGAGGTCCTGAGCACGCCTGCATGCACCTTTTATATGCTAGATTTATTACAAAAGCTCTTAGAGATATGGGATATTTAAATTTTGATGAACCATTTTTATCTTTAACTCACCAAGGTTTAATACTTGGTCCTGATGGACAGAAAATGAGCAAATCAAAGGGTAATACAATAAATCCTGATGATTATATCAAAGAATATGGTTCTGATGTTTTTAGAATGTATTTAATGTTTGGATTTGGCTATGAAGAAGGCGGTGCTTGGAGTGATGATGGTATCAAATCTATAGCCAGATTTATAGATAGAGTTGAAAGGATTTTAGATACATCAAGAAAAATAATAAATTCATCTAACAATAAAAATAGTATTGGTAATGCTGAAAAAGAGCTTAATTATTGGAGACATTTTGCAATAAAAGGAGTAACTTCTGATGCTGAAATATTTCAATTTAATACAGCCATAGCAAGATTGATGGAACTTACAAATGCATTATCTAAGTATATAAATGAAAAAGATAAAAATACTGCTTTCTTAAAAGAAGTATTAATAGATTTTATTAAACTTATGGCACCTTTCGCTCCTCATTTTAGCGAAGAACAATGGAATTTGCTTGGAATGAATTATTCTATATTTAATGAAACTTGGCCTGTATTTGATCCTTCTGCCTTAATAAAAGACGAAGTTGAAATTGCTATTCAAATAAACGGTAAAATTAAAGCTAGAATAAATGTTCCATCTGATTTAGATGAAGAAGGCATAAAAGAAACTTCTTTAAATAATGAAGATATAAAAAAGGCTCTTGATGGTAAAAATATTGTTAAAGTTATAGTAATTAAAGGAAGACTTGTAAATATAGTAGCAAAGTAAATATATATAAATAAAATAAATATAAATATAAATAAAATAATCCGGAGATATGTCTCCGGATTATTTTATTTATATTTATTTAAAGTTTTTTCCGTTGCATCAAGAAGATTATTTAAATCATAAACTTCTCCTTCTTCTATAAGCTTATTAAGCTGAATTTGAAATCTTATAGATTCAGACATTTTCCCCATAGAAGATAATGTTATTATATTGTTCATAATATTTGAAATTAAACTTGATTTAACTTCAAATAAAAGCTGTGCATCTTTTATTTCATCTTTAATCTCAAGCATTAGCTCATCAAGCTTAAATGCAGCATCTGCTGCATGCTTAAGTTTTTCTTTTATATTTGCTGGTATTTCATGTTTATACTTATAATTTAATGAATGTTCTATAGTAGCCCAAAAATTCATAGCCAAAGTTCTTATTTGAAATTCAGCCAAAATATCCTTTTGACCTTCTGCTAGATTAACGGGATATTTAATTATTACATGATAACTTCTATAACCGCTTTCTTTATAATTTGTAACATAATCTTTTTCATACATAATTTGCATATCTTTTCTATTTCTTATAAGTTCAACTACTCTTTGAACATCATCTACAAATTGACACATAATTCTAATTCCAGCTATGTCTTCAATTTCGTATTCTATTCTATCAAGAGGTATATTAAATTTATTTGCTTTTTCTAAAATACTCGAAATTTCTTTAACCCTTCCTGTTACAAATTCTATAGGTGAATATTCATTTTTTCTTCTATATTCTGTTCTTATACTTCTAAATTTTATTTTAAGCTCTTCTACAGCTTGTTCATATGGTATTAAAAAAGTCTTCCATTCCTTAATTGCCATAATATTTCATCCTTTACAATTAATTTTCACAATATATGATACAATAAATTTTACTATAATACAAATATTGTTAATATAGCATTTAATATAAATATATACTGGTAAATAAACTAGCAACATATTTTTTAATATATTTGCTCAATATAAAATTATTTTGATATAATTATGATTTTGCTTTATAATAATTATAAAATAAAAAATATGGAAACAAAATATTTTTTAATGTTAAGAAAGATTTAAATTTTACGATATTTATAATATAAATTAAAATAAATTTAAACAAAGGATGTAAATTTTATGTTCATAAAATTTAAGAGGGGGATTTTTAATGCTTAAACTCAGAAAAAAAAGTGCTAAAAAAAATAATACTATTTATGAAAATAATTATGAAACATCAACTCATTCCACAGAAGAAATAAATAAATCTAATTATACTGAAAATGATAGTAATTATGAAATTTTAAAAAATAAAGTTAGAACAATTTTAGAAAATTCTAATAATATGTTAGAAGTAAACCATAATATAAAAGAATCTATAAATGAAATTTGTGCATCAAATGTAAAACAAAATAACGACATATTAAATACTTTATCTATTTTAAAAAATTTTAATTCAGATATGGAAAATATGGCAATTGGTATAACAAACGTCCAAATAAAAGTTTTAGATACTAATTCTATGGCTGAAGAAGGATTAAAAAACATAGAAAGTTTAGATTCATCTATAGTTGACCTCCAAAGTTCTTTTAAAACATCTGCATCTACAGTAATAGATTTAGTTTCAAAAATAGAATCAGTAAATACAATAACCGATTCTATAAGCCAAATAGCAAGTCAAACTAATCTTTTAGCTTTAAATGCAGCAATAGAAGCCGCTCGTGCTGGAGAAGCAGGAAGAGGTTTTTCTGTAGTAGCTGATGAAGTTAGAAAATTAGCTGAAAATTCAAAATTAGCTGTTTTAAATATAACTAAGATATTAGAAGAAATTAAGCTTGATATAATGAATACTTCTAAAGCTATGACCGAATTTCATAATTCTTTAGAAAATCAAAATGGTACAATAAAATTAACCAAAGATACTTTTGTTAAAATAAAAGATTCTATTGATGAAGCTGCTTTAGAAATTGATAATAGTATTACTAATTTAGTAGGAACTTCAGATAAGAAAAATGAAATTATATCTAAAGTAGAAGAACTTTCTGAATTAGCTGAAACTACTTCTTCATTATCACAAGAAATTTCATCTTCAATTGAATATCAATTCCCTATATTTGAAAATATCAAAAACAATATTGACGATTTAAATAAAATTATTGAAAATTTACATAATTAAAAACTTTTTTATAAAATATATACTGATTAACTCACAATAAGTTATAGATTAATTTCCACTATATAATTTATAGTATTTCTAAATTTCTATTACATCTATGCAGTCAATATTTAACAAAAATACTTTTGAGAGATAATCATATACTATCTTAAATTTAAAAACCATGCATAAAAAATTTTTTATGCATGGTTTTATTAATTCTAACTAATAATATAATACATCATTCATTTTTTATAAATTACTTATATTTTATATAAATAGATTTACATTAGAGTCTTCTGCTTCTCCTAAATAGTATCCAACTCCAGCAATTTTAACACCGTCAATAAGTTCTTCTTTTTTTATTCCCATAATATCCATAGACATTTGACATGCTACTATTTCAACTCCGCTATTTATAGCAGATTGAATTAATTCTTCTAATGATGCAACATTTTTATCCTTCATAACTTTCCTTATCATCTTTCCTCCCATACCCATCATGTTCATTTTGGAAAGTTTAAGTTTTTTACTTCCTCTTGGCATCATAAAACCAAACATTTTATCAATAAATCCTTTATTTACTTTTACTTTTTCAGGCTTTCTTAATATATTTAGTCCCCAAAATGTGAAAAACATTGTAACTTTTTTACCCATAGAAGCAGCCCCATTGGCAATTATAAATGAAGCTATAGCTTTATCCAAATCTCCACTAAATATAATCATAGTTTTATTGTCTTTTACTTCATTATTCATAATTACATTAGCATTATTTGATAATTTTTCAATTCCTTTTTTAATAAAAGCAGTTATAGTACCACCTTTTTTATTTAAATCTATTAATTCATTGTTAGTTCTTTTACACCATGCTTTTATATCTTCATAAAATCCGGGATCAGATGCTGTTACCTTTAAAATTTCTCCATTTTTCATATCATCAATATACATTTTTACTTGCATTAATGGTCCAGGACAGCAAAGTCCACAGGCATCTAAACTTTTATCAAAAGCATCTTTTGCTCTTTCTTCTTTTTTAATAGTTTGAGTTTCTGGATCTATTTTCATATTATTTCCACCATTTTCATTGTTTTCATTCATTTCTTTATAATTTAAAAGAGAATAAGATTTGTATCCGCCTGTTAAATTTTTTACTTTAAATCCATTTTGAGTTAAAATTCTATCGGCAATATATCCTCTTAGGCCAACTTGACAATATTCTAATATTTCTTTATTTTTATCTAATTCATTTAACCTGTTTCTTAATTCATCTACTGGTATATTTATAGCTCCATCTATATGTCCATTATTAAACTCAATTTCAGTCCTTACATCTAAAAGTATAGTTTTATCTAAATCAATATTTTCTAAATCTTCAAGTGTAGCCAAGTGCATTTTACCTTCTAATACATTTTGTGCTACAAAACCAGCCATATTAACTGGATCTTTTGCTGATGAAAAAGGAGGCGCATAACTTAATTCTAACTCTGCTAAATCATATACTGTTCCACCTAGTCTTATAACCGTAGCAATAACATCTATTCTTTTTTCTACACCATCATAACCTATTGCCTGTGCGCCCAAAATTTTACCTTCATCATTAAAAATAAGTTTTATTGTCATTTGAGTAGCACCAGGATAATATGAAGCATGAGAATTTGGATGAACAAAAATAGCCTTATATGGTATATTTGCTTTCTTTAAATTTCTTTCGTTATTTCCAGTACTTGCAGCTGTTAAATCAAAAACTTTAATTACTGATGTTCCTTGTGTTCCTTTATAAGTTGAATTTAATCCTGCAATATTGTCTGCAGCAATTCTTCCCTGCTTATTTGCAGGCCCTGCTAAAGGAACTGCTGTCTTTTGTTTTGTAATAAAATCTACAACTTCTATAGCATCTCCAACTGCGTAAATATTTTCTATATTAGTCTGCATCTTTTCATTTACTATTATATGTCCACGAGGTCCAACTTCAATTCCTGCCTCTTTTGCAAATTGTGTATCTGGTAAAACTCCTATTGCAAGTATAACCATGTTAGTAGAAATACTTTTACCGCTATTTAAAATAACACTTACTTTATCATTTTCATCTTTAAAAGATTTAACTCCATCCTCTAATATAAGCTTTATTCCATGATCAATAAGTTCTTTTTCTGCTATAACTGCCATATCAGAATCAAATGGTGCTAATATATGTGGAGCTGCTTCAACTAAAGTAACATCAAGTCCTCTTTCTTTTAAATTTTCAGCCATTTCAACCCCAACATAACCTCCGCCTATAACCACGGCAGATTTTGTATCATTTCTATCAACATAAGCTTTTATTTTATCTGTATCTGGAATATTTCTTAATGTAAAAATTTTATCATTATCAATTCCTTCTATATTAGGTCTTAAAGCTTTTGCTCCTGGAGAAAGTATTAAATAGTCATAACTTTCTTCATAAATTCCTTTTTCCTTACTTTTAACTTTAACAGTTTTCTCATTTGGGTTTATTTTAATTACTTCACTATTAACTCTTACATCTATATTAAATCTAGATTTCATAGCTTCTGGAGTTTGAACTAAAAGTTTTTCTCGCTCTTTTATGGTTCCACCTATATAGTATGGAAGTCCACAATTTGCAAAAGATATATATTCATCTCTTTCAAACATAATAATTTCTATATTTTCATCTAATCTTCTAAGTCTTGCAGCTGCAGAAGCTCCCCCTGCAACTCCACCAACAATAATAACTTTTTTTGACATTTTTAATCTTCCTCCTTTAACAAAAGTTCAATTAATTTTTCTACTCTTTCATCACAAACTTTGTAATTTATCTCAAGTCCATTTCTCTCCCCTTCTATTATTTTTGCACTTTTAAGTTTTTGAATATGTTGTGATATAGTTGATTGAGGCATATCCAAACAATTTTGCATATAAGTTACATTGCATTTACCTTTCTCTAAAAGACCTTTAACTATGCATAATCTTACAGGATGAGCCAATACTTTTAATAATTCAGAAACTTCATTATACTTTCTATAATCTTTATCCATAAATATTACCTCTTTACATATTGTTAATTAAACTACAAATTTTTAAACACCTTTTCTGTAAATTATTATATCTATATATTACGATATAATAATATATAAGTCAATAAAAAATCCCATTTTATAGTATTTTAATGGGATTAAAATTTATATAATCTGCAGAAGTTAATATATATTCTATATCATCTATTTGCCCTTCAAAAACTTTTTTTAATGAAGGTCCATGAAGATGTCCATATATAACCTTATCTACTTTATACTCTTTAAAAATTTTAATAAATTCTGTTTCTTGAAATTTTTCATTTGTAGGAGGATAATGAAGCATTACTATATATTTTTTATATCCATCTTTCATTGCAGCATCTAAAGAAAGTCTTAATCTTATTAACTCTCTATTAAATATTTTTTCATCCCTTTGAGTAAAATTCTCTCCTCCAGGACATATCCATCCTCTTGTTCCACAAATAGCATAATTTTCATATAAAAAATAATTATTTTGTATAAATTTCATATCATCATAAAGAGAATTAAGCTTAGATATACTTTGCCACCAATAATCATGATTTCCTTTTATAAATATTTTTTTCCCTGGAAGATTGTGAATCCATTCTAAATCCTTTAGACCTTCTTCCATTTTCATAGACCAAGAAATATCTCCTGATACTAGAACAGTATCAGTATCTGTAATTTTTTCTATCCAATTAGTTTTTATTTTTTCTTCATGTTTATACCAATGTTCTCCAAAAATATTCATAGGTTTATCCGTACTAAATGCCAAATGTAAATCAGATATAGCAAAAAGGCTCATAAATTTACTCCTTCTATTCTTTTTTGTCATTATCAATTATATATGCAATTATTTTAGCCACAGCATCATATAATTCAGAAGGTATTTCCGAACCTACATCTACATTAGTTAGAAGTTCTGCCATTTCTTTATTATATATTACAGGTACCTTGCTGTCTTTAGCTTTTTCTATAATTTTATCTGCAATATGTCCCATCCCTGCCGCTGTAACTATAGGTGCTTCATAAGTTTTATCATATTTTAAAGCTGCTGCTTTTTTTATATTTTTCATAACAACTCCACACATATTTCTTATTTTAAATTTCTTATTTAATATTTAAACTATTATATTTATTCCTTCTAAATAATTATCATTAAATATATCACTAAAATTTGAAATATTAACTTCAGTATTTCTTTTATCAAAATTTAAAGATACATTATAGCTTATATTTGATAAATTTTCTAGTAATTTATCTTTTCTTGAATCTAAAATATGAATCCATTTTTCACCACATTTTATATCTATATGCATATTATTTTCTCTAACCTTAATATAAGCATCTACAATACCTATATAAGAAGTTTTCACACTAACAGCTATATTCACATTTTGAGAATCAATTTTTTTACCTGACTTTCTGTCATCTTTTATTAAAAGCTTACAATTGTATTCATATTTATTTAAATTTATAGGGACATTTAAATAATAATATTGACTGCTTATTGAGTTAAATACTTTAAAGTCATTAATATATTCTTTTACAATATCGCTTATTTTATTGAATTTATCATTATTATAACTTTCTATATCTTTTATAATATTTTGTATTGCATTTTTCATTTCTTCAGTTTTATTTTTTATCTGTTCTTTTACTAAAAAATCTAATTCTTTATATTTAATTTCTGATAGATTTTTTAATTCATTATTTAAAAAATCATTTTTATTATATATATAACTTTCTTCATATTTTAAATTTAAATTTTTAAGTTCTTTATATATAGTATTATCCTCTTTAGATAATTTTAAAAAACTTTTAATATTATCTTCATTTAAATCTATATTGTTTTCAATCATAGTAAATATATCATCAGTATTTAAATTTTTAAATTCTTTTAAAAATCCTTTTATTATTTTTTTTATATATTTACCATTTTCACTACTTAAGTCTATATTCTTACTTTTTATATACTTTTCTATAAACAATTCTTCTTTTTTATTATCATTTTCTATTTTATTTTTAAAATCTATTATACTCTTTATTTTAGATATATTTTCATTTGTAATAGGCATATTATGTTTAATCATTTTATTTAATATTTCATAATCTTCTTTATTAATATTTTCTTTATCATCAGAAATAAATTCTTTTATATAATTTTCTTTAATATTTTCCTTTTTCTTATTATCTGTTATTTTTACCTGAAGTTTCCCATCTTTAAAATTTTCTACTTGAAATTTCATCAATCCTTCTGGTATAAAATTTAGTGGTTTTTCAAATTTAGCAGGAATTTGCCATCCATTTGCAAGCTGTAATATAACTTCTTTATTAGAATCATTTGATTTAATTATTTTAGCTGGAAATATTTGACCAACTTCGAAAATAAGCTTATCAGAAATTTTTTTGGTATTTACATTATAAGCACTTATTATGCTGACTATACCTGCCATAATTTCACCACCTTTAATATATATATATATTTAATTATCGTATAATTTATTTCAACCTTAATAATGCCAGCTATATGATAAATAAGTTTTTATCATAAAACTGGCATATTAATTCTATTATTCTATTGTTATTCTATTAAAATTCTTCTTTCCCCTTCTAACAATCATAGCTCCATCTTTAAAATGTTCTTTTGTTATAATCATGTTAATATCTGTAACTTTTTCGTTATTTATACTTAATCCTCCCTGCTGTATAAGTCTTCTGCCTTCTCCCTTGGATGGAATTATTTTTGCTTCTAAAAGAATATCTAAAATATTAGAACCTAATTTATCACTATGTATTACTGTTGTAGGAACATTACTCATATCTCCACTACTAGAAAATAAAGCTTCAGCTGCAGATTGTGCTTTAATTGCTTCTTCTTCTCCATGAACAAGTTTTGTAACCTCAAAGGCAAGCACTTTTTTAGCTTCATTTATTTGAGCATCTTTAAGAGACCCTAACCTTTTAACTTCATCCATAGGAAGAAAAGTTAAAAGAGCAAGACATTTTTCAACATCAGCGTCATCTACATTTCTCCAATATTGATAAAAATCATAAGGTGAAGTTTTTTCTTTGTCAAGCCATAATGCTCCATTTTCAGTTTTACCCATCTTTTTTCCTTCACTGTTAGTTAAAAGAGTACAAGTCATTGCATATGCAGGCTTATTTTCTTTTCTTCTTATTAAATCAGCTCCTGCCAGCATATTAGACCACTGATCATCTCCACCTAGCTGCATAATACAACCATATCTTCTATTTAATTCAAGAAAATCATATCCCTGCATAAGCATATAATTAAACTCTAAAAATGATAAGCCTTTTTCAAGTCTTTGTTTAAAACATTCTGCAGTAAGCATTCTATTTACTGAAAAATGAACACCTATTTCTCTTAAAAAATCAATATAATTTAAATTTAAAAGCCATTCTGCATTATTTACTAAAATTGCCTTACCATCGCTAAAATCTATAAATCTTTCCATCTGTTTTTTTATACACTCTACATTATGAGCAATTTCTTCTTTTGTAAGCATTTTTCTCATGTCAGTTTTACCAGATGGATCTCCTACCATAGCTGTTCCACCACCAAGTAATGCAATAGGCCTATGTCCAGCTCTCTGCATATGTGCCATCATCATCATAGCAATAAAATGTCCAACATGTAGACTATCTGCAGTTGGATCAAAACCTATATAAAATGTTATTTTTTCTTTTTCAAGAAGTTCTCTTATCTCGTTTTCATGGGTAAATTGTTTTAAAAACCCACGTTCTATTAATGTATCTAATACATTTCCCATAAAATCGTCTCCTTTATCATCCTTTGTTAAAAGCCCTTTCTTTTTAGTATATAGTTAAAACAATATTTTATCAATATTTTATTGTATTTTTAATTACAATTGATTTATATAATATCCTAATATACAATAATTTCTCTTGATAACTGTACAAAAATAATTAAAAAAGCACTAATAAAACTGGTGCTAATATTCTAAAAGATAAAAGCTGCACTAAAATTTAGTGCAGCTTTTTTAGCTTTATGCTACATATTTTTTTATAAATTCAGGTATTTCATTTTCTTCACTATTAATATTTATATAAAATTCAATATTATTTTCCTTGGATAATTTATCTAAATCAAAAAATAAATGTGCTGCATTACTTAAGTTTCCGCAGACAATATTAGACAATCCATCAATAAAAATGGTATCAATATCATAGTCTTCCGAAAGTATGCCGCACAAAAATCCATAAAAACAATTATAATCTTTTAATTTGTAATCTTCAGTTGAAATAAGCCTAACACTTCTATGAAGTTGAAATAAATTTCTTTTGTCATCATCAATAAAAACAATATGGCCTTTAGAATTCAAAACCTTTTCATTTGCCATATTAATCAAAGCTTTTGTCTTTCCTGTACCTCTTTTTTGATAAAATACATGAATCACAATTGACCACCCCTCTAAATTATTTTTTAGGTGCTATTTCCTTCATTATATAATATTCAGAATATTTATTCAATATTCCTATTGTATAATATTTCTTAACAAATTGTTAACTTTTTACTTTATTGGGTCCAGGATAAATAACTTTGAAAAAATCTCCATTAATACTATTAATAAATTTTACATTACCTATATTTTTAAAAGCTATTTTCATTTTTGTAAAGCCTCTTTGAGCTTTTATAAATCTACTTTTGTCATCAAGAGCTAACAATTTTTCATATATCCACATATTCCTTCTTAAGTAATTATTTTCGCTTATATTTGTATTTTTAAGTAAAATGCCAGGACTAATAACACTTACATTTTCATTTCCAATTACAACTTCAATTTCTTTATTAAATATAGTGTAATCTCTATAAAAAACTGCATTTTTTATACCCTCATATACTGCTTCTATTGGATAATTTTCAGGTAATATTTTTTTTAAAATTATTTCACATTTATCTAATATGGATAGCAAATCACCATTTACTAATATAATTTCATTTTCTTTACTATTTATTTTGTTTATTATTCTTACTACATTGTGAGGAAGATATAAAAAATTAATTTTTGAAAAAACTAAAATACCTCCAAGGGTTACTACATATTTTTCTAAATCTTTATTAAATTTTATTATAGATGCATTTTCCATAAGAATAATTCTATTTTCTTCTTTTGATTCAATTCTATGAAATGAAAAATATTTATCTACAAGTTCTGTATCTATACAATCAATAGAGCTATTTATAATTGGACACAACTCAATATTTAATGATAAATTTTCCTGAAGGACTGAAGCTATTTCTTGCTTTCTCATTACATCTGTAGTTGAACCCCTTCTTATATAAAAAGCTCCATTTTCTTTTAATTGATATGGCTTTTGATCTCCATCATATATTGTAATCACGCCTAAAGTTTTTCCATTATAATAAATAGTTTCATATAGAATTGGTATAGGAGGTTCACATCTTGAACTTATAATCTGCATTATTTGTTCTTCTTTATAATCATTATCTTCTATTCCAATTATTTTCTTTGTTTTATCTTCAACACCAATTATAATATATCCTCTTCCACCTTTTGAATTTGCTATAGCACAAACATCTTTTGCTAATTCTTTTTTCCCGCTCTCTGTATTTAATTCCAATTTTTGTTTAAAATCTAATTTTAATCCTTCATTTTTATTAATTAAATATTTTAACTTCTTTTTATCCATAACCTACAACCTTATTCTTTATATATTATTGCTTTATTATATATTATATTATTATATACAAATAAAAGTACAGACAAATATTTAAATAATTATTTATATTTATTTATTTATATAAAACATAAATACTAAATATAGTTTATTAAAATAATAATTCAAAAAGTTAAAAAGCACAAGTTGTATTATTGTATTAATATCAACCTATGCTTTTTATTTGTTAATGTATTTATCTTACATTTAAATATACATTTAAATTTTTCTTTATATTATAAGCCTCATCAGAATTTGAAGTTATTATAAGGTGATTCCCTTTCAAATTAGTATTAAAATCTTGAAATCCTTCTGATTTTAGATGATTTTTTATATCATCAACACTTTCACTTTCAGCTATTAATGTTTTTCTTCCAACATAATCATTGTTTACATAGACTTCATAGCTATCATGATATAATTTCCCTCCATTATCAAAATCTCTTCTATTTATAAATATTGGGAAAAAGTTATTGTTACCTGAAGTAAAATTATTAAACATATTAAATCCTCCTTAATATAAAAATTTTATAATTATATTTTGATATAAATTTTTATGTTAATATTTATTATTTCTATATTTTTAAAATATATTGTAAATGTCAATATAATTTTGTACGAAAAGTGGAAAATTATTTTGTACAAAAAAGAGAATCAATAATTTTCAGAAGAACTGTCTAAATAGTTAA